>NZ_JBSGTG010000001.1:56528-315950 GCF_053607285.1 Streptomyces sp. NPDC055140 | reverse complement strand
GTCCGGCACCAGGTGCCGGACCGCCTCTCACGCTTTCCACGCGCTGCGCGCCGACGGGCGGACCCGGCGGGCCCGTTGCACAATTCACGGGTGAACGCCGAAACGGACACCTCCGCGGCCACCCTGACCAGCGGTGCCGCCGGTTCGCTGCGACGGCTGGCCGTCCCCGCCGGTGTCCTCACCGCGGTCGGTATGGGCTTCGCGTACGTCGGGTCCGTCGACCCGAACGAGCCGGGCCACTACCCCGCCTGCCCGCTGCTCCACTACACGGGGATCTACTGCCCCGGCTGCGGCGGTCTGCGCAGCGCCCACGCGCTCGTCCACGGCGACCTCACGGCCGCTCTGGGGGACAACGCGCTCGCCGTGGCGGGCTACGCCCTCTTCGCCGTCCTGTGGGCCGTATGGGCCGTACGGGTGGCACGGGGGCTGCCCGTACGGATCGATCTCGGACGCCCCCACCTGTGGGCCGTGGGCGCCGTGGTCCTTGTCTTCACGGTTGTCCGGAACCTGCCCCTAGGTGGCTGGCTCCATCCTTGATCAACAGTATTTGTCCAGGTAGTGGGACCGGCGTCAACCGGATGCGGAGCCTGCGCCCTCCTCCGGATATCATCACTGTGACCAGTGGATTGCTCCTCGGGGCAATCAGCTTCCACCGCTCCACCGTCAGGAAGGGGGCCGCTCGCGTGAGTGTGCTCGACGAGATCATCGACGGAGTCCGTGCCGACCTCGCGGAGCGGCAGGCGCACGTCAGCCTCGACGAGCTCAAGGAGCGCGCGGCCAAGGCACCTGCCGCCAAGGACGGGGTGGCCGCCCTGCGCGGCGACGGCGTCAAGGTGATCTGCGAGGTCAAGCGTTCCAGCCCGTCCAAGGGCGCGCTCGCCGCGATCGCCGACCCGGCCGGCCTCGCCGCCGACTACGAGGCGGGCGGCGCCGCCGTCATCTCCGTACTGACCGAGCAGCGCCGGTTCGGCGGTTCGCTCGGCGACCTGGAGGCCGTGCGCGCCAAGGTCGACATCCCGATCCTGCGCAAGGACTTCATCGTCACCTCGTACCAGCTGTGGGAGGCCAGGGCGTACGGCGCCGACCTCGCGCTGCTGATCGTGGCCGCCCTGGATCAGCCCGCCCTCGAGTCGCTCATCGAGCGCGCGGAGTCCATCGGGCTCACGCCGATCGTCGAGGTGCACGACGAGGACGAGGTGGAGCGCGCCGTGGACGCGGGCGCCCGCATCATCGGCGTGAACGCGCGGAACCTCAAGACGCTCAAGGTCGACCGCGACACGTTCCAGCAGGTCGCCCCGGAGATCCCCAACCACATCGTCAAGATCGCCGAGTCGGGCGTGCGAGGCCCGCACGACCTCATTGCGTACGCCAACGCGGGCGCCGACGCCGTCCTCGTGGGCGAGTCCCTGGTGACCGGCCGCGACCCGCGCACCGCGGTCTCCGACCTGGTCGCCGCGGGCGCCCACCCCGCCCTGCGCCACGGCAGGAGCTGACCTCCCCGATGGCCATCGCCGCCCGCCTCGCACCCGGCTGCCGCCCCCGCGGCTGCCGGGCGCCGGCGCGGCGTGTGCACGGGCGCCGGGTGCGTTACGTCATCGGCGACGAGCCGGGTCAGGTCAACGGGATGCGATGGTGCTGCGCCCCATAAGGGGCGCGGTGAACGGCGCGGGCCCGCCACAGGCGGCCCGCTGCCGACAAGTAACCCTGCCCCATGGCGCGTAGTGTCCACACCCGTTCACACCATGAGGTTTCGCATGCCCAGTAACTTCTTCATTCCCGACCCCGAAGGTCAAGTCCCCACCAGTGAGGGGTACTTCGGCGCGTTCGGCGGCAAGTTCATCCCGGAGGCGCTCGTCGCCGCCGTCGACGAGGTCGCCGTCGAGTACGACAAGGCCAAGAACGACCCGGCCTTCGCCGCCGAGCTCGACGACCTGCTCGTCAACTACACGGGACGGCCCAGCTCCCTCACCGAGGTGCCGCGGTTCGCCGAGCACGCCGGTGGCGTCCGGATGTTCCTCAAGCGCGAGGACCTCAACCACACCGGCTCGCACAAGATCAACAACGTGCTCGGCCAGGCCCTCCTGACCAAGCGCATGGGCAAGACCCGCGTCATCGCCGAGACCGGCGCCGGCCAGCACGGCGTGGCCACCGCCACCGCCTGCGCCCTCTTCGGCCTCGAGTGCACCATCTACATGGGCGAGATCGACACCGAGCGCCAGGCGCTCAACGTGGCGCGCATGCGGATGCTCGGCGCCGAGGTCGTCGCCGTGAAGTCCGGCAGCCGCACCCTCAAGGACGCCATCAACGAGGCGTTCCGCGACTGGGTCGCCAACGTCGACCGCACGCACTACCTCTTCGGGACCGTCGCGGGACCCCACCCCTTCCCGGCGATGGTCCGCGACTTCCACCGCGTCATCGGCGTCGAGGCCCGCCGCCAGATCCTGGAGCGCGCCGGACGCCTGCCCGACGCGGCCGTGGCCTGCGTCGGCGGCGGCTCGAACGCCATCGGCCTCTTCCACGCCTTCATCCCCGACGCCGACGTGCGCCTCATCGGCTGCGAGCCGGCCGGCCACGGCCTGGAGACCGGCGAGCACGCCGCGACGCTGACCGCGGGCGAGCCCGGCATCCTGCACGGCTCACGGTCCTACGTCCTCCAGGACGACGAGGGCCAGATCACCGAGCCCTACTCGATCTCGGCGGGCCTCGACTACCCGGGCATTGGCCCCGAACACGCCTTCCTCAAGGACAGCGGCCGCGCCGAGTACCGCGCGGTCACCGACGACGCCGCCATGCAGGCACTGCGCCTGCTCTCGCGCACCGAGGGCATCATCCCGGCCATCGAGAGCGCCCACGCGCTCGCCGGAGCCATCGAGGTCGGCAAGGAGCTCGGCAAGGACGGGCTGATGATCGTCAACCTGTCCGGGCGCGGCGACAAGGACATGGACACGGCCGCCCGCTACTTCGGCCTGTACGACACCGACGCCGCCGTCGCGGCGGACGCGGCCGGGACCGGCGCGGAGATCCAGGGAGACGCCAAGTGAGCGGCAACATCCAGCTGTTGAACGACACCCTCGCCGCCGCGCGCGCAGAGGGCCGCTCCGCCCTCATCGCCTACCTCCCCGCCGGGTTCCCGACCGTGGACGGCGGCATCGAGGCGATCAAGGCCGTCTTCGACGGCGGCGCCGACGTCGTGGAGGTCGGGCTGCCGCACAGCGACCCCGTCCTCGACGGGCCCGTCATCCAGACCGCGGACGACATCGCGCTGCGCGGCGGCGTCCGGATCGCCGACGTCATGCGCACGGTCCGCGAGGCCCACGCGGCGACCGGCAAGCCGGTCCTCGTCATGACGTACTGGAACCCCATCGACCGCTACGGCATCGAGCGGTTCACCGCCGAGCTCGCCGAGGCGGGCGGCGCGGGCTGCATCCTGCCCGACCTGCCCGTCCAGGAGTCGGCGACCTGGAGGGAGCACGCGGACAAGCACGGCCTCGGGACCGTCTTCGTCGTCGCCCCCAGCAGCAAGGACGAGCGCCTCGCGACGATCACCGCCGCGGGCTCCGGCTTCGTGTACGCCGCCTCCCTGATGGGCGTCACCGGCACCCGCGAGTCCGTCGGCAACCAGGCCCAGGACCTCGTGCGCCGCACCAAGGCCACCACCGACCTGCCGGTCTGCGTCGGCCTTGGCGTCTCGAACGCGAAGCAGGCGGCCGAGGTCGCCGGGTTCGCCGACGGGGTCATCGTCGGCTCGGCGTTCGTGAAGCTGATGCTCGACGCGGACGACCAGGCCGCCGGACTCGCCGCCGTGCGGGCCCTCGCGGCGGACCTCGCGGACGGGGTGCGCGTCAAGGCGTAACCCATGACGTCGTAGCCCATTACGTCGTAACCCATATGGGTGGACCTGGGACCGGGGAGGCACGCTGGTGCCTCCCCGGTTCGTTTGGTGGGTGTGAGCGAGAAGAACCGTGACGGAAAGCGCACCGCCCGTGACCGGCTGGCGGAGGAGCGCGAGAAGCAGAGAGCCAAGGACAGGCGCCGCAGGGGCGTGATCGTGGGGGGCGCCGTCGTGGGCGTCCTGGCGCTGGCCGCCGTGATCGGCGTGATCGCGGCGAATTCCGGTGACGACAAGAGTGACGCCTCGGGGCCCGTCGTCGCCCCGCAGGGTGCGGTCGGCAAGGACAGCCTCGCGATCCCGGTCGGCAAGGACAGTGCGAAGTCGACACTCACGGTGTGGGAGGACTTCCGCTGCCCCGCGTGCAAGGCCTTCGAGAACGCCTACCGCACGACGATCCACGAGCTGACCGACTCCGGACAGCTCAAGGTCGAATACCACCTGGCCACGCTCATCGACAAGAACATGGGCGGCAGCGGCTCCCTGCGCGCGGCGAACGCGGCGGCGTGTGCCCAGGACGCCGGGAAGTTCACCCCGTTCCACGACGTCCTCTACGAGAACCAGCCCCCGGAGACCGACGACGCCTTCGCCGACAACGGCAAGCTGATCGCGCTGGCCGGCAAGGTCGGCGGCCTCGTGACGCCGGACTTCAGGAAGTGTGTCGACGACGGCAGCCACGACAGCTGGGTCAAGAAGTCGAACCAGGCGTTCCAGGACGGCGGCTTCCAGGGCACGCCGACGGTGCTCCTGAACGGGAAGAACGTGTTCGGTGACCAGGCCAACCCGCTGACCCCCGCGAAGCTGAAGCAGATGGTGCAAGCGGCCGACAAGCCGTAGGAGCGGCCGCAGACGCGAGGTCTCGTTATGGACCCGTAGCCGGGCTGGTTGCCGCCGCCACGGCCCGGCACGGTAGCGTCGACATTGCCATGACTCTTGCCTTCATCCCCAGCCCGGCTCACGGAGTGGTCCATCTCGGACCCATTCCGCTGCGGGCCTACGCGTTCTGCATCATCATCGGCGTCTTCGTGGCCGTCTGGCTCGGCAACAAACGCTGGATCGCCCGCGGCGGGCGATCCGGCACCGTTGCCGACATCGCGGTCTGGGCCGTGCCGTTCGGCCTCGTCGGCGGGCGGCTCTACCACGTGATCACGGACTACGAGCTGTACTTCAGCGAGGGCCGCGACTGGGTGGACGCCTTCAAGATCTGGGAGGGCGGCCTCGGGATCTGGGGTGCCATCGCGCTCGGCGCCGTGGGCGCGTGGATCGGGTGCCGCAGGCGCGGCATCCCGCTCCCCGCCTATGCCGACGCCATCGCGCCCGGCATCGCCATCGCGCAGGCCATCGGCCGCTGGGGCAACTGGTTCAACCAGGAGCTGTACGGCAGGCCCACCGACCTGCCGTGGGCCCTGAAGATCACGTCGTCGGCGGACGGGCGCGTGCCGGGCACGTACCACCCGACCTTCCTGTACGAGTCCCTGTGGTGCATCGGTGTCGCGCTGCTCGTGATCTGGGCGGACCGCCGCTTCAAGCTCGGCCACGGGCGGGCCTTCGCGCTCTACGTCGCCGCGTACTGCGTGGGCCGCTTCTGGATCGAGTACATGCGCGTCGACGACGCCCACCACATCCTCGGTCTGCGGCTCAACGACTGGACCGCGATGGGTGTCTTCCTGCTCGCGGTGATCTATATCGTGATCTCGGCGAAGATCCGCCCCGGCCGCGAAGCGATCGTGGAGCCGGGTACCGGTGACGATGACACGGACACTGACACGGCCAAGGCCAAGGGCGACGACTCCGACCCCCGGGACAAGGCTGAGGTCAAGGAGGAGGACAAGGCAGCGGGTGACGCTGCCGAGTCCACCGAGGCGGCCGAGGACGAGGCCGCCGGCAAGGACGAGGCCAACGGTGAGGCAGGGGCCACGAAGGCCGGGAAGAGCTAGCTGAGCCTCACCACCCATACGTCGACGGGGGCGCCGGATCGATCCGATCCGGCGCCCCCGTCGCTCTGTCCCGGTCAGCCCCCGCGACGGCGTGACGCCAGCGCAAGGACCCGGCGCGCGTCCGACACGATCGCCGCGTCGACGAAGCGGCCGTCGGGCAGCGCCAGGGCCCCCGCCTCCGTGGCGGCGGCGCCGACGACCTCCGTCGCCGCGTCGACCTCCGCCGCCGTCGGCAGGAACGCCGCCTCGATGACGGGGAGCTGGCGTGGATGGATCGCCATACGGCCGAAGAAGCCGAGCGCCCGGCCATGCGAACAGGAGCGGGCCAGGCCCACCGTGTCGCGGACGTCCGGGTAGACGGACTGCGGCGGCGGGGGCAGCGCCGCGGCGCGCGCGGCGACGACCGCCCGCCCGCGTGGCCACGCCAGACCCTCGCCGTTCGCCACGCCGAGCTCCGCCCGCAGATCCGCCTCGCCCAGCGCGATGCCCCGTACGCCGGGATGCCGCGCGATCTCGTACGCCTGCTCGACGCCGAGCGCCGACTCCAGGAGGGCGTACAGGGGCGGCACCTCGACCGACCAGTCCGAGACACGGTCCAGATCGGCGGGGCCGTGGACCTTGGGAAGGCGCAGGGCGCCGAGGCCCGGGAGCGGGGTGAGCCGTCTGACCTCGGACTCGGCGCGCGGCGAGTCCAGCGCGTTGACCCTCACATGCACCGGCACCGGGTGCTTCTCGGCGAGCAGCTCGGCGGTCGCGTCGAGGGCGTACGCCTTACGGTCGGGGGCGACCGCGTCCTCCAGGTCGATCAGGACCACGTCGGCGCCCGAGTCGAGCGCCTTCGCCACCACCTCCGGCCGGTCTCCCGGGGCGTAGAGCCAGGTCAGGAACGTCTCGTAGGACTGAGCGGTCACAGCGCGCCCGCCTCGCGGAGGGTGGTGATCTCCGAGGGGGAAAGACCGAGGCCCGTAAGGATCTCGTCCGTGTCGGCGCCGTGGGGGCGGCCGGCCCACTTGATCGCGCCGGGGGTCTCGGAGAGGCGGAACAGCACGTTCTGCATCCTGACCGTGCCCAGCTCGGGGTCGGGCACCTCGGTGATCGAGCCGAGCGCCTGGTACTGCTCGTCCTCCATCACGTCGCGGATGTCGAAGACGGGGGCGATGGCGGCCTCCGCCTTCTCGAAGGCCGCGAGGACGTCGTCCCGCGAGTGCCGGGCGATCCAGGACCCGACCGCAGCGTCGAGTTCGTCGGCGTGGCCCGCGCGGCCCGCACCCGTCTCGAACCACGGCTCGTCGATCAGCTCGGGGCGGCCGACCAGGCGCATCACGCGCTCGGCGATCGACTGGGCGGACGTGGAGACCGCCACCCACTTGTCGTCGCTCGTGCGGTAGGTGTTGCGCGGGGCGTTGTTCGTGGACCGGTTCCCGGTGCGCGGCTGCACGTAGCCGAGCTGGTCGTACCAGATGGGCTGCGGGCCGAGGACCGTCAGCATCGGCTCGATGATCGCCATGTCGACGACCTGGCCCCGCCCCGTCCGCTCGCGGCCCTGGAGCGCGGCCATCACCGCGTACGACGTGGAGAGGGCGGCGATCGAGTCCGCGAGGCCGAACGGCGGGAGTGTCGGGGGGCCTTCGGGCTCGCCGGTGAGCGCGGCGAAGCCGCTCATCGCCTCGGCGAGCGTGCCGAATCCGGGGCGTCGCGAGTACGGCCCGAACTGGCCGAAGGCGGTGACGCGGGTGAGTACCAGGCGCGGGTTGGCGGCGTTCAGTTCCTCCCAGCCGAGGTTCCACTTCTCCAGGGTGCCGGGACGGAAGTTCTCGATCAGTACGTCCGCGTCCGCGACCAGCTTGAGGAGGATCTCGCGCCCGCCCGGTGTGGAGAGATCGAGGGTGATGTTCCGCTTGTTGCGGCCGAGGAGCTTCCACCACAGGCCGACGCCGTCCTTCGACGGGCCGTGGCCTCGGGACGGGTCCGGTTTACGGGGATGCTCGACCTTGATCACGTCCGCGCCGAAGTCGCCCAGCAAGGTGGCGGCGAGCGGGCCGGCGAAGAGGGTGGCGAGGTCGAGGACGCGCAGGCCCTGCAGGGGGGCGGGGTGTTGGGGGGTGGGGGTGTTGGGTGAGGGTGTGTCGGGCGTGGTGGTGGGGTGCTGGTCGTGATCGGAATTCATGTGCGGGCCTCCTGAGTGAGCCTGGCCAGTTCGTCGAAGCCGATCCCGTCGAAGTCGGCGACCGAGGTCGCCAGACGGTTCTTGAGCGGGGTGGTCCAGCGGTCGTCGATCGCGTCGGGGGAGCCGGCGAGGAGGCCGGCGATCGAACCGGCCGTCGCGCCGTTGGAGTCGGTGTCCCAGCCGCCCGACACCGCACGGCAGATGGACCCCGTGAAGTCGCCGTCGGCGTGGGTGAGCGCGGCGGCGAGGAGCGCCGCGTTGGGCAGGACGTGCACCCAGTGGTGGTCGTGGGCGTAGCGGGCGTGGAGCGTGTCGACCACGGACGCGAAGCCGGCCGGGGTGCCGGTGGGTTCGGCGCGGGCCGTCTCGATGCCGAAGCGGATTGCCTGGGCGTAGCGCGAGTCGGGTGGGATCACGGAGAGGCCGGCGTCGAGGGTGCTGTGGATGGTGGGGGTCGTGGGGGTGGTGACTGTGGTGGGGGTGGCGCGGGGTGGTGTCTCGGTGTGGGGCGTGGTGGCGGCTGGTGCTGCTGCATGGGTTGTCGTGGCGGTTCGTGCTGCTGCGTGGGCGATGGCTGCCGCTACGAACATCTCTCCGTAGACGCCGTTCGCCGTATGCGTCAACGTCGCGTCCGTGTGGGCCAGCTCGGCCGCCCGGGCGGGGTCGCCGGGGTTCGTCCAGCCGAAGACGTCCGCGCGGATCTGGGCGCCGATCCACTCCCGGAACGGGTTGTGGTGCACGGCCGTGTCCGGGGGCTCGATGCCGTCCAGGAGATTGCGGTACGCGATGCGCTCCGCGGTGAACGTGCGGCCCGCCGGCAACTCGTCGAGCCACAGCTGCGCCACGTCCGCCGTGGTGAACTCGGCGCCGTGGCGCCGGAGCAGGAGCAGGCCGAGGAGCGGGTAGTTGAGGTCGTCGTCCTCCGGCATGCCGTCGATGTTCTCGGCGAGGGAGGTGGGGCGGGAGCGGCGGTTCCAGGGGTAGCGCTCCGCCACGTCCTGCGGGAGGTTCCGGTGCGTGAACCAGGTGTTCAGAGGCCAGTTGGACGTGGACTTCGCGATGGCCCGGATGCCGTGCAGGGGGAGTTTCTCCACGGGTTTGCCCAGGAGGCAGCCGACCGCTCTGCCCAGCCAGGACGCGTGCAGGCTTTTCGTCCCGGGGGTTTCTGTGGGCGCCGCCCCCAGGCCCCCGCGTTCCCTGTCCTCAAGCGCCGGACGGGCTGGTTGAGGGGTGAGTTGCCTGATCTCCGGAAAGGAGGTCGGTTCAAGTGCCTTCAGGGGGCTCTGTGTTGAGGCCAGTTCGTCCAGGAGTGTGTTCGCCAGTGCCCGTAGTCCTGGGTCCTGGGGTGGCGGTGACGCTCCCGCGCGCTCGGGGGGCGGGTGGCCGCCCGCCTCGCGCCAGCGGCGCTCCACCTCGCTCGCGTCCCGGCCGTCCTGTGCTGCCTGGCGCAGCTCGTGGCCGAGCAGGTCCTCGGGCTGGACCCAGGTGAGGCGCAGCATCACGACCCCGCGGTCGCGGTGAGTTCGGCGAACGCCGCCTCGTGGGACCGGCGGCGGGTCATGTCCTTGGCGAAGACCTCGCGCGTGACCCGGGCCAGTGAGGCCGCCGGTGTGTGCAGGTCGAGTCTGCTCGCGCGGGCCACCTCACCGCTCCACTCCTGCGGCACCGCCGACTCCCCGTGCAGCGCACCCACGATCGCACCGCTCATCGTCGCGATCGAGTCGCAGTCACGGCCGTAGTTGACCGAGCCGAGGACCGTCCGGCGGAAGTCGCCTTGGCCGACCAGGAGCATCCCGAGCGCGATCGGCAACTCCTCGATCGCGTGCAGCCGAGACGGGCGGCGCGCCCCGAGCGACGGCTTGCGGTACTCCGGGCCGACCGTGTCGAACGGCGTGACCGCCTCCCGCAGCGGTCCCAGCGCGTCCTCGAAGTCCGTGTGGTCACGCGCCACTTCGCATACCGCATCGATCGCCGACCTCGTGCCGTCCTTCGCGAGAGCCAGCGCCTCCTCGACCACCGACTCCGGCGTCGCACCCGGCCTGAACGCCGCGGCGACCGCCGCCGCGAAGACGCCCGCGGCCTCCCTGCCGTACGACGACTGGTGTGCGCCCGCGACGTCCAGCGCCTCCTCGTACGCCCTGCCGGGGTTGCCGGCGTTCACCGCTCCGACCGGAGCCATGTACATCGCCGCGCCGCAGTTCACGATGTTGCCCACGCCCGCCTCGCGCGGGTCCACATGGCCGTAGTGGATGCGCGCCACGATCCACTTCTCGGCCAGGAAGATCCGTTGCAGCGGGAGCGCCTCCGCCTCCAGCTCCGGGATCCAGCGGGTGTTGGTGATCAGGTCGGGGACGAGGTGGTCTGCGACCGCGTACGCGTCCAGGTGGTCCCGTACGTTCTCGTAGACCCTGATCAGCGCGTGCGTCATCAAGGTGTCGTCGGTGACGTGACCGTCGCCCTTGTGGTACGGGGCGATCGGGCGCGCCGTACGCCAGTCGTCCTTGTGGAACGGCTCCACGATGCCGCGGACCCGGCCGCCGTGGCGCTCCGCGATCGCCTCCGGCGTCCAGCCCTCCACCGGGCCGCCCAGCGCGTCGCCCACCGCGGCGCCCAGGAGGGCTCCGGTGGTGCGGTCCTCCAGGGAGCGGGGGGTGGGGGTTCCTTCCGGGGTTCGCTTCGGGGTGGGGGTGGCCGTTGTGGGGGTGGTCATCAGGGGCCTTTCGGTGTGGTTGCTGCCCTGGTCAGGTCTGTTGCGATGTCCACGAGGTCCGTTCCTGCCAGGCGCGGGAGTGCGCAGCCCGCGAGCATGCGGCAGGCGTCCCGCCAGCTCGCCGGGAGCGTGTCGGCTCCGCCGATCGCTCCGGTCAGCGCGCCCGCCAGCGCCGGGGCCGAGTCCGCCACCCGCGAGAGGCACGCCGCCGTGGGTACCGCCTCCGTCACATCGCCGCCGGCCGCGGTCGCCACGGCCAGGGCCACCGGGACCGTTTCCGCCGCCGCGATGCCGTAGCTGTAGACGTGGTCGACGATTTCGTGCTCCAGGACCGGGACCAGGGCGAACGCGTTTCCCGGCAGGCCGGGGCGGGCCGCGGCCGCCCTTCGCGCCAGGTCCACCGCGTGCAGCGCGTTGCGGCGGATCTCGGTTCCCTCGGGGAGCTGGGCCAGCGCGGCGTCCACGCAGGCGTCCACCGGTGCGCCGCCCAGCGCTGTCGCCACGGCCGCCGCCATGGCTCTGGCGCCGTACACCCCGTCGCCGTCCTGGGTGTACCGGGCGTCGAACTCCGCCAGTTCCGCAGCGAGTTCGGGGGCACCCGGGTGGACCACGGCCAGTACGGCCGCGCGTACGCAGGCCGCGTCGTCGAAGTAGTGCGGGTTGTCGTGTCCTGTGGCCGGGGGGCTCAGGCCCGCCGCCAGGTTGCCCAGGCCCGCTCTTACAGAGATGCGTGCCCGCATCGGCATGCGCGCCGATTCGATCTCGTCCGCTCGGGCCGTTGCCTCGGCCACCTCGGCGGCGAGGGTGTTCCAGGCGAGGGTGAGTGCCGTGCGTACGTGTTCGTCCGGGGGGAGGTTCGCGCTCCGGGCTCTCGCCTTGGTGGCGTTCAGGATCGAGGCTGCCGTGAACGCCGCCCATTCCGCATCGTCCGACGGGCCCAGACGCAGGGGTTCCGGGGGCTGGTTGAGCGCGATCGGTACGGGGAGCGTCGTGGTCGCGTTCTGCTCCGCGAACGTGTCCAGTTCTCGGGTCAGGCGGCGGGTCCATTCGGGGAGGCGGGCTGCGCGGTGTCGGCCCGAGGGCCAGCCTGCGGCGTCGCCTGCGGCGATGCCCAGTAGTAGGCCCTCGATCCGGCGGGGGGTTGTGCGGGCTGCTGTGGCGCGGGGTTTCGTTTCGGGTGTGACCGTGGGGGGCGTCATGTCGTGCGGGCCTCTCCGGGGTGGGCTGTCGGGCGCGGGCCTGTTCTCGGCTTGTGGCTCGCGCCCGTGGCGGGTGCGGGGCCGGTCCGGTATGTCCGTCCTCGCTTGGATGGTTCGGCGTCGGTTTTCGTGCGCGTCAGTTGTGGGTGCCGCTCCGGGCGGACATACCGGCCCGGCCCCTTCCGTTCGGTCGCGGGTGCCGGTGCGTTGGGGCCGGGGTCCGTCGGACCCTCTGTGTGGGTGGGTGCCGGGGCTCTCATCCGGTGTACGTGGGTGGGGGCGGGGGCCCAAGCCCGTGTATGTGGGTGGGTGCGGGGGCCCAAGCCCGTGTATGTGGGTGGGTGCGGGGGCCCAAGCCCGTGTACGTGGGTGGGTGCGGGGTGGTGGGGCGTCACGTTGTGGCTCCCGCTGGGGGTGAGGGCTTGGGGGTCAAGGTGTTGGCGATGTCCAGGATGTGACGGCCCGTCATTGAAGGTAGGCAGCTGCCCCGGACCGGGCCGATCGTCTTCGCCCAGTCGGCGGGGATCGTGCGTTCGCCGCGTAGCGCGCCGGCCAGGGCGCCTGCCACCGCGGCCGTCGTGTCCGCGTCGCGGCCCATGTTCACCGCCATCAGGACCGACTCCCTGAACTCGCCCCGGGCCGCGGCGAACGCGCCGAAGGCCAGGCCCACCGCCTCGGGGGCGAGGTCCGGCCAGGGGTAGCCGCCGATCACCACCGCCCGGCGTACCTCTCGTTCCATGGAGAGCTGGGTGCCGTCGGGGTCACGGCGGGCCCTGCGGGCCGCCGCCACCGCGCGGTGCAGCGAGCGCGCCGTCCAGGAGTCCTCGGGGATCGCGGACAAGGCTGCCTGGACCACCGTGTCCGGGTTGTGGCTCACCATCGCCGCCGCGACCCCGGCCGCCACCGCCCGGCCTCCGAGGATGCCCTCCCCGTCGTGCGACACCGAGCCGTCCACCGCTGCGAGGCGTGCCGCCTCCGCCGGGCGGCCCGCCGCGTACACCCCGAACGGGGCCGCCCGCATGGCGAGTCCGTCGCTCCACGCGTGGCGGTGCTGCGCCGAGATGGGTGCCGCAAGGCCCCGGCGAAGGTTCTCCAGGGTTCCTCTCTCGCTGAAGCCCGCGCCCCGGAACGGGCCCTCGTCGCGGTCGGCGATCCATGTGTGCCAGGCCGCCTCGACATGTCCCACGGTGAGCGCCGAACCGTGGTCCGCGAGCAGCAGGCCCGAGAAGATCGCGTACTCGGTGTCGTCCGTGCCCGCCGGGTCCGGCGAGACGAAGCCCTCGATACGGCCCCATCGTTCGCGGATCTGCGACGGCTTCATGTTCTCGGCGGGCGCGCCGAGTGCGTCGCCCACCGCGAGGCCGAGCAGGGCTCCCCGGGCGCGGTCCCGCAGGGAGATCGCGGCCGGCGGCTGGCGGTGCGGGACCGTGCCGAGCCTTCGGGGACCTTCCGCGTCCTGCGACGGGTCGGGGTCGAGGCTGACGCTCATGGCGTGTTCGGACTCTGCGAGGTGCGGTGGGCACTCATGTGGTCCTCGTGTTCTCGGTCGGCGGTGCTGTGGATGCGCGGACCACCAGGCGCGGTGGGGCCGTGGCCGTGGTGCCGCGGGACATCGGGGCCGTGCCGTCCAGGCGTTCCACCAGGAGTTCGGCCGCGCGCCGCCCGCGTTCTGCCGAGCCCAGGTCGACGCTGGTCAGCGGGGGCCACACGGACTGGGCGAGCACGCTGTCGTCCATCCCCGCGACCGCTACGTCCTGCGGTATGCGCAGGCCCCGCGAGTGCAGTGCGCGGGCCGCGCCGAGCGCCAGCTGGTCGTTGGCGCAGAACACGGCGTCGGGTCGCCGGCCGAGCAGTTCTCCGGCGGCCCGGGCGCCCGCCTCGATACCGAAGCCGGTCTCGACGACCAGCGCGTCGTCGTACACGAGTCCGCACTCGGCGAGAGCCGCGCGGTAGCCCTCCTCCCGGTTGCGGCCGGGGACCGTGTCGGAGGGGCCGTTGATGAACGCGATGCGGCGGCAGCCGGTGTCGTGCAGATGGCGTACGGCGAGGGCCGCGCCCGTCACCGAGTCGGCGCGGACACTGTCCACGGGCACCCCGGACGGCAGGGACCCCATGACCACGACGGGGCCCGCCGCGCAGGTCAGCGCGTCGATGTGGTCGTCGGTGATGCGGATGGGGCAGATGATCAGGCCGTCGCTGGTGCGGTCACCGAGGCTGCGCAGGACGGCGAGTTCGTCGTCGACGACCGCGTCCGTGGAGTGCAGGAGCAGGCGGTAGCCCGCCGTTTTGGTGACGCCCTGGACGGCGCGGACCATCGCCACGTAGGCCGGGTTGCCGATGTCGGGCAGCGCGAAGGTGAGCTGCCGGGTCCTGCCGTCCTTGAGGGAGCGGGCCACGGCGTTGGGTACGTAGCCGAGGTCCGACGCGGCGCGCTCCACCCGCTCGACGGTCTCCCGTCGTGCGCCCAGGCCGTTGAGGACACGGGAGACCGACGCGATGGAGACCCCGGCCCGCCGTGCGATCGACACGATCGTCGGCTGGCCGCCGCCCGGCACCGGAGACATGGGGTCGCTCCTCACCGCAGTTGGAAACGTTTACAGGTGTTGCGGCGATGTTTCCCCCGTCCGTCAACGCTCAGATCATGTGATCCATCTCTCGGGTGACGGTGAGGGCCGTTCGGGCGGGTGGGCAAAGCGGTCGAAAGCCCAGGTAAGTACGGCCTTCCTTGCTGGCGGGGGCTCGAATCCGTGCGTACTTTCGACGATGTTGAGGGGGGAGTCCGGTCCCGCGGGAACGCTGCGCGGCATCGGCTCCGTACGAGAGGAGCACTGGGCGAAATGGCCATCATCGAGACCGAAGCGACGCTGCACGACGCGCACCGCGACAACCACACGCACCGCGACGTCAACGGCGGCTGGCTGCGCCCCGCGGTGTTCGGCGCGATGGACGGACTCGTCTCGAACCTGGCCCTGATGACCGGTGTCGCGGGCGGCGCCGTGTCGCAGCAGACGATCATCATCACCGGGCTCTCCGGCCTTGCCGCCGGCGCCTTCTCCATGGCCGCCGGCGAGTACACCTCCGTCGCCTCCCAGCGCGAGCTGGTCGAGGCCGAACTCGACGTCGAACGGCGGGAGTTGAGGAAGCACCCCGCGGACGAGGAGCGGGAGCTCGCCGACCTCTACATCTCGCGTGGTGTGGAGCCCGACCTCGCACGGGAAGTCGCGCGCCAGTTGTCGAAGGACCCCGAGCAGGCTCTCGAGATCCATGCGCGCGAGGAGCTGGGCATCGACCCCGGTGACCTGCCGTCGCCGACCGTCGCCGCCGTCTCCTCCTTCGGTTCCTTCGCGCTCGGCGCCCTGCTTCCGCTGCTGCCCTATCTGCTGGGTGCGAGCGCCCTGTGGCCCGCGGTCCTGCTCGCACTCGTCGGCCTCTTCGCCTGTGGGGCGATCGTGGCCAAGGTGACGGCGCGGTCCTGGTGGTTCAGCGGGGTGCGCCAGCTGGCTCTCGGTGGTGCCGCGGCGGGTGTGACGTATCTCCTGGGCAGCCTGTTCGGTACGGCCGTAGGATGACGCCCCAGTGATGGCTATACAGGTCTCTGTATAAGTAGCCGTTACCCGGCGGTTTCGATTGCTTAACGGCGGGGCATGAGCCGTAAGCGCTGCGGGCAATGACGCCCGCCTCGCTCATGGACCCGCGGACATCGATCTGCCCGTGAAGGTCCCTTATTCCGCCGCCGTTCCGCCATCGGGAGCGGCACCGCCACCGCCACCGCGGTGTCCGCATACTGGAACGCAGTATCCGGTTCCCGAGAACCGTTCCATTATGTAACCTGCATGAAATTTGCACCCCCAGCAGAGGGCCAACGTCGTCCCTCGGCAGATGTCATATGCCACGAAAAACGACGACGGGAGAGCCGATGCGCACGCCGCGCCAGCCGTCCCAGCACTCCATGAACCAGCCGTACATGGATGCTCGCCCTGCCGCCCAGGGCATGTACGACCCCCGCAACGAGCACGACGCCTGTGGCGTCGGCTTCGTGGCCACCCTCACCGGCGAGGCGAGCCACGCGCTGGTCGAACAGGCGCTCACGGTTCTGCGCAACCTGGAGCACCGAGGTGCCACCGGTTCCGAGCCCGACTCGGGTGACGGAGCGGGCATCCTGTCCCAGGTCCCGGACGCCTTCCTGCGTGCCGCGGTCTCCTTCGATCTGCCCGACGCCGGCGCGTACGCGGTCGGCATCGCCTTCCTGCCCGTCGACGAGGCCGACAACGCCGCCGCCGTCTCACAGATCGAGACGATCGCCGCCGCGGAGGGCCTCACCGTCCTCGGCTGGCGCGAGGTGCCGGTCGCCCCGCAGCTCCTCGGCGCCACCGCCCGCTCGACGATGCCGGCCTTCCGCCAGATCTTCGTCTCGGACGCCGACGGCACCGCGAAGGACATCGCGCTCGACCGCAAGGCCTTCGTCCTGCGCAAGCGTGCCGAGCGTGAGGCCGGCGTGTACTTCCCGTCGCTCTCCGCCCGCACCATCGTCTACAAGGGCATGCTGACCACCGGCCAGCTCGAGCCCTTCTTCCCCGACCTGTCGGACCGCCGATTCGCATCCGCGATCGCGCTCGTCCACTCGCGGTTCTCCACGAACACCTTCCCGAGCTGGCCGCTCGCGCACCCGTACCGCTTCGTCGCGCACAACGGTGAGATCAACACGGTCAAGGGCAACCGGAACTGGATGAAGGCGCGCGAGTCGCAGCTCGCCTCCGACCTGTTCGGCGCCGAGGACCTGTCGCGGATCTTCCCCGTCTGTACCCCCGACGCCTCGGACTCGGCGTCCTTCGACGAGGTGCTCGAACTGCTGCACCTCGGCGGCCGCTCCCTGCCGCACAGCGTCCTGATGATGATCCCGGAGGCCTGGGAGAACCACGCCTCCATGGCGGCCGACCGCCGCGCCTTCTACCAGTTCCACTCCGCGATGATGGAGCCCTGGGACGGCCCGGCGTGCGTGACCTTCACCGACGGTACGCAGGTGGGTGCCGTTCTCGACCGCAACGGTCTGCGCCCCGGCCGTTACTGGGTCACCGACGAGGGCCTCGTCGTCCTCGGCTCCGAGGTCGGCGTCCTCGACATCGACCCCGCGAAGGTCGTCCGCAAGGGCCGCCTCCAGCCCGGCAAGATGTTCCTCGTCGACACCGTCGAGCACCGCATCATCGAGGACGACGAGATCAAGGCCGGCCTGGCCGCCGACAAGCCGTACGCCGAGTGGCTCGAGGCCGGTGAGATCGAGCTCGAGGACCTCCCCGAGCGCGAGCACATCGTCCACACCCACGCCTCGGTCACCCGCCGCCAGCAGACCTTCGGCTACACCGAGGAAGAGCTGCGCGTCATCCTCACGCCGATGGCCAAGACCGGCGGCGAGCCGCTCGGCTCCATGGGCACGGACTCGCCGATCGCGGCGCTCTCCGCCCGCCCGCGGCTCATCTTCGACTACTTCACCCAGCTGTTCGCGCAGGTCACGAACCCGCCGCTGGACGCCATCCGCGAGGAGCTCGTCACCTCGCTGCGCTCCACCCTCGGCCCGCAGGGCAACCTGCTCGAGCCGAGCGCGGCCTCCTGCCGTTCGGTCACCCTGCCCTTCCCGGTGATCGACAACGACGAGCTGGCCAAGCTCATCCACATCAACGCCGACGGCGACATGCCCGGCATGAAGGCCGCGACCCTGTCCGGCCTGTACCGGGTCTCCGGCGGCGGCGACGCGCTCGCCGCCCGCATCGAGGACATCTGCGCCGAGGCCGACGCCGCCATAGAGGCCGGCGCCCGCCTGATCGTGCTCTCCGACCGGCACTCCGACGCCGAGCACGCGCCGATCCCGTCGCTGCTGCTCACCGCGGCCGTCCACCACCACCTCATCCGTACGAAGCAGCGCACCGAGGTGGGCCTGCTCGTCGAGGCGGGCGATGTGCGCGAGGTCCACCATGTGGCCCTCCTCATCGGCTTCGGCGCCGCGGCCGTCAACCCGTACCTGGCGATGGAGTCCGTCGAGGACCTGGTCCGCGCCGGCACGTTCCTGCCCGGCGTCGAGGCCGAGCAGGCCATCCGCAACCTGATCTACGCGCTCGGCAAGGGCGTCCTCAAGGTCATGTCCAAGATGGGCATCTCGACCGTCGCCTCTTACCGAGGCGCCCAGGTCTTCGAGGCCGTCGGCCTCGACGAGGCCTTCGTCGAGAAGTACTTCAACGGCACGGCGACGAAGATCGGCGGCGCCGGTCTCGACGTCATCGCCCAGGAGGTCGCCGCCCGCCACGCCAAGGCGTACCCGGCGAGCGGTATCGCGCCCGCGCACCGCGCCCTCGACATCGGCGGCGAGTACCAGTGGCGCCGCGAGGGCGAGCCGCACCTGTTCGACCCGGAGACGGTCTTCCGCCTCCAGCACGCCACGCGCAACCGCCGCTACGACATCTTCAAGAAGTACACGGGCCGCGTGAACGAGCAGTCGGAGCGTCTGATGACGCTGCGTGGCCTCTTCGGCTTCAGGAGCGGCCGCGAGGCGATCTCCATCGACGAGGTCGAGTCGGTCAGCGAGATCGTCAAGCGGTTCTCCACGGGCGCCATGTCGTACGGCTCCATCTCCAAGGAGGCGCACGAGACCCTCGCCATCGCCATGAACCAGCTGGGCGCCAAGTCCAACACCGGTGAGGGCGGCGAGGACGCGGACCGGCTGTACGACCCGGCGCGCCGCTCCAGCATCAAGCAGGTCGCCTCCGGCCGCTTCGGTGTCACGAGCGAGTACCTGGTCAACGCGGACGACATCCAGATCAAGATGGCGCAGGGCGCCAAGCCCGGCGAGGGCGGCCAGCTGCCCGGCCACAAGGTCTACCCCTGGGTCGCCAAGACGCGTCACTCGACGCCGGGCGTCGGGCTCATCTCGCCGCCGCCGCACCACGACATCTACTCCATCGAGGACCTGGCCCAGCTGATCCACGACCTGAAGAACGCGAACCCGCAGGCGCGGATTCACGTGAAGCTGGTCTCCGAGGTCGGCGTCGGCACGGTCGCCGCGGGTGTCTCCAAGGCGCACGCCGACGTGGTGCTCATCTCCGGCCACGACGGCGGTACCGGCGCCTCGCCGCTGACCTCCCTCAAGCACGCCGGCGGTCCCTGGGAGCTCGGTCTCGCCGAGACCCAGCAGACCCTGCTGCTCAACGGCCTGCGCGACCGCATCGTCGTCCAGACCGACGGCCAGCTCAAGACCGGCCGCGACGTCGTCATCGCCGCGCTGCTCGGCGCCGAGGAGTTCGGTTTCGCGACCGCGCCGCTCGTCGTCTCCGGCTGCGTCATGATGCGCGTCTGCCACCTGGACACCTGCCCGGTCGGCATCGCCACGCAGAACCCCGTCCTGCGCGAGCGGTTCTCCGGCAAGGCCGAATTCGTCGTGAACTTCTTCGAGTTCATCGCCGAAGAGGTCCGCGAGATCCTCGCCGAGCTCGGCTTCCGCACCATCGAGGAGGCCGTCGGCCACGCCGAACTCCTCGACACCGAGCGGGCCGTGGACCACTGGAAGGCCCAGGGCCTCAACCTCGAGCCCCTCTTCTACGTCCCCGAGCTGCCCGAGGGCGCCGTGCGCCACCAGGTGATCACTCAGGACCACGGCCTGGAGAAGGCCCTGGACAACGAGCTGATCAAGCTGGCCGCCGACGCGCTCGCCGCGAACGCGCAGGCCGACGCCCAGCCGGTCCGCGCCCAGGTCGCGATCCGCAACATCAACCGCACGGTCGGCACCATGCTCGGCCACGAGGTGACGAAGAAGTTCGGTGGCGCGGGCCTGCCCGACGACACCATCGACATCACCTTCACCGGCTCCGCGGGCCAGTCGTTCGGCGCGTTCGTGCCGCGCGGTGTCACGCTCCGTCTGGAGGGCGACGCCAACGACTACGTCGGCAAGGGCCTGTCCGGCGGACGCATCGTGGTCCGCCCGGACCGCGGCGCCGACCACCTCGCCGAGTACTCGACGATCGCGGGCAACACGATCGCGTACGGCGCCACGGGCGGCGAGCTGTTCCTGCGCGGCCGCACCGGCGAGCGCTTCTGCGTCCGCAACTCGGGCGCGACGGTCGTCTCGGAAGGCGTGGGCGACCACGGCTGTGAGTACATGACCGGTGGCCGCGCGGTCGTCCTCGGCGAGACCGGACGCAACTTCGCGGCCGGCATGTCCGGCGGCATCGCGTACGTCGTCGACCTTGACCTCGACAACGTGAACGCCTCGTCCCAGACGGCAGTCGAGGCCCTGGACGACACCGACAAGCAGTGGCTGCACGACGTCGTGCGCCGCCACGCGGAGGAGACCGGCTCGACGGTCGCCGAGAAGCTCCTCGCGGAGTGGACGGTGGCGGTGGGCCGCTTCAGCAAGATCATCCCCAGCACGTACAAGGCAGTGCTCGCCGCCAAGGACGCCGCCGAGCGAGCCGGACTCTCCGAGTCCGAGACCACCGAGAAGATGATGGAGGCGGCGACCAATGGCTGATCCCAAGGGCTTTCTCAACCATGGCCGCGAGGTCGCCAAGACCCGTCCGGTCGGCGAGCGCGTGCGGGACTGGAACGAGGTCTACGTTCCCGGCTCCCTGCTCCCCATCATCAGCAAGCAGGCCGGCCGCTGCATGGACTGCGGCATCCCGTTCTGCCACAACGGCTGCCCGCTCGGGAACCTGATCCCCGAGTGGAACGACTACGCGTACCGCGAGGACTGGTCGGCGGCGCAGGAGCGGCTGCACGCCACCAACAACTTCCCGGAGTTCACCGGCCGCCTCTGCCCGGCGCCCTGTGAGTCGGCGTGCGTGCTCGGCATCAACCAGCCGGCCGTCACCATCAAGAACGTCGAGGTCTCGATCATCGACCAGGCGTGGGACCGCGGCGACGTCGCGCCCCAGGCCCCGGAGCGCCTCTCCGGCAAGACCGTCGCCGTCATCGGCTCGGGCCCGGCGGGACTCGCCGCCGCCCAGCAGCTGACGCGGGCCGGCCACACGGTCGCCGTCTACGAGCGCGCCGACCGCATCGGCGGCCTGCTCCGCTACGGCATCCCCGAGTTCAAGATGGAGAAGCGCCACATCAACCGCCGCATCGAGCAGATGCGCGCGGAGGGCACCAAGTTCCGTACGGGCGTGGAGATCGGCCGCGACATAGACGCCGCGAAGCTGCGCAAGCGCTATGACGCCGTGGTCATCGCCGCCGGTGCCACGACCGCCCGCGACCTGCCGGTCCCGGGACGTGAACTCAAGGGCGTCTACCAGGCGATGGAGTACCTGCCCCTGGCCAACAAGGTCCAGGAGGGCGACTACGTCACCACGCCCGTCTCCGCCGAGGGCAAGCACGTCGTCGTCATCGGCGGCGGCGACACCGGCGCTGACTGCGTGGGCACCGCCCACCGCCAGGGCGCGGCCTCGGTCACGCAGCTGGAGATCATGCCGCGTCCGGGCGAGGACCGGAACGCGGGCCAGCCCTGGCCGACGTTCCCCATGCTCTACAAGGTGACGTCCGCGCACGAGGAGGGCGGCGAGCGGGTCTACTCCGTGTCGACCACCCACTTCGAGGGCGACGAGGACGGCAACGTCCAGTACCTGCACCTCGGCGAGGTGGAGTTCATCGACGGCAAGCTGACGCAGAAGCCGGGCACGGAGCGCAGGATCCCCGCCCAGCTGGTCACGCTCGCGATGGGCTTCACGGGCACGGACCAGGACAACGGCCTCGTCTCCCAGTTCGCCCTGGACCTCGACGCGCGCGGCAACGTGGCGCGCGACGACGAGTTCCAGACCAACGTCCCCGGCGTCTTCGTCGCCGGTGACGCGGGCCGCGGCCAGTCGCTCATCGTGTGGGCCATCGCGGAGGGCCGCTCGGCCGCCCGCGGGGTCGACCGGTTCCTGACCGGAGCCAGCGAACTGCCGGCCCCGATCCGCCCGACGGACCGCTCCCTGACCGTCTGACCGACGCGACGGCGGTCTGAGGGCCCCTCAAAAGACGTCCCGTACAACGGCGTACGGAACTGAGCGCGACGCTCGCCCGAACTGTCCCCGACCGGACGCCTGGGCGGGCGTCGCGGTGCGTCGGCCCTCCGCCGCGCCGCGGTCACTCACTGCGTGACGAGCCGGAGCGGATGGTGCGGGTCGCGGGGGCACACGGCGATGGTCAGGCGGCCGCGGCCGGGGGAGACGCGGGTCGGGGTGTTGGCGCCCCCGGCACCACTGTCCTGCCGGTCCTCGTACGGGATCCAGCTGGTCGTGCTGGGATCCCACTCGGTGGCGGCCGCGGTCAGGAGCGGGAAGAGGTCCGCGTCGCAGGCGGCGCAGTTCAGACGGGTCGGCCCCGTGAGGTTCCAGGCGATGTGACCGCCGACCTTCCAGCCGGGGGCCGTCGACAGGTCCGACACGTAGACCTCGTCCTCGTCCTCCTCCTCGCCGTCGGGCGCGGCCCAGCGCTCGATACGCTCCTGCAGCCCGGGTCCGAGCTCCTCGAACCACGGGTACTCGGTGACCACTTCGGGGTGCAGGACGCACGCACTCGGGACGAGCTCCTCGCGGCCCACGACCTCGGGCACCGGCTGCTCGGAGAGCGGTTCGGTGACGTCCGCGGCATGACGTCGGCGGAGGTGGACGTGCGGCTCGTGGCGGGTCTCGCCGTGCCGCTCGTAGCCGCACCAGAACACCTGGAGCAGATCGCCCTCTTCGGGGAACGGCAGTCCGGGGACGTCACGGCGGTGGAGCTGGGCGACGGCGAGCAGCGGGATCGGGTCGCTGTCGGTCAGGTCCGGGGCGTGCCGGCCGCGCTTGAAACCGGCGAGTTCGGCGCGGTCCTCGGTGTTCGGGCCGGACCGCGGATCGCGCCGCCAGGCCCGGTCCAGGATCTCCCGCCTGCACAGGACATCGGCGTAGCGGTAGCCGCTGGACCGCCTGTGCGCGATCGTGCAGACCGGCCACGGCTCGCCTGCGGGCCACAGCATCGGACCGCCGACCGAGCTGTCGTGCACCGTGGGGGTGCCGGGCCGTGGATGCAGCCGGGTCGCCGAGCGGCGCAGCGCACCCAGCTCGGGGAAGAGCGCTTCGACGTCGACGGGGCGGGGCGGGGTGGTGCGCGGCATGGGGCAGGGCTCCCGGGCATCGGGTGTCGGTCACGGTCGGCGAGGGCGGAGGGGACCCTATCCGCTAGGGATCCGCGCAGGGCTTCCAGCCGGGATCGCGGTGCGTACCCCCGGGGCGGTCGGCGAGGGGATGGCCGCGGGCCTCGTTGAACGCCGTTCCGTGGCCGCGCCGACCAGGCGACGTGATCTTCCCCGTCGGCGTGCCCGACCGCAGCATCCGGCTGAACGCCTTGTGCGCGTCGCCGCCGTGGCCCTCGAACGTCTCCGCGAACTCCCGCATGGCGTCGGCCATTTCGCGGTAGTCGTCCTCGTGGTGCTCATCCGCCTATGGCGTGTGGAACTGGGGCTTGGGTGGGCATCATGTGCGTCTGCGCCGGGGTCCCACCGCTTCGGCGGTTACGGCACCCGGTACGTCTCCCCGTACACCTTCCACACCAGCGGTGTCTTCAGGGTCAGGTTGCCGTCGTAGAGGAACTGGCGCTGGGCCGTGTCGATGCGGGTGGTGTCGCGGTCCGGCTTCCTCGCCTTCATCGCCGCGCGGCGCACGTCGAGGAAGATGTCGAGGTACGCCTTCTCCTTGCCGCCCTGCGCCGGGGTGTCCGCCTCCCGCATGGCCTTCTCGCGCAGGCCGTAGAAGCCGCTCGGGCTCGTGCCGGGGCCGTGCAGGACCATCGCGTCGTAGTAGATGAACTGGCCGAGTGTGCCCAGGCCGTCGAGCTTGGCGAGGCGGACGGCAGGGTCGAAGTAGACGCGGTCGCGCTCGGAGTTCTGGGCGGCGCGGAAGGCGGGGTCGGACGCCTCCTTCTTCCACGCCGCGGGGAAGCCGGGGTCGAGGCCCTCGTGGGAGTCCGTGCCGTCGACCTTGCGCAGGGCGGGCAGATAGCGGGCGAGGCCGTTGCCCGGGTGGGCCTTCGTGTACCGCTCGACGAGGGTGAGCAGGTCGTGCGTGCCGGTGCAGAAGCCGATGATCCCGGCCGTGTAGCCCTGTCCGTCGTCGATGTCCTCGATGTAGCCGTACTGGCCGCGCCAGTCGAGCGTCGAGTTCTCCGCGCTGGCCACGATCTGCTGGGCGAGGTCCTTCTTCGCGGGCGCGGCGAGGCCGGGCGGCAGGTCGGCGATGGCGTCGTCGTCGGCCTTCTTCTCCGCGGCTGCCTTGGCGGCCGCGGCGTCCTGGCGCGACGTGGACGAGCCGTGCGAGCCGCCCTTGCCGTCGTCGTGCCCCGGCGTGAAGAGGAACACCGCGACCGTGGCGACCGGAGCCACGGCCAGGAGTATGCAGCCTGCGCGTTTCATGCCGCTCAGATTACGTGGCGGGCGCACCGGCTCCGATGTTCGCTGCTATTGACCAAAAGTCAATCCGGCACCAGTCTCGGCACCAGTCTCGGGACGAGCCGAGAGCGAGTCGATCGCGAACCGATCGCGAACCAGGTGTGAGCCGAGCGCGGGCCACGCCCAGGCCGCGCGCTGACCGGGAGGTCGCTGTGAGCAGCGAAGCACGGGCACAGCTGAGTACCGAACTGGGGGCCCAACCCCCGCAATCATTCGCTGAGTTGACCGAAGCTCAGACCCTGCTCCTCGCCACCTCTCTGCGCGGGGAGCGCGAGCGTCGCGCCGCCGGACTCGGGGACGCCGCCGAGGAGGCGCTGAAGCTGGTTCCCGCCCTCGCCCGCGGACCCGTCCGGCGCATCCTCTTCCGCTAGGACCTCTCGTCAGGAGACGTGCACATGGCTGTCACGGACAAGCTGCGGGGCCGGGCCGAGGTCCTCAAGATCGCGAGACTGCTCGACGCCGAGCCCGAGAGCCTCGACTTCCTGCGGGAGCTGCCGCCGGACGACGTGCGCCGCTTCCACGAGCAGACGGTCGCCACGCTGTTCGACCGGATGCCCGACATGCTGGACCGGATCGCCGCGGCCACCAAGCTGGTGCCCGCCGGGGTCGCCGCCGTGATCTCGCAGAAGGCGCTCGGGCCGCGCCTGGCCGCCGAGGTCGCCGGGCGCCTTGACCCCCGGCGTGCCGCCGACATCATCGAGAAGCTGCCCGTACCGTTCACTGCCGAGTCGTGCGCGCACCTCGACCCGCGCCGTATCCCCGGCATCGTGGACCGGCTCGACGAGAATCTCGTCGTCCGTATCGCGGTGGCGCTCGCCGAGCGCGGCGACCATCTGACGATGGGCCGCTTCGTCGGCCATCTGCGGGACTCGGCGCTGACCCGGATCCTGCCGCAGGTCGACGACGCGGCCGTGCTGCGCACGGGCTTCGTCATCGACCGGCCCGAACGCACCGGCCGCATCGTCGAGTTGATGGGGGAGGAGCGGCTGGCGCAGGTCATCGCGTCCGCCGCGACCGAGGGGCTGTGGCCTCAGGCGCTGGCCGTGGCCGGGATGGTCACCGGGGAACAGCGCAGCCGGATCGCCTCGCTCACGGCGGCGCAGCCCGCCGACCGGCTCGACTCGCTGGTGAGCACGGTCGCCGACGAGGACCTGTGGGAGTCCCTGCTTCCGCTGGTGGCGCTTCTCGGTACGGACGAGTGCCGGGCGGTCGCGGCGCTGCCGTCGCTACGGGCCGACGGGGTCCTTGAGGGTGTCGTACGGGCTGTGGTGGCGACGGGGCTGTGGGCGGAGTTCCTGCCGCTGGTGGAGGTCCTGCCGGACGAGTCCCGCCGGGAGGTCGCCGCGGCGGCCGGAGCGCTGCCCGCGCCCGAACTCGACGCGCTGGCCCGCGAGGTGGACAAACAGGACCTGTGGGAACTGGTCCTGCCTCTGGTGGAGCTGATGGACGACGCCGGCAAGCAGCGGATCCTCGAACTCCCGGCGTTCCAGGGGCAGGGGCAGGGGCAGGGGCAGGCGAAGTAACAGCCCCTCTTCTCATCTAAGGCTGCTTGAGGAACGTCAGCGCGATAAGGAGTACGAACAGCCCCGCGGACGCCGAGCCCTGTACCAGGGTGCGGCGGGCGCGGGGCGCGTACGCGAGGGCGAGGGTCGCCGCGCCCCCCGTGAGCAGGCCGCCCAAGTGGCCCTGCCAGGAGGCGAATCCGGCCGAGATCAGCATCCACAGCAGGAAGTACGCCATGAACCGGTTGACGCCGCTCATGTCCGCGCCCAGGCGCCGCGCCATCACGTAGTACGCCGCGCCGAGCCCGAAGATCGCGCCCGACGCGCCGACCGTGAGGGTGCCCGGGGCGATCAGGTAGACGAGCACGGAGCTGCCGAACGCGGACAGGAGATAGACGACGAGGTAGCGGACGCGGCCCAGCTGCGTCTCGACGACGCGGCCGAGGTTCCACAGCGAGTACATGTTGAACAGGATGTGCAGGATCCCGAAGACGCCCTCGGTGGCCGGCATGTGGAGGAACGCGCCGGTGATCATCCGGTACCACTCGCCCGCCACCACCCCCTCCGCGTGGAAGTCGGCCGGGAACCCGTCCTGGTACACGTAATGCCCGCCGTCAGGGCCGACGAGCCCCGCGCCCAGCATCCCGAACCGGTCCACGACGGCCGGGCGCACCAGCTCGGCGAGGTAGGCCACGATGTTCAGGCCCATCAGGACGTACGTGACGAGCGGGACGGCCGACACCCGTCCGCCGAAGACAGTGCGGGCCTGGCGGACCGAGCGGACGCCCTCCTTCACGCAGTCGGGGCAGTGGTGGCCGACGGCAGCCGACCGCATGCAGTCGGGGCAGATGGGCCGCTCGCAGCGGGTGCAGCCGACGTAGGTCTCCACCTTGGGGTGGCGGTAGCAGGTGGTGACCGCGGGGGTCGTGGCGGGCTGGGACTCGGCTTCCACGGCCGGCTCCTCTGAGGTTCGGGGAGGGGGACAGAGCCGGTGGGGACGGCGGCGAACAAAATAGCGAACGCCGTCAGGTGCCGGTGCCCGGGGTACGGGTCAGCCAGGTGGCGGCCCGCGCGAGCGCCGCGTCCGCCTCGGGCAGGAACCCGGCCGCGCCCAGGAACCCGTGGAACACCCCCGGATACAGCGCCACCTCCGCCCGCACCCCGGCCCGCGCGAGCCGCCGCGCGTAGGAGAGCCCCTCGTCACGCAACGGGTCGCAGTCCGCGAGGAGCACGAGGGCGGGCGGCAACCCGTCGAGGTCGGGTGCGAGCCCGGGCGAGGCGGCGACGCGATCGCCGCCGGCGCCGAGGTACTGCTCCCAGTACCAGCGCATATGAGCCGTCGTGTGGAAGAACCCCCGCTCGAACGCCACCGGGGACTCGCCGCCGAGCCGGTGGTCGAGCACCGGGTACAGCAGCAACTGGCCCGCGACCGCCGGCCCTTCGGGATCGGCATGGGCCCGCTGCGCGACGGCGGCGGCCAGGTTCCCGCCGCTGGAGTCCCCGGCGACGAACAGCCGGTCCGGGTCGCACCCCAGTTCCCGCGCGTGCGCGGCGGCCCACCGCGCCACGGCGTAAGCGTCGTGGGAGGCGGCCGGGAACGGGTGCTCGGGGGCGCGCCGGTAATCGACGGATACGACCAACGCGCCGGACAGAGCGGCGAGTTGACGGCAGAGGCCGTCGTGCGTGTCGAGGTCGCAGAGCACCCACCCGCCGCCGTGCAGGAACACCACGAGCGGGCGCGGGCCGTCGGACCCGGGTTCGTAGATCCGTACGGGCACGGGGGCGTCGAGATCCGGCGCGGACACCCGGCGCTCGGTCACCGACCGCATCGGCACGGCCGGTTTCCCGAGCCCCGCCCGCGCGGCGGATCGCAGGGCGGCCGCGTCGAGGGGGCCGTCGGCCGGGTCGGGGAACGTGGCCGACATGGCGTCGCACAGGGTGCGCGCCTGCGGGGTGAGGGGGTCGTGCGTCGTCATCCTGCCGTCGACCCTCCGTCCACCGTGAACTCCGTCCCGGTGATGTACGAGGAGGCGTCCGACGCCAGGAACAGGACCAGCTCACCGACCTCCTCGGGGCGGCCCATCCGGCCCAGCGGCAGATGCGACCAGTCCTTGCCGGAGACCCCGGCGATCATCGGGGTGTCGATGGCGCCCGGGTGCACCGAGTTGACGCGGATCCCGTACCCCGCCAGGTCGAGCGCCGATGAGCGGGTCAGGCCGCGAAGGCCGAACTTCGTGGAGCCGTACGCGGCGTGCCCCGGGATGCCGATGAGACCCGCCGTCGACGAGACGTTGACGACCGATCCGCCGCCCGCCTCCCTCATCGCGGGCACCACGGCCTGGATGCCGAGGAACGGGCCGAGGAGATTGACCCGGATCAGCTGCTCGAAGTTCTCCAGGGTCTCCCGCTCGACCGGGGCGGTGCGCCACAGTGCCGCGTTGTTGACCAGCGCGTCGATGCGTCCGAAGGCGCCGAGCGTGGCATCGACGACCTCGCCCCAGCTGTCCGGGTCCGACACGTCGTGCCGCACGAACAGCCCTTGCTCGCCGAGCGACTTGGCGACCTCGACGCCCTCCTCCTCCCGCACGTCCGTGACCACGACCCGCGCGCCGGCCGCCGCGGCGAGAGCGGCCTCCGCCGCGCCCTGCCCGCGCCCCGCGCCCGTGATGACAACGACCTTGCCGTCCAGTGAGACCGTCACTTCGCCTCCAGCGCCCGGAAGTGCGGGATGACCTTCTCGCCCCACTGGCGGATGGTCTCCATGCACGCCTCCTGCGGGACCGTGCCCATCTGGATCAGGCACATCACCTCGTCCACGCCGATCTCGCGCAGCTGCTCGACGTAAGAGATCGCGGTGTCCGCGGAGCCGTAGGCGTGTTCGGCGTTGTAGGTGCCGGTGTCGACCGGGCGGGCCGGGATGTTCGCCTCGTGGAGTCTGGCGACGAGCTCCTCGCGGTCCTTGGCCATCGCGGCCACGTGGTCGGCGGTGTCTTCGGACTCGGCGTAGGAAGTGGGCGCGGGCGCGTTCCCGTACCAGTGCGCGATCGACTCGGCGAAGAAGCGCTGGCCGCGCGTGCCGAGGCGCAGCGCGAGGTCCGCGTCGTCGAGGACGACCGTCGGGCAGAGCGCCGAGAGGTGGTCGTTGACCTCGGTTGACACGAAGCGGTCGCCGGTGCGGGTCGCGATGGCCTCGTCGTAGACCTTCCGCATCGTGCGGACGTCGTCGGCGCCGGCGAAGCCCATCACCAGGGCCCCGATGCCGAGTTCGGCCGCTAGCTTGAGCGTGTCGTGCTTGGAGCAGGCCATGAAGAGCGGCGGGTGCGGGGCCTGCACCGGGCGGGGCAGGATCGCGCCGGGCCCGATGTCGATCGAACCGTGCCACTCGAACTGCTCCTCCCGCCACGCCGAGGAGAAGATCCGCAGGGCCTCCTCCATCTGCGGATACGTGTCCTCGGGGCGGACCCCGTACATCCGCATCTCCTGCTTCGTCGCGCCGCGACCCGCGCCGATGTCGACGCGTCCGCCGGTCAGCGAGTCGAGCATCGCGGCCCGCTCGGCGACGCGGACGGGGTGCTGGTAGCCGAAGGGCATCGTGACGACGCCGTGCCCGATGCGGATCCGGGACGTCCTGGCCGCGACCCAGGTCAGGAAGATCTCGGACGCGCTCATGTGCGCGTACTGGGTGAGGGAGTGGTGCTCGACCGCCCAGATGCGGTCGAAGCCCATCTCCTCGGCGAAGACGGCCTGTTCGACGCAGTCCTTGAGGACCTGGCGCTCGTTCTCTGGCGTCGGGTCGGCGAGCTGAGCCTCGAAGATCATGGAGAACTTCACGGGGATCCTCCCGAGTGATGTGTTTCTAATAGGAATACTTCTAGCAGGCATACACATGGCGAGGGAAGGGGCTACGTAGACTGCGTGGCGTGGTGAAGAAGAAGGCGGTAGACGACGTGGCCGGCGCGGAGCGCCCCGCACTCCCGGCGACCAGCTGGGCGGTGCTCGGACTGCTCTCCTTCGGTGAGGAGCTGTCCGGCTACGACCTGAAGAAGTGGTCCGACTGGTCCCTGCGCTTCTTCTACTGGAGTCCGTCGTTCAGTCAGATCTACAGCGAGCTCAAGCGCCTGGAGAAGGCCGGTTACGCGACCTCGCGGATGGTCGCGCAGGAGACCGGCACCCGCGACAAGCGGGTCTACCGGATCACCGACGAAGGCATGGAGGCCGTGCGGACCTGGGCGCGCGAGGCGCCCGTCGACCCGCCCGTCCTCAAGCACGGGCCCATGCTGCGGCTCTGGCTCGGGCACCTGCTCGAAGGCGAGCAGATGCGTGAAGTGCTCGCGCGGCACCGGGAGTTCGCCGAGACGATGCGGGTGCGCGCGGAGGAGGACGTGGAGGGCGCGAAGGGCAACGAGGCCTGGACGTACCCCACGCTCACGCTCAAGTGGGCCGAGCGGTACTACGCGTCGGAGCGCGACCTCGCCGACGCCATGCTCGCGGACATCGAGGAGCTGGAGCGCGGCAAGCGCCCGTAGGTGCGGCGGAAGTAGAGCAGTGGCCCCGCGTCGCGGTGTGTGGTCAGTGAGGTGACCCGGCCGAGCGCGATGGCGTGGTCGCCGCCGTCGAGCACGTCGGCGAGTTCGCACTCGATCGTGGCGAGCGCCCCGTCGAGCAGGGGTGCGCCGTTGCCGCCCGGCCGCCAGGGCGTGCCCGCGAACTTGTCGCCGCCCGTCACCGCGAAGCGCCGGCACAGCTCGCGCTGGTCCTCGGCGAGGACGTTGACGGCGAACCGGCCCGCCGTCCTGATCCGCGGCCAGGTCGTCGAGGTGTGTGCCGGGCAGAAGCAGACCAGGGGCGGGTCGAGCGAGACCGACGAGAACGACTGCACGGCCATGCCCGCGGGCCGGCCGTCCCCGTCGAGTGCGGTGATGACCGCGACGCCCGTACAGAAACCGGCGAGGGCGGACTTCAGGTCCTCGGCCGAGGTGGCGGGGTGGGTGGGGATCGGCATGCGAGGCCTCCAAGGAATGTGCCTACTAGGTATATGCCTAACCGAAACACCTGTGATTGGATACCGGCCACGCTCGCACGTCAAGTACCCCTGATCACAGGGAGGGTTCGTGACCAGCACCACCCCACCGCGTACGCTCGCCCAGCTCCCCGAGTACGCCGCCGCCGCGTACGGCGACCGGGAGGCACTCGCCGACGGCGAGGTCCGCTGGAGCTTCAGCCGGCTGCGCGACGAGATCGCCGCGGCCTCGCGCGCCGCCGTCGCGCACGGCATACGCCCCGGCACCCGCGTGGCGATCTGGGCCGCCAACAGCCGTCAGTGGATCCTCGCCGCACTGGGCGCGGTCGGCGCCGGGGCGGTCCTCGTCCCGGTCAACACGCGCTACAAGGCGGCCGAGGCCGCCGACATCATCCGCCGCAGCGGCGCCGAACTCCTCTTCACGGAACGCGGCTTCCTCGGCACCGACTACGTCCACACACTCCGCGCGAGCGGCGAGGACCTCGGCGCCCTGCGCTCCGTAGTCGTCCTCCGGGGCGACGCGCACGACGACGCTCTCGCATGGGAGGCGTACCTGAAGGCGGGCGAAGGAGTCACCGACACCGAACGTCTGGCCCGCGCCGCCACCGTGGGCCCCGACGACCTCAGCGACATCCTCTACACCTCCGGCACCACCGGCCGCCCCAAGGGCGTGATGACGACCCACGGACAGACGGTCCGCCTCTACGAGGAGTGGTCGCGCCAGGTCACCCTGAGAACCGGCGACCGCTACCTCCTGCTGAACCCGTTCTTCCACACCTTCGGCTACAAGGCGGGCATCATCGCCTGCCTGCTGCGCGGAGTCACGATGCTGCCCGAGGAGGTCTACGACGCCGACCGCGTCCTGGAGCGCATCGCCGCCGAACGCGTCTCCTGTCTGATGGGCCCGCCGACGGTCTTCCACGGTCTGATCCACCACCCCCACCGGAGCGAAGCAGACCTCGGAGCGCTGCGGCTCGCCGGAACGGGCGCCGCCGCCATCCCGACCGAACTGGTCGAGCTGATCCGCACAGAACTCGGCGCCCCCGACGTGTTCACGGCGTACGGACTCACCGAGTCGGGCGGCGTCGTCTCCGTCTGCCCCACGGACGCCGACGCGCGGACGGTCGCGCACACGGTGGGCCGCGCGCTGCCCGGCACCGAGATCCGGATCGCCTCGCCGCTGGGCGACGAACTGCCCGTCGGCGAACTGGGCGAGGTACAGGTGCGCGGCTACCACGTGATGTGCGGCTACCTGGACGACGAAACAGCAACCCATGAGGCAGTCCCCCAAGACGGCTGGCTCCGCACGGGCGACATCGGCACGCTCGACGACCGCGGCTTCCTCACCATCACGGACCGGCTCAAGGACATGTACGTCGTGGGCGGGTTCAACGCGTACCCGGCCGAGGTCGAGAACACCCTCCTGGGCCACGAACTGATAGTCGACGCGGCCGTGGTCGGTGCCCCGGACGACCGGCTGGGCGAGGTAGGTGTCGCCTTCATCGTCGTATCCGGACCCGTGGACGCAAACCAGCTCACGGCATGGACGCGCGAGCGCCTGGCCAACTTCAAGGTGCCGCGCCGCTTCGTGACCGTCCGCGAGCTGCCGCGCAACGCGGGCGGCAAGCTCCTGAAAGGCGCGCTGCGCAGCAAGGCAAGAGGAGACCGGGGATGAATTCCACCAGGGAACAGGACGAACTGCGCTCCGCCGTACGGGCGGTGCTGACCCGGCACGAGGGTGCGGCCGCGTGGAGCCCGCTCACCGAGGCGGTCGGCGTGGCGGGGCTCGGGGTGCCGGAGGAGTACGGGGGGTACGGCGGCGGCACGGTGGAGGCGTACGTGGTCATGGAGGAACTGGGCCGGGCACTCAGCCCGGTCCCGTACCTGGCCTCCACCGTCCTGGCCACACAGGCACTGCTCGCGTCCGGCAACGCGCGGGTCTGCGCAGAGCTGCTCCCCGAGCTCGCCGACGGCACCGCGGTGGGAGCGCTGGCCTGGGCGGAGAACGGAAGCTGGGAGCCGGAGGCAATGAACGCCCGGGTCCGAGCGGGCCGGCTGACCGGCGTGAAGGAGCACGTCCTGACGGGCCCGGGACGCCCGGACACCCTGCTGGTCCTGGCCCAAGGCGACGACGGACTCGCCCTCTACCAAGTCCCCACCAGGCAATGCGAGTTCACGTCCCTCCCGACCATGGACCAGACGCGCCCCCAAGCCCGAGTCACCTTCGACAGGACCCCGGACGCCAAGCTCATCGCAGCCGACGGAGAACGAGTCCTGTCCCGAGTGCGGGACCTCGCCTGCACGGCGCTGGCAGCCGAACAGACAGGCGCCGCAGCCCGGGCACTCGCGGACACCATCCAGTACGCCAAGGACCGTGTGCAGTTCGGGCGGCCCATCGGCTCGTTCCAGGCGGTCAAGCACCGCATCGCAGACCTGCACGTCCAACTGGAGGCGGCACGCTCGCTGGCACTGGCGGCCGCGCACTCCGACGCCGCACCCCACCTGGCGGCAGCGGCAAAAGCCGCCTGCTCGCGGGCGTACACGCACATCGCCGGAGAGATGATCCAGTTGCACGGAGGCATAGGCGTCACCTGGGAGCACGAGGCCCACCGCCACCTGAAGCGGGCCCACTCGGGCCGTCACCTGTTCGGCGCCCCGTCGGCACACCGCCAGCGGCTCGCCGACAGGCTGGGCCTGACCCCGGTGGCGTAGCCTCGGCACTCCCGCCACACGACAGCACCATCGGAGCCGCCCAATGCCCGGGATCACTGACAACGGCGTACGGCTGCTGCCCGCGGCGGAACGGACGGCTGCGCCCTGGAAGAACGGCGGCGGGACCACGCGGGAGATCGCGGCCGCGCCACCGGGGGCGGACATGAGCGCCTTCCGCTGGCGGGTGAGCCTCGCGGACGTCGAGGGCGACGGCCCGTTCTCGGCGTTCCCCGAAGTCGACCGGACCCTGACGGTGGTCGAGGGCGCCGGCATGGAACTGACGCTCGGCGGCGAACACAGAACCGTGGACGAGCGCTACGCACCACAGGACTTCCGAGGAGACGTCCCGACCGACTGCCACCTCATCGATGGCCCGGTGGTGAACTTCAACGTCATGTGGCGCAGGGGAGCGGGCGCACCCCCGTCGGTAGCAGTGGTCCGAGGCCGCCTCACCATCACCGGCAAGGCCCTGGTCGTAGCCCTGGACGAAGAGGGCGCGGACATCGCCGACGTAAGGCTCAACCATTACGACGCAGCACTGGTGGACTCCCCCACTGGTACGGCCGCCCTGCACGCCAGAGGTCGCACCGCCGTAGTCACGTTCCACTGAGCGCGACAACCACCGCGAGAGGAAGGCCCCACCGGCCGGCAGCCGCCCCCCGACGGGAGGGGACGTGGCGGGATGTGCGCGCGGAGCCACCCCAGGGAGCGCTCGGGACGCAACCCTCTGGTGCCCAGAACCCATAGAACGGCGAGCACGTACATCCCGCCGCGGCCCCGCACCCACGAACCGGGTGCGCACCAAGAGCGACGCCGCACCCATGAACGACGAGCCGCCCCAAGGTCAAGGCCGCGAGGCGCACCGAACCACGGGGGTGCGCACCAAGAGCGACGCCGCACCCACGAACGACGAGCCGCCCCAAGGTCAAGGCCGCGAGGCGCACCGAACCACGGGGGTGCGCACCAAGAACGACGCCGCACCCACGAACGACGAGCCGCCCCAAGGTCAAGGCCGCGAGGCGCACCGAACCACGGCCGACCCCAGCACGGGAGCGCGTCAGCCCGCCAGCACCCGAGCCCGGCAAGCTGCAGGCGTCCCCCAAGCGTCCCGCAGCGGTCGGGCCTTGCGCAGCCACAGCGACAGGTCCAGCTCCTGCGTGTACCCGATCGCCCCATGGAGCTGGAGGGCAGCCCGCGCCGCCGCGTAGGACGCCTCACCCGCAGCGACCTTCGCCGCCGCGATGTCCCCGGGCGCAAGTGAGAGCGCCGCCCCGAACACCAGCGGCCGCGCGAACTCCAGCCCCGTGAGCGCGTCCGCGAGCCGGTGCTTCACGGCCTGGAAGGAGCCGATGGGGACGCCGAACTGGGTGCGCTGCGTGACGTATTCGACGGTCCGGTGCAGCAGGGAGAGCCCCACACCGAGCGACTGCGAGGCGGTGAGGAACGAGGCCAGGTCCACAGCCCGCGCCGCCGCGTCCCGCACGTCCGGCCCCCGCGCGAGCAGCGTCCCACCCTCCACCGGCGCGTAGAGCCGGCGCGCAGGATCGGCGGACGGCAGCAGAGGCCCGTGGCCGCCGGGGGCGAGCCGCAGTTCGTCTCCGCTGACGACGAAGACGGCGTCGGCGGAATCCGCGTCAAGGACGTACGAGGAGTCCACGCCCAAGGAAACGACCGCGTCCCCGGAGGCGATCTGGGGAAGCCATTCCTTGGCGACATCAGGCAGGCAGCCCAAGAGCCGAGCAACGGCAGCAGTCTCCACCACGGGCCCAGGCACCCCGTGCCGTCCCAACTCCACGTAGGAAAGAGCTAGTTCGACCGGCAGGAACCCCGCCCCGTCAAACGCCTCCGGAACGCCGAGCGCGAAGACCCCCGTCCCGCCAAGCCGCTCCCACAGGGCCCGCCCGGGCCCATGGTCGCCGGACGACCAGGCCCGGATCACAGTGGGCGTATCCGCGGCGCCCAGAAGCCGATCGAGTGTGCGCCCGAACTCGGCCTGCTCCGCGTCGAGGAGGAACCTCATCAGCGCCGTCCCTTCGGCAGGCCGAGCAGCCGCTCGGCGATGATGTCGCGCTGGATCTCGTTGGTCCCCGCATAAATGGGCCCGGCGAGCGAGAAGACGTACCCCTCGCCCCACCCACCGTCATCGGCCAACTCGCCCCCCGCGCCGAGAAGATCGAGCGCGGCCTCATGCAGAGCGATGTCGTACTCCGACCAGAACACCTTGTTCAGACTGGACTCGGCACCGATCGTCTGGCCGGCCGCGAACCGCGACGCGTTGGCGTACGTGAACAACTGGTACGCACGCGCCCCGATCAAGGCATCGGCGACCCGATCGCGAGTGCCCGCGTCCTCCCCGCGTTCGCGCCACAGCCGCACGAGCCGGTCGGCGGAAGCGAGGAAGCGCCCGGGGGAGCGCAGCGTGAGCCCCCGCTCGTTCCCCGTCGTGGACATCGCGATCCGCCATCCGTTGCCAGGCTCACCGATGACGTCCGCGTCGGGCACGAAGACACGGTCGAGGAACAGCTCGGCGAACGCGGGCTTTCCGTCGAGCCGCCCGATGGGCCGCACGGTCACCCCGGGCGCCCGCAGGTCGAACATCAGGTAGGTCAGGCCCTGATGGGGCTTGGGCGCGTCAGGGTCCGTACGGAAGATCCCGAAGGCCCGGTCGGCGAACGCGGCCCGCGAAGACCAGGTCTTCTGCCCGGACAGGAGCCAGCCGCCTTCGGTGCGCACGGCCTTGGACTTGAGGGACGCCAGGTCGGAACCGGCCTCGGGCTCGGACCAGGCCTGCGCCCAGATCGTCTCGCCGCTCGCCATGGACGGCAGCACCCGGGCCCGCTGCTCGGGGGTGCCGTGGTCGAACAGGGTCGGCGCGAGCAGGTTGATGCCGTTCTGCGAAACGCGGCCCGGGGCGCCCGCGGCGTAGTACTCCTCCTCGAAGAGCAGCCACGTGAAGATGTCGGCGCCCCGCCCCCCGTACTCCTCGGGCCAGGACACCACCGACCAGCGGCCGGCGTGGAGCTCGGCCTCCCACGCGCGGTGCGCAGCGAACCCCTCCTCGGTCTCCAGGGACGGCAGTGGCTCGCCCGGGACATGTACGGCAAGCCACTCACGTGCCTCGGCGCGGAACGCGTCCTCGGCGGGCGTGAAGTCGAGGTCCATCAGGCGCTCGCCTCCTTCATCGCGCGTACGTCCATGCCGCCGAGGGAGTCCTTAGCCGTCTCGGCGTTGTGCGCGTGGGCGAGATGGTGCAGGCCGAACACGGAGTCCATGCCCGCGTGCAGGCCCTGAAGGTCCTCTGCCTGGTTCACCGCCCGCTTGGTGAGGGCGAGCCCGAGGCGCGGCATCTCGGCGACGCGCAGCGCCAACTCGTCCGTCGTCCCGGCCAGTTCGCCGCGCTCTACGACGCGGTTGACCATCCCCACCTCGTAGGCCCGGCGGGCGCTCATCCGGTCGCCGGTGAACAGGAACTCCTTGGCGACGCGCGGCGGCATCACCCACGGGTGCGCGAAGTACTCGACGCCGGGGATCCCCATGCGCACGACGGGATCCGCGAAGAACGCGTCGTCGGAGGCCACGATCAGGTCGCAGACCCACGCGAGCATCAGCCCGCCCGCCACACACGCCCCGTGGACCGAGGCGATCACCGGCTTCGGCAGCTCGCGCCAGCGCCGGCACATGCCGAGATACACCTCCGACTCACGGGCGAACCGCGACTCGGCGCCCTGCTTGTCCGAGTGGTCCCACCAGAGCCCGGCCCGCCGCTCGAAGGGCAGATGCGCGTCCCGCTCCGGGGTGCCGATGTCGTGTCCCGCGGAGAAGTGGTCACCCGCGCCGGCCAGGACGACGACCTTGACGCCGGGGTCGTCGGCCGCGCGGTAGAAGGCGGCGTCCAGGGCGTAGGTCATCGCCGAGTTCTGCGCGTTGCGGTACCGCGGACGGTTCATCGTCACGTACGCGACCGGGCCGCGGCGCTCGTACAGGACGGGCTCGGAACCCTCGTGCGGGGCGGGTTCAGGACTGTCGTGGGCTGCGGGCATCGGAAACATCCTTCCCTAACAAGTGTTTGGTAGGTTAACGTACGCCCATGAGCAGCGTCGAGGAGTTTCGCGCCGAGATCCGGGCCTGGCTCGCGGACCATCTCGTAGGGGAGTTCGCCGAGTTGAGGGGCCGCGGCGGGCCGGGCCGTGAGCACGAGGCGTTCGAAGGGCGGCTCGCCTGGGAGCGGCACATGGCGGCGCACGGGTGGACCTGCGTCGGCTGGCCCGTCGAGCACGGCGGCCGCGGCGCGAGCCTCGAGGAGCAGATCGCGTTCCATGAGGAGTACGCGCTCGCGGACGCGCCCGCCCGGGTCAACCACATAGGGGAGCAGCTCCTCGGGCCGACGCTCATCGCCTTCGGTACGGAGGAGCAGAAGAAGCGCTTCCTGCCGCCGATCGTCGCCGTCGAGGAGCTGTGGTGCCAGGGCTACAGCGAGCCGGACGCGGGCTCCGACCTGGCGAACGTGCGCACGAGAGGTGCCCTGTCACCCGACGGTTCGCAGTGGGTCGTCGACGGTCAGAAGATCTGGACCTCGCTCGCCCATGAGGCGCAGTGGTGCTTCGTCGTCGCCCGCACCGAACCCGGCTCGCGGCGGCACGCGGGCCTGTCCTACCTCCTCGTGCCCCTGGACCGGCCGGGCGTCGAGGTGCGGCCCATCGTGCAGCTCACCGGCACCAGCGAGTTCAACGAGGTGTTCTTCGACGGCGCCCGCACCGACGCGTCCCACGTCGTCGGCGAGCCCGGCGACGGCTGGCGGATCGCGATGGCCACCCTCGGCTTCGAGCGCGGCGTCTCCACCCTCGGCCAGCAGGTCGGATTCCGCCGCGAATGGGACGGACTCGCGGAGCTGGCCAGGAAGAACGGCGCGATCGCCGACCCCCTGATCCGTGACCGCCTCGTCCAGGCCTGGATCGACCTGGAGGCCATGGCGGCCTCCGCCCGGCGCGGCGTCGACCCCTCCGTCGGCAAGCTCCACTGGGCGGCCTGGCACCGCGGTCTCGGCGAGCTCGCCATGGACGTGTGCGGCGCCGCGTCCACGGTCGCCGCCGGCGAACCCTACGAACTCGACGACTGGCAGCGGCTGTTCCTCTTCTCCCGCGCCGACACCATCTACGCCGGATCCGACGAGATCCAGAAGAACATCGTCGCCGAGCGCCTGCTCGGCCTGCCCAAGGAGGCGCGGGTATGAGCGCGAAGCCCGAGTACGTGCCCGGCCACGGCCTGCTGAAGGGGCGAACGGCCGTCATCACCGCGGCCGCCGGAGCCGGGATCGGCGGCGCGACGGCACGCAAGTTCCTCGAGGAGGGCGCCCGCGTCCTCATCAGTGACGCGCACGCCCGCAGGCTCAAGGAGAGCGAACAGGCGCTCGCCGACGAGTTCGGCGCGGCGAACGTTGCCTCACTGCCCTGCGACGTCACCGACGAGGAACAGGTCGCGGCCCTGTTCGCGCTGGCCGCCGAGGCGCACGGCGGCCTCGACATCGTGGTCAACAACGCCGGTCTCGGCGGCACTTCGGACCTCGTCGACATGACGGACGACCAGTGGTCCCGCGTCCTCGACGTCACCCTGAACGGCACGTTCCGGTGCACCAGGGCCGCCCTGCGCGCCTTCCGCGACACCGGCCGCCACGGCGTCGTCGTGAACAACGCGTCCGTCGTCGGCTGGCGCGCCCAGGCCGGACAGGCCCACTACGCCGCCGCCAAGGCCGGCGTCATGGCCCTCACCCGGTGCGCCGCGATCGAGGCCGCCGAGTACGGAGTCCGGGTCAACGCGGTCTCGCCCAGCCTCGCCATGCACCCCCACCTCGTGAAGGTCACCTCCGCCGAACTCCTCGCCGAACTCACCGAGAAGGAAACCTTCGGCCGGTACGCCGAGCCCTGGGAGATCGCCAACGTGATCGTGTTCCTGGCGTCCGGCTACTCCTCGTACATGACGGGCGAGGTCGTCTCCGTCAGCAGCCGGCATGCGTAGCGCCGCCGCCGCGCCGGCGAGGACGACAATGGACCCGTGCCTACCAAGAAGAAGCCCCAGGTGACCGCCTCGCCCCAGCGCCGCCGCGAACTCCTCGACACCGCGGCCGAGGTCTTCGCCGCCCAGGGGTACAACGCCACCACCGTCCGCAAGATCGCCGACCACGCGGGCATGCTCGCGGGCAGCCTCTACTACCACTTCGACTCCAAGGAGTCGATGCTCGAAGAGATCCTGCGGACCTTCCTCGACGAGCTGTGGCACGGATACGACTCCGTCCTCGACTCCCGGCTCGGCCCCAGGGAAACCCTGGAGGCCCTCGTCACCGAGTCCTTCCGCGAGATCGACCGGCACCGCGCCGCCGTCGCCATCTACCAGAAGGAGTCCAAGCACCTCGCCGTCCAGGAGCGCTTCGAGTTCCTCGCAGCCTCCCAGCGCAAGTTCGAGAAGGCCTGGCTCTCCACTCTGGAGCGCGGCGTCGCCGCCGAGGTGTTCCGCGCCGACCTCGACATCCGGCTCACCTACCGGTTCGTCCGCGACACCGTCTGGGTCGCCGCGTCCTGGTACCGCCCCGGCGGACAGCACAGCCCCGAGGAGATCGCCCGCCAGTACCTCTCGATGGTCCTGGACGGCATCGCCGTACGCGTCACCCAACCCTGAAGGGAAACCGTCATGGCCGAGGCCTACATAGTCGAAGCGGTCCGCACGCCCGTCGGACGGCGCAAGGGAGGCCTCTCCGCCGCCCACCCCGCCGACCTCGGCGCGCACGTCCTCAAGGAGCTCGTCGCCCGCTCCGGGATCGACCCCGCCGCCGTCGAGGACGTCGTCTTCGGCTGCCTCGACACGGTGGGCCCGCAGGCCGGTGACATCGCGCGGACGGCCTGGCTCGCCGCCGGCCTCCCCGAGGAGGTCCCCGGCGTGACCATCGACCGCCAGTGCGGTTCGTCACAGCAGGCCGTGCACTTCGCGGCGCAGGGCGTCCTGTCCGGCACCCAGGACCTCGTCGTCGCCGGCGGCACCCAGAACATGACGCAGATCCCCATCGCCTTCGCCTCCCGTCAGGCCGCCGAGCCCCTCGGCCTCACGGACGGCCCGTACGCGGGCAGCGAGGGCTGGCGCGCCCGCTACGGCGACCAGCCGGTGAACCAGTTCCACGGCGCCGAGCTCATCGCCCGCAAGTGGGGTATCACCCGCCGTGACCAGGAGGAGTGGGCCCTGCGCTCCCACGAGCGGGCGATCCGCGCCATCGACGAGGGCCGCTTCGCCCGCGAGACCACCGCCTACGGAGACGTCACCGTGGACGAGGGCCCCCGCCGCGACACCACCCTGGAGAAGATGGCGGGCCTCAAGCCCGTCGTCGAGGGCGGCACGATCACCGCGGCCTGCTCCTCGCAGGTCTCCGACGGCGCCGCCGCGATGCTCCTCGCCTCGGAGCGCGCCGTACGCGAGCACGGTCTCACCCCGCGCGCCCGCGTCCACCACCTCTCCGTACGCGGCGAGGACCCCATCCGCATGCTCTCCGCGCCGATCCCCGCGACGGCGTACGCGTTGAAGAAGACCGGCCTGTCCATGGACGACATCGACCTCGTCGAGATCAACGAGGCCTTCGCCCCCGTGGTCCTCGCCTGGCTCAAGGAGACGGGCACGGACCCGGAGAGGGTGAACGTGAACGGGGGAGCGATCGCCCTCGGGCACCCCCTCGGCGCGACCGGCGCGAAGCTGATGACGACGCTGCTGCACGAGCTGGAGCGCACGGGCGGTCGCTACGGACTGCAGACGATGTGCGAGGGAGGGGGCCAGGCGAACGTCACGATCATCGAGCGTCTCTAGTCCCGTGACGGTCGTGCTAAGGTCGATGACGTTGCAGTTTTGGTACCCATAGACTTTATGTGCGCCTGACGGGAATGTTCCTCAGGCGCATTATTGTTTTCCGGCCGGTCCTCCGGGCCAACTCCGGATGGGGCTCAATGGTGCGACTGGAGATTCGAAGGACTCGGATTTCCGTACCGCCCCAGTAAAGGAGATTGTTATGGCCACCGGAACCGTGAAGTGGTTCAACTCGGAAAAGGGCTTCGGCTTCATTGAGCAGGACGGCGGCGGCGCCGACGTCTTCGCCCACTACTCGAACATCGCCACCCAGGGCTTCCGTGAGCTCCAGGAGGGCCAGAAGGTGACGTTCGACGTCACGCAGGGCCAGAAGGGCCCCCAGGCGGAGAACATCCTCCCCGCCTGAAACACCGCTTGATCCCAAGGATCACGCACCCCACGGCCGGGGTCCGCACCGCGAAGGTGCGGGCCCCGGCCCGTGCTGTCCCCAGGCCGGCGGCCCGCAGACGCGTCGATGGCCACCGGCTCCCGGCCGCCCAGGCCCAGGAAGGCATGCCCGCATGGCTAACCCCGCACGTCCGCCCCGCCCGACCCGCAACCGGTCCGCATCCGCTTCAGGAAACGCGGGCGCCGGAAACGCCGGAAGGAATTCCCGGGGCGGAAGGTCCGGCGGAAAGGGCCGCGTTCCCGAGCGCAGGCCCACGCCGCCGCAGGAATTCACGATGCCGGAGAACACGACGCCCGCGCTGCCCGCGGCCGCGACGTTCGCCGAGCTCGACATGCCGGCGGGCCTGCTGAAGACGCTCACCGAGCAGGGCGTCACCGAGCCGTTCCCCATTCAGGGCGCCACCCTCCCCAACTCCCTAGCGGGACGCGACCTCCTCGGCCGCGGCCGCACCGGCTCCGGCAAGACCCTCGCGTTCGGCCTGCCGATGCTCGCCCGCACCGCCGGCCTCAAGGCGGAGCCGCGCATGCCGCTGGCCCTCGTCCTCGTGCCGACCCGCGAGCTCGCCCAGCAGGTCACCGACGCCCTCACGCCGTACGCGGGCGCCGTCAGGCTCCGCCTGACCACCGTCGTCGGCGGCATGTCGATCTCCCGTCAGGCGTCCTCCCTGCGCCGCGGCGCGGACGTCGTCGTGGCGACGCCCGGCCGCCTCAAGGACCTCATCGAGCGCGGCGACTGCGACCTGTCCGAGGTGCGGATCACCGTCCTCGACGAGGCCGACCAGATGGCCGACATGGGCTTCATGCCGCAGGTCACGGCGCTCCTCAAGCAGGTCGCCCCGGGCGGCCAGACCATGCTGTTCTCGGCGACGCTCGACCGGAACGTCGACCGGCTCGTCCGGCAGTTCCTCACCGACCCGGTCGTCCACTCCGTGGACCCGTCGGCGGGCGCCGTCACCACGATGGAGCACCACGTCCTCCACGTGCTCGACGAGACCGACAAGAAGGCCGTCACCGCGCGCATCGCCGCCCGCGAAGGCCGCGTGATCCTCTTCGTCGACACCAAGCGGTCCGCCGACCGGCTCGCCAAGCGGCTCCTGGCCAGCGGTGTCCTCGCGGCGCCGCTGCACGGCGGACGCTCGCAGCCGCAGCGCAACCGCACCTTGGAGCAGTTCAAGGACGGCCGGGTCACGGCCCTCGTCGCCACGAACGTCGCCGCCCGCGGCATACACGTCGACGACCTCGGCCTCGTCGTGAACGTAGACCCGCCGACCGAGCACAAGGACTACCTGCACCGCGGCGGCCGCACCGCCCGCGCCGGTGAGTCCGGCAGCGTCGTCACGCTGGTCCTGCCCGAGCAGAAGCGTGACGTCACGCGCCTCATGCGGGACGCGGGCATCCGCCCGGAGACCACCCAGGTCAAGTCAACCGACGAAGAGCTCGTCCGCATCACCGGCGCGCGCGAGCCCTCCGGCGTCCCCGCCGTCATCGAGGTCCCGGAGCCGACCGCTCCGGCGGCCTCCGGTGCCCGCAAGCCGCGGCGCAGCCGTGGCGGCAGCGGACGCGGCCAGGGCGCCGGCCAGGCAGGGCGTGCCGAGGGCGGGCGCGCGCAGGCCGGGCGCGGCGAAGGCGGCGGCCAGGGCGGCGGGCGCGGCCAGGCAGTCCAGGGCGGCCGTCCCCAGGGCGCCGGTGGCCGGGGCCAGGGTGGCCGCTCCCAGGGCGGTCCCGGGCAGGGCGGCGCAGGCCAGAGCGCCGGCGGGCGCGGCGGCCGGGCGCGACGCGGTCCGCGTGACGCCGGGCGCGGCGCGGCCGCGTAACCGGCACTCCAGCTGAGCGGCGGGGCGGTGGGACGAGGTGAACAGCCTCGTCCCACCGCCCCGCTTCGCGTTCGCGTCAGTCGAGGAGCCGGTGACGCAGGGCCGTGACCGTGTGCCCGTCGAGGCCGAGCCCCCGCGAGACGTACCGGCCCAGGCTTCCGTAGTCCGCCCGCGCCTGGTCGACGGCCGCCGACAGATACTCCGTACGGACCTCCTGGAGCGGGATCAGCAGGTCCGGGTCGAGCATCATGCCGGACTGCTTCAGCCCGTCGCGCACCTTCGCGTCGTACGCGGCACGGAATGCGTTCGACGCCAAGTAGTCGTCCACGGCGGTCCGTTCGGGGACGCCGAGCAGCAGCAGGAGGACGTAGGTCGTCCAGCCCGTGCGGTCCTTCCCGGATGTGCAGTGGTACAGGAGCGCGCCCCGGCCCCCGGTGCCGTATGCGGCGTCGCGCAGTGTGGCCGCGAACCGCGCGCGGTTGTCCGCGTCCGACACGAACCGCGGATACACGCTCCGCATGAACGCGGCCGCCCGGCCGCCGCCGAGCATCTCCTCCTGCCGCACGGGGTCCTTGGAACCGATCGCGGCCATCATCTGGGCGTACAGCCCGTTGTCGGAGACGGGCCGCGACTCCGGGGTGAGGCCGGCGGGGAGGCGGTCCGCGCCGTCGTACTGGATCTCCACCGGCACCCGGTGGTCGACCACCCGGCGCAGACCGAGGCCCGCGAGCGTGGTGACGTCGGCGTCGGTGAGCTTGGCCAGGGCGTCGGAGCGGTAGACGAGCCCGTGACGGACGCGACCGCCGCCGAGGGCCCGGTAGCCGCCCACGTCGCGGACGTTGACCGCGCCCTGGAGCGGGATGTGACGGATCGGCGGGTCCTGGTACGGACGCCGTCCGGCCGCGGCGGCACCGGGCGCGACGGCCGCGGCCGTCAGGGTGGTGAGCGCGGCGCCGACGAGGGCGCGTCTCGAAACGGTGCGTGGCGTACGTGGCATCGCTGAACTCCCTTGCGGGAAAGCGGGATCACCCTGGGGTAGGCAGGGCGCCGAGCACGTGCCGGGCCTCCGACATCACGCGGGCGACGAGCTCCTCGCAGCTCGGGAGGTCCTCGATCACCCCCGCGACCTGGCCCGATGCCATGACGCCGAGGTCGGTGCGGCCCTCGACCATGGACGCCTTGAGGAGCATGGGGGTGTTCGCGGCGAGCAGGACCTGGCTCCACGACAGTTCCTTGCCGTGCTTCATCGCCAGTCCGTCGCGGACCATCTGCGGCCAGCTCAGGCCCGACAGCTTCCTGAACCCGGCGGCCCGTCGCACGGCCTGCACGAGCGCGCGGGTGCGCCCCGCCCGCTCCAGCGAGTCGACGAGATCCGTCCGCAGCATGCGGTGCGGCAGACCGTCCACGGCGGTCGTCACCGTGACGTCCTTGACCGTGGCCGCCAGATATCTCGCCTTCACCGCGTCCGGGACGGTCGAGTCGGAGGTGAGCAGGAAACGGGTGCCCATGGCGACGCCGGCCGCCCCGAACGCGAGGGCGGCGACCAGGCCGCGCCCGTCGTGGAAGCCGCCCGCGCCGATCACGGGGATGTCCACGGCGTCCACGACCTGCGGCAGCAGCACCGTCGTCGCGACGTCGCCCGTGTGCCCGCCGCCCTCGCCGCCCTGCACGATGACGGCGTCCGCGCCCCACGCGGCGACCTTCTCCGCGTGCCGCCGGGCACCGATGGACGGGATGACGACGACGCCGGCGTCCTTCAGCTCGGCGATCAGGTCACGGGACGGCGCGAGCGCGAACGAGGCGACCCGCACCCCCTCCTCGATGATCACCCGCACCCGGTCCCGCGCGTCACCGGCGTCCGCGCGCAGATTGACCCCGAAGGGTTCGTCCGTACGGGACTTCACCTCGCGCACCGCCGACCTGAGCTGGTCGAGGGGCATGGTGGCGGAGGCGAGGATGCCGAGCGCCCCGGCGTTCGCCGACGCCGACACGAGGCGCGGGCCCGCGACCCAGCCCATGCCGGTCTGCACGAGCGGGTGGCGGACACCGACCAGCTTGGTGAACGCCGTCTCGACGGTCGTGTCGCTCATACGGGCCTGACCTCCCGGTCGCGCAGGCCCTTCGGGTCGATGACCTCGCGGATCAGTCGCAGCTCCTCGGGGGTGGGCTCACGCGTCTTCGGCACCTCGCCCCCGTCCGGCAGGGCCAGCGGGAAGCCTGTCGCCTCGATCACCTCGTCGACGGTGACCCCGGGGTGCACGGACGCGAGTCGCATCGAGCGGTCCGGCGTCTCGAAGTCGAAGACGCCGAGGTTCGACACGACGCGTGGGATGCGGTGGTAGCGCGTCGCCGACGGCCCCGCCGCGGCGGCGCTGTCGTACCCGACCCCGCTGATCATGTCGACCTTCTCGACGAACACGCGCGCGGAGTGCTTCGGGACCCAGTAACTCACCGGATTGTTGAGGGTGTTCACGGGCGCCCCGCGTACGCCGAGGAGCTGGCGGTCGGGGCGGTCCCAGTCGCCGATGCACGAGATGTTCTGGTTGCCGTGCCGGTCGATCTGGCTCGCGCCCATCATCACGTGACGCCTGCCGCCGGTGACCATGGTGAGGTGCTGACGGTACGGAAGCCAGCCCTCCGGCTCTCCGCCGAGACCCACGGTCATTGCCTCGCCGTCGGTGAGGAGCAGATCGGGGGAGAACGTGCGCTTGGCGAGGCGGGCGCCGACGGACGGGATCAGCCCCATCGGACTGGCCAGGATCTCGCCGCTGTCGCGCCAGGCGTCGGCGCAGGCGATGACGCAGTATTCGGCGCGGGTGGGGGTGGTGGTCGTTCCCGGGGTGGTGGTCGTCGCCGGTGCCGGTGCGGCCGCGCTTGTGGCCGGCCCCGCGTGCTTCTCCTGCTCCGCGTGCCAGCTCCGTACGGCTTCCTGGTAGCTCTTCTCGTCGCCGCGCGCGGGCAGGAAGCGCTCGGCGAACTCGGGCCAGGGCGTGGTCGCGTACAGCTTCTGGAAGGCCTCGTCCCGGCCGTAGTCGGGGGCGCACGACGTGAAGTGCGCGCCGTTCGGCGTCTCGACCACGCCGGTGACCGCGTGCCGCTTGATGAGGAGGGTCTGCGGAACGGCGTCCCCGACGTCGCCGAATCCCTCCACCAGCTCCTCGCAGGACACGTACGCCGTGTCGGCCGCCTCGCAGAACAGGTCGTCGAAGTACGGGTCGGGGCCCAGGTACTGGCCGTTGCCGTGCCGGTCCGCGCGGTTCATGTGGACGAGCGCCGCGTCCATCCGCAGCGCCGGCATCGCGACCAGGGTCTCCCCGTCCTCGTACGGCGAACCGACCGTCCTGAGCCCGGGGTTGACGCGCATGACGTCCGAGCCGATGCCGGCCCGCACGGGGATGAAGGGGAGCCGGTTCGCCGCGGCGTGCAGGCCCCACATGAACATCGCCTCGTCGACCTCCGTCAGCTCGAACGCGCCGCGCTGGCGGGCCTCGCGGAAGTGGGGTTCGAGCGGGATCGAGTCGAGGGTCACGAAGGCGGTGACCAGCTTGCGGATCTTCCCGGCGGCGGCGAGCAGACCGATGTCCGGGCCGCCGTACGCGATGACGGTCAGGTCCGTGACATCGCTGCGCAGCAGGGCCCGTACGAGTGCCATGGGCTTGCGGCGCGAGCCCCAGCCGCCGATGCCGATGGTCATGCCGCTGCGGAGGCGGGCGACGACGTCCTCGGGCGTCATGGTCTTGTCCGTCATGTGGCTTCCCCCTTGGTTGCCGTGCCTGTGTCCGTGCCTGTGTCCGTGCCGAACGTGTCGCGGACGCGGTCCGCGACGCCGCTGAGGTTCGCCTCGAAGGTGAAGCCCTGCTCGAAGCGGTAGCTCCGGCGTACGTCGACGGGGTCGATGCCGTTGATCGCGGCCTTGGCGAGGCGGATGAGCGAGCCGTCCTTGCGGGCGATCTCGCGGGCCAGGTCCAGTGCGGCGGCCCGGAGTTCGGCGCGTGGCACGACCTTCCAGACGGAACCGTGCGCGTGCAGCTCCTGCGCCGTCGCCGTGCGCGAGGTGTAGTAGAGGGCGCGCATCAGGTGCTGCGGCACGAGTCTGGCGAGATGGGTCGCGGCGCCGAGCGCTCCGCGGTCGAGCTCGGGGAGGCCGAACGTGGCGTCGTCCGACGCGACGATCGCGTCCGCGTTGCCCACGAGGCCGATGCCGCCGCCCAGGCAGAAGCCGTTGACCGCGGCGACGACCGGCACCTCGCACTCGTAGACGGCCGCGAAGGCCTCGTAGCAGCCGCGGTTCGCGCCGATGAGGGCGCCGTGGCCGCCGGACGCCGTGTCGCGCTGCATCTCCTTGATGTCGACGCCCGCGTTGAACCCCCGGCCCTCGGAGGCGAGGACGACGCAGCGCACGTCCGGGTCGCGGCCCGCCGCGCGCAGGGCGTCGGCCAGGTCGTACCAGCCCCGCACCGGAAGCGCGTTGACCGGAGGGAAGTCCACCGTGACGACGGCGATCCCCTTTTCGGGTGAGGAGGTGGAGACACCCATGGCGTTCAGCTACCTTTCCACCTAACGTTTGTTTGGTAGGAAGGTAGCAGGCGATGGGGACGAGCGGAATGGACCAGGGGTGGATGGCATGGATCTGAGCTCAAGGCCCCTGAGGGGGAAGGTCGCGGTCGTCACCGGGGGCACCCGGGGTGTGGGGGCCGGGATCGCGGCGGCGTTCGTGCGGGCGGGGGCGGACGTGGTGGTGTGCGCGCGCAGACCACCCGAAGAGCCGCTGCCCGGCTGCGAGTTCATACCCGTCGACCTGCGGGACGGTCCGGCCGTACGGCGCTTCTTCGCGGGCCTCGACCGGGTGGACGTGCTGGTGAACAACGCGGGAGGTACGCCGTACCGGCTGCTCGGGGAGTCCGACGCGGAGCGGCACGCGCGCGTGGTCGAGCTCAATCTGACGGCGCCGATGACCGCGTCGCTGGCCGCGCGCGAGCAACTGCGGCGCACGCGCGGCTCCGTCGTGATGATCGGCAGCGTGAGCGGCGCGAGGCCCTCGCCGGGGACGGCGGCGTACGGGGCGGCCAAGGCGGGTCTGGAGAACCTGGCGCGCTCGATGGCGGTGGAGTGGGCGCCCGAGATACGGGTGAACACGCTGGTCCTCGGGATGGTGCGCACCGAGCTGTCCCATCTGCACTACGGGGACGAGGAAGGTGTGGCGGCGGTGGGGCGCACGGTGCCGATCGGACGCCTCGCCGAGCCGTCGGAGATCGGGGGCGCGGCGGTGTTCCTCGCCTCGGAGGCCGCGTCGTACATCACGGGGGCGAGCCTCCTGGTGCACGGAGGCGGGGAGCGTCCGGCGTTCCTGGACGCGGCAACTGTCAACAAGGAGGCGTGACATGACGAACGACAAGGGAGCGGATGTGGCTGCGGGTACCGGTACTGGTTCTGGGCTGTGCGCGGGGCGCGTCGTCATCGTGACGGGGGCAGGGCGCGGACTGGGGCGCGCGCACGCGCTGGCGTTCGCCGCCGAGGGCGCGCGGGTCGTGGTCAACGACCTGGGGGTGGGCCTGGACGGGGCCCCGGCGCCGGACAGCCCGGCGGCCCAAGTGGTGGAGGAGATACGGGCCCTGGGCGGCGAGGCGGTCGCCCACGGCGGGGACATCGCGACCGCGGACGGCGCCGCGTCCCTCGTCGCCACGGCCCTCGACAACTTCGGACGCCTGGACACGCTGGTCAACAACGCGGGCTTCCTGCGCGACCGGATGCTGGTCAACCTCGACGACGACGACTGGGACGCGGTCATGCGGGTGCATCTCAAGGGCCACTTCCTGCCCTTGAAGCACGCGGCGGCGCACTGGCGCGCGGAGGCGAAAGCGGGCAGGACACCCTCGGCCCGGGTCGTGAACACGTCTTCGGGGGCGGGTCTGCTCGGCTCGGTGGGCCAGGGCAACTACAGCGCGGCGAAGGCCGGCATCGTGGGCCTGACCCTGGTCGCCGCGGCGGAGATGGGGCGGTACGGGGTGCAGGTGAACGCGGTCGCGCCGGCGGCCCGCACCCGCATGACGGAGCGCACGTTCGCCGACACCATGGCCGCTCCCGAGGACGGCTTCGACGCGATGGCCCCGGAGAACGTGTCGCCGGTGGTGGTGTGGCTCGGCTCCGCCGCGAGCGACGGCGTGACCGGCCGTGTCTTCGAGGCCGAAGCCGGTCGCATCACGGTCATGGAGGGCTGGCGCCCGGGCCCCACCGCCGACAAGGCGGCACGCTGGACCCCGGCCGAGGCGGGAGAGGCGGCGAGGGAACTCCTCGGCAGGGCGGAGGTGCCGGGGGCGGTGTACGGGAGCGGGTGACGCCTCTCGTAGGGGTGTGCCCCGGCTGCCCCCACGGGCCACCCCGTCACCTTCCCGCTCGGCCCCGTCACCTTCCCGCTGAGCGGGAATCCGGCCTCCCTCCACGTCCCGGCTCCGACCTACCGTCTGGCCCACCGCGGTGCACCGCACCGCACCGCGGGTCAGACCGTCACCCCAAGGAGCCGAGATGCTTGACGTCCGGAGTCGGCAGGAGGCCGCCGCGCTGCTGCGTCGCGCCGAGCTCGGCCGCAGTCCCGTGGCGCCCCTGGCCGGCGCGTTCGAGGGCATCGGCGCCGAGGACGCGTACGAGATCCAGTTGATCAACATCCGGCACAGGACCGCCCTGGGTGCCCAGGTCACCGGGCACAAGGTGGGCCTCTCGTCGCCGGTGATGCAGCGCATGATGGGCGTCGACGAGCCCGACTACGGCCATCTCCTCGACGACATGGAGCTGCGCGAGGACCGGCCCGTGGACACCGTCCGCTACTGCGCGCCCCGCGTCGAGGCCGAGATCGGATTCGTACTCGGTGACGACCTGCCGGGCGAGGGCTGCACCCCGGCCGACGTCCTCGCCGCGACCGAACGCGTCGTGCCCGCACTGGAGTTGATCGACAGCCGGATCGCCGACTGGCGCATCACCATCGCCGACACGATCGCCGACAACGCCTCGTCCGCCGGTTACGTCATCGGCGCGGGCCGCGACCCGCGCGGCCTCGACCTGAAGGCCGTCGAGGCCCGGCTCACCTGCGACGGCGACGAGATCGCGCGGGGCCGCGGTGACGCCGTGCTCGGCGACCCCGCGGTCTCCGTCGCCTGGCTGGCCCGCACCGTCGCCCGCTTCGGCGTGCCCCTGCGCAAGGGGCACGTCATCCTGCCCGGCTCCTGCACCCGCGCCGTCGACATCGAGGCGGGCCGCACCTACACCGCCGAGTTCACCGGACTCGGCGCCGTATCGCTCTCGTTCCGATGACCCCGACGGGTCCGCTGACTCTGCTGAGGTACACATGACTGCGAAAAAGGTCACCGCCGCGATCGTCGGCTCCGGGAACATCGGCACCGACCTCCTCCACAAACTCCACCGATCCCGGTACATCGAGCCGCGCTGGATGATCGGCGTGGACCCCGACAGCGCGGGCCTCGCGCGGGCGCGGAAGCTGGGGGTCGAGGCGAGCCACGAGGGCGTCGAGTCCCTCCTCGCCCAGGACGAGCTGCCCGACCTCGTCTTCGAGGCTACGAGCGCCTACGTCCACCGCGCCAACGCCCCGCGCTACGCCGAACTCGGCATCAGGGCCATCGACCTGACCCCGGCCGCCGTCGGCCCCGCCGTGGTCCCGCCCGCGAACCTCACCGCGCATCTCGACGCGCCCAACATCAACATGATCACCTGCGGTGGCCAGGCCACCATCCCCATGGTGTACGCGGTCTCACGCGTCGTGCCCGTCGCGTACGCGGAGATCGTGGCGTCCGTCGCCTCGGTGTCCGCGGGGCCCGGCACCCGCGCGAACATCGACGAGTTCACCCGCACGACGTCCCGCGGCATCGAGGAGATCGGCGGCGCCGCGCGCGGCAAGGCGGTCATCATCCTCAACCCGGCCGACCCACCCGTCATCATGCGCGACACCGTCTTCTGCGCCATCCCCGAGGACGCCGACCGGGACGCGATCACCCTCTCCGTGAAGGAGATCGCCGAAAGCGTGGCGACGTACGTGCCGGGCTACCGGCTGCGCACGGAACCGCAGTTCGACGACCTTTCCCCAAGCTCTCGGTTTCGCTCGAGCAGGGGATACCCCAATCCCATGAACGGCGGGATGGCGCGCGTCGCGATCTTCCTGGAGGTGGAGGGCGCGGGCGACTTCCTGCCGCCGTACGCAGGAAACCTCGACATCATGACCGCCGCCGCGACGAAGGTCGGCGAGGAGCTCGCGAAGGGGATCCGCAAGTGAAGCCGTACTCCGAGACACTCGACATCCGCGTCACCGACTCCTCGCTGCGCGACGGTTCGCACGCGAAGCGGCACCAGTTCACCGCCGACGACGTACGCCGCGTCGTCGGCGCCCTCGACGGCGCGGGCGTCCCCGTCATCGAGGTCGCGCACGGCGACGGACTCGGCGGCTCGTCCTTCAACTACGGGTTCTCGAAGACGCCCGAGCAGGAGCTCATCAAGGCCGCCGTCGACACGGCGCGGCAGGCGCGCATCGCGTTCCTGATGCTGCCCGGCCTCGGTGTGAAGGACGACATCAGGGCCGCGCACGCGAACGGCGCGAGCGTGTGCCGCATCGCGACGCACTGCACGGAGGCCGACATCTCCGTCCAGCACTTCGGCCTGGCACGGGAGATGGGTCTGGAGACCGTCGGATTCCTGATGATGGCGCACTCCACGACACCGGAGCGGCTCGCCGCCCAGGCCAGGATCATGGCCGACGCCGGCTGCCAGTGCGTGTACGTCGTCGACTCGGCCGGCGCCCTGGTGATGGACGACGTCACGGACCGGGTGTCCGCGCTCGTCGCCGAGCTGGGCGACGACGCACACGTCGGCTTCCACGGCCACGAGAACCTCGGCCTGGGCGTCGGCAATTCCGTGGCCGCCGTGCGCGCCGGAGCGCTGCAGATCGACGGTTCGACGCGGCGGCTCGGCGCGGGCGCGGGCAACACGCCCGTCGAGGCGTTCGCCGCCGTCTGCCACAAGATGGGCATCCGCACCGGCATCGACGTACTGAAGATCATCGACGCGGCCGAGGACGTCGTGCGGCCCGTCATGGACGACGAGTGCCTGCTCGACCGGATGTCCCTCCTGATGGGGCACGCCGGCGTCTACTCCAGCTTCCTCAAGCACGCCTACCGGCAGGCGGAGCGCTACGGCGTCTCCGGCGCCGAGATCCTGCTGCGCGCCGGGGAGCGCCGCCTCGTCGGCGGCCAGGAGGACCAGCTCATCGACATCGCCGTCGAACTCGCGGCACGCGACTGAAGGGCAGGACACGCGACATGACCGCACAGCAGCAAGAGGTCCGCGTCATCGAGGCCGCCGCGCCTCCGGCCCGTTACGCCCGCGGCTGGCACTGCCTGGGCCTGGCCACCGCCTTCCGTGACGGCGGCCCGCACGAGGTCGAGGCGTTCGGCACGAAGCTCGTCGTCTTCCGGGGAGAGCCCGCGGCGGGCGGTGCCGGCAGCCTGCACGTCCTCAACGCGTACTGCCCCCACATGGGCGGCAATCTCGCCCACGGAACCGTCAAGGGCGACGCCGTCGCCTGCCCGTTCCACGACTGGCGCTGGGCGGGCGACGGGCGCTGCGCCGGCATCCCGTACGCGCGCCGCGTCCCGCCGCGCGCCAGGACCCGCGCCTGGACCACCCTCGAACGCAACGGACAGCTCTACGTGTGGCACGACCCCGAGGGCAATGAGCCCCCGCCCGGCGTCACCATCCCGGAGATCGAGGGCTTCGGCAGCCCCGAGTGGTCCGACTGGTCCTGGAGCGCGCTGCGCGTCGAGAACTCCAACTGCCGCGAGATCGTGGACAACGTCGTCGACATGGCGCACTTCTTCTACGTCCACTACGCGTTCCCGAACTACTTCAAGAACATCTTCGACGGTCATGTCGCCACCCAGTACATGGAGTCCACGCCGCGCGGCGACGTCGAGCTCGGCACGCTGTCCACCGGCGGCGGCCTGCGCTCCGACGCCTCGTACTTCGGCCCCTCGTACATGATCGACAAGCTGTGGAGCGATGTCGGGGACGGTGTCGAGATGGAGTCCGTCCTCATCAACTGCCATTACCCGATCGACGAGAACAGCTTCATGCTCATGTACGGCGCGATCGTCAGGAAGCTGCCCGGCATGAGTGACGAGCAGGCCGCCGACGTCGCCCGGCTCACCTCCGAGGGCCTCGCGGTCGGCTTCGAGCAGGACGTCGAGATCTGGCGGAACAAGACCCGCATCGACAACCCGCTCCTCACCGAGGAGGACGGCCCCGTCTATCAACTGCGCCGCTGGTACGAGCAGTTCTATGTGGATGCCGGCGACGTCAAGGACGAGATGGTGCGGCGCTTCGAGTTCGAGATCGACACCGAGCGCGCGACCACGGCCTGGCGCGCGGAGGTCGAGGAGAACCTCGCCCGGCGGGAGGCCGACTGATGCGGCCCGTGGGGTGCGGGGTCTGCGGAAACCAGGTCCTGTGCGAGAAGTTCAGCGCCGCCCACACGCAGATCCAGTGGACCGAGGAGGCGGCCGCGGTCTGCCCGATCATCGCGGAGCGCGTCGCGGCCGGCGAACTGAGCGCGCGGGTACGGGGCTGTGCGCCGCTGCGGGCGAGCATCGACGTGGCGGTCGCGAGCGGGCTCCTGGAGGTCGCGGATGCCTAGCGTGAGGGTCCGGGTCGCCGAGGTGATACGGGAGACGGCCGACGCGGTCTCCCTCGTTCTGGACACACAACTCCCGTACAAGCCAGGTCAGTTCATGACCGTACGGCTACCTGGTGGCGGGGCCCGCTGCTACTCGCTGGCCAGCTCCCCGCACACCGGTGAGCCCATGAAGGTCACCGTGAAGAGAGTCGCCGGGGGAGTCGGGTCGGGCTGGATCTGTGAACGGGTCGCGCCCGGCGACGAGCTGGAGGTCCTGCCGCCCGCGGGGACGTTCACGCCGCCCGGCCTCGACGGGGACGTGCTGCTCGTGGCGGGCGGCAGCGGCATCACGCCCGTCGTCTCCATCGCCAAGTCGGCCCTCGCTGCGGGCCGCGGCCGGGTCGCCCTCCTGTATGCGAACCGCGACGAGGAGTCGGTCATTTTTCGCGAGGAACTCCGGCTCCTGGGAGTCGAGTTCGCGGGCCGGCTCGCCGTCGTGCACTGGCTGGAAACCCTCCAGGGCCTGCCCACGGCCGCCGCCCTGCGCGCACCCCTCGCCCCGTACGCGGGCCGCGACGCCTATCTGTGCGGGCCCACGCCCCTGATGGACGCGGCCGAGCAGGCGCTGCGGGCGGTGGGCGGACGTTCCGTGCGCAGGGAGCGGTACTTCTCGCTCGGCGACGATGTGTTCGCCGAGCGGGAGGACCGGGCCGAGCAGCAGGTACGGGCCGAGCCGGACGCCGACGACCACCGGCTCCACGTAGAACTCGACGGCGAGGAGCGGGAAGTGGCGTGGCCCGCCGGGACACCGCTGCTCGACGCCCTGCTCGCCGCCGGCGTCGACGCCCCCTTCTCGTGCCGCGAGGGCGCGTGCAGCGCGTGCTGCTGCCGGGTCACCAAGGGGGAGGTCACGATGGCGCGCAACGAGATCCTCGACCAGCGGGACCTCGACGAGGGGTACGTCCTCGCGTGCCAGGCGCTGCCGGTGTCGGACGCGGTGGGGGTCACGTACTCCTGAGGCGCGCGGGCCGTGTCTGCCCCTGAGGCGCCCGGCCTGTCCGGGTGAGGCGGGCCGGCGCCTCAGGAGCAGACCCGCCCGCTACATCCACTCACTCGTCCGCAGCCACCCCATCATGTTGTCCATCGCCTGCTCGGAGACGCCCGGCGCGCAGCTCGGGGGCGGCGCCGAGCGGGTCGCGCGACCGGGCCCGTACAGGTCGCGCCAGACCGTGCGGGCGCAGGCGAGCACGGCGGGCGCGAGGCGTTCCAGGTCGCGCTGGGCCGTCAGCCCCTTGCCGGACAGGGAGATCGCGGCGACGGCCCGGCCCGCGCCGCGCAACGGGGCCGCGACACAGACGACATCGCGGTGGCTCTCCTCGTGGTCGAAGGCGACGCCCCGGTCGCGGGCCGCGGCGAGCGCGGCGCGCAGCGCGGTCGGATGCGTGAGGGTGCGCGGCGTGCGGGGGCGCAGCCCGTGCGCGAGGACGCCCTCGACGGTGGCCGGGTCGCTGAACGCGAGGACCGCCTTGCCGGCTGCCGTGCAGTACGCGGGCATGCGGCCCCCGACGCGGGAGGGCACCGACGTGTCGTGCAAGCCGCCGATCCGTTCCAGGCAGACCATGTCGGCGCCGTCGAGCACGTACAGGTGCACCAGGTGCCCGGTCGACTCGTGCAGCGCGTGCAGCCGGGGGAGCGCCGTCCGGCGCAGCCGGTTGTGGTGGGCGGCGAGCGCGCCCAGTTCGAGCATTCCCATGCCCATCCGGTAGTCCCGGCCCTCGCGGTCGAGCCAGCCGAGCCGTACCAGCTGGTCGAGGATGCGGTGGGCGGAGGACCGGGGGATCCCGGAGCGCCGGATCACCTCGGTGAGGGAGAGACGCGGCTGTGCGCCGTCGAAGGCGCCGAGCACCTTCGCGGCCTTCTCCAGGAGCGAGGGCGCGGCGCCCCCGACGATCCCGGTCTGCTCGGGCATGGCTGAACCCCCAGGACAACAGGGCGCATCCGCGACATTGCGGGCGCGTTGACGACCTCGCGCCGACCTTGCCATGCGCCCTCGGCCCAGGGGAAGAGTCGGGAGCTAGGTATTTCGGTTCGGTATACCTTTCGCCGTCACGTCGGTCGCTTCGGCGCGCCTGTCGTCGTCATGCCGCACGCCCGTCGTCGTCACGCCGCCCCCGCCACGAGGGACCGCAGCAGCCCCACATCCGCCCCCGTGAGATCGGCGACGACCGTGCGGCCCGGGGCCGGAGCGATCGGCCGCACCGACGGGACCGCGAGGACCGCGCACCCCGCCGCCTCCGCCGACGCCACTCCCGTCGGGGTGTCCTCCACCGCGACGCACCGCGCGGGCTCCACGCCGAGGGTCGCCGCCGCCGCGAGATACGGGTCCGGCGCCGGCTTGGTGCGCGGCGTGTCCTCGGCCCCGTACACCGCGTCGAAGACGTGCCCGTCGAGGGACCCGGCGATCCGGCGCACCACCGCGCGCGGCGACGCCGACACCAGGGCTGTCGGCACCCCGGCCGCGCGCAGTGCGGCCAGCAGCCCGAGGGCGCCCGGCCGCGGCGGCGCGCCCTCGGCGATCCGGGCGGTGAAGCCCCGGCCCAGTTCGTCCGCGAGGTCCTCGCGGGGCGCGCCCAGGGACTCGTACAGGAGGTCCGCCGTGTCCTCGACCGAGCGTCCGAGCGCCGCGGCGCGGCCCTCCTCGTCCAGGGGGCGGCCGTGCCGCTCGGACACGGCCTCGACGACCTCGAGCCACATGTCCTCGGTGTCGACGAGCGTGCCGTCCATGTCGAAGAGCACCGCCTGGAGGGCGGAGGGTTCGACGGGCAGCGCGCGGGTGGGCGCGCCGGCGTGGGCGCGAGGGGTGTTCACAGTGCTCCAGAAGCCGAAGGGACAGGCCGACCCTCTCATTACGGTCGCCCGGCATGACAGGCCGGTGAACGGCGCGCGCCATCGACCCAGCCCACAGGCGACAGCCGGGGAACCCGCCGTGGTTCCCGCTCAGCGGGAACCACCCGTTCTCGGCCCGCGGGAGGCGGGCGTACGGTCCAGCCACTCGAACCCGCACCCAGGAGAGGGCCCCGCATGAGCGAATCCCCGGCCACCGCAGCCGCCGTACTCGAAGCGGTCCGCGCCCTCGCGCCGGCGCTGCGCGAACGCGCCGCCGAGGCGGAGGCGCTGCGCAAGGTGCCCGACACGTCGATCAAGGACTTGGAGCAGAGCGGCTTCTTCCGGCTCCTCCAGCCCCGGGCCTACGGCGGATTCGCCGCCGACCCGGCCGTCTTCTACGCCGCCGTCCGCGAGATCGCCCGAGCCTGCGGCTCCACCGGCTGGGTCGCGTCCGTCGTCGGCGTCCACCCCTGGCACGTCGCGCTCTACGACCCGCGCGCCCAGGAAGAGGTGTGGGGCACCGACCCGTCGACCCGGATCTGCTCCTCGTACGCCCCGACGGGCAAGGTCACGCCCGTCGACGGCGGCTTCCGCATCAGCGGCTCCTGGAGCTTCTCCTCCGGCTGCGACCACGCGGACTGGGCGCTGCTCGGCGGCCTCGTCATGGACGCGGACGGCCGGCCCGTCGACATGCGGACGTTCCTCGTGCCGCGTGCCGAGTACCGCATCGACGACGTGTGGGACACCGTCGGCCTGCGCGGCACCGGCTCCAACAACGTCGTGTGCGACGACGTGTTCGTGCCTGAGCACCGCGCCCTCAGCTTCGGCCCCGTCACGGCCCTGAACGTGCCGGGCCACGCGGTCAACCCGGAGCCGCTCTACCGCCTCCCGTACGCCGCCGTCTTCACCACCACCATCTCCACCCCCATCGTCGGCATCGCCGAGGGCGCCCTCGACGCGTACGTCGAAGCCACCCGCAAGCGCTTCCGCGTCTCCTACGGCCAGCAGGTCGCCGAGGACCCGTTCGCGCAGGTCCGCATCGCCCGGGCCGCCTCCGACATCGACGCCGCGGGCCTTCAACTCCAGCGCAACATCGCCGAGTTGTACGCCTGCGCGGAGCGCGGCGAGGAACTCCCGATGCCGTTGCGCGCCCGCGCCCGCCGCGACCAGGTCCTCGCCACCGAGCGCGCCGTCGCCGCAGTCGACCTGCTCATGGAGAACGCGGGTGGCGGCGCCATGCGCACCGGCCCCAACGCGGTGCAGCGCGCCTGGCGCGACGTCCACACCGGCCGTGGCCACGCCGCCAACGACCCCGAGCGCGCCCTCCTCCTCTCCGGCCAGAGCGCCCTCGGCCTCGACATCCAGGACACGATGCTGTGAGCACCTCTACCGATGCGGTGAACTCCCTTACCTACGAGGGGACTTCGCGGACCGGAAAGGCCGCGGGTCTCACCCTCCACTACCACGAGGCGGGCCCCGACGCCCCGGACGCCCCCGTCGTGATCATGCTGCACGGCGGCGGCCCCGGCGCCTCCGGCTGGTCCAACTTCGGCCGCAATCTGCCCGTGTTCGCAGGGCACTTCCGTACCCTCCTGATCGACCAGCCCTGCTACGGCGCCTCCGACAAGCCCGAGCTCACCAAGGACTTCTTCTCCTGTGCCGCCGACTCCGTCGCCGCCCTCATGGATGAACTGGCCATCTCTCAGGCGCACTTCGTCGGCAACTCCCTCGGTGGCGGCACCGCGACCCGGATGGCCCTCGACCACCCGGACAAGGTCGGAAAGCTCCTCCTGATGGGACCGGGCGGCATCTCCGTCAACCTGTTCGCGCCCGACCCGACCGAAGGCATCAAGAAGCTCTTCGCGTTCAACGGCTCGGGCGAGCCGACCCGCGCCATGATGCGGGACTTCCTGACCACCCTCGCGTACGACGCCTCGATCGTCACCGACGCGTTCGTCGAGGAGCGCTACGCGCAGGCCGTCGACCCCGAGGCCAAGCTCGGCAACGACCGCATGGCCGCGTCCTTCGCCAAGTGGCCCGCCGACACGATGCTGTGGCGCGAGGCCCACCGCATCACCGCCCCCACGCTCCTCACCTGGGGCCGCGAGGACCGCGTCAACCCGCTCGACGGCGCCCTGGTCGCCCTCAAGACCATCCCGGACGCGCGCCTGCACGTCTTCCCGCACTGCGGCCACTGGGCACAGACCGAGCGGTTCGACGAGTTCAACCGCCTCGCCATCGACTTCTTCCGTCACTAGTCACCAGCCACCAGTCACCAATCACCAGCCACTGGTCACCAGCCACCGAAAGGCCCGCAGCCATGGACATCCGCTCTCTGGGCTTCCTCCGCATCGAGACCGTGAAGCTCGCCGAGTGGCGCACCTACGTCATCGACATCCTCGGGATGACCGAGGGTGCCGACTCGACGGACACCATCCTGCACGCCCGGATCGACGACCGCATCCGCCGCCTGTCCTTCGTGGCGGGCGAACACGACCGCCTTCTGTCCGCCGGCTTCGAGGTCGCGAACGCACGCGCGCTCGCCGAGGCCACCGCCGAACTCGAAGCGGCCGGAGTCGCCGTCAAGCACGCCGACGACGCCACCCTCGCCGACCGCCGCGTACAGGGCCTCATCCACTGCGAGGACCCGGCCGGCAACCCCCTGGAGATCTACTGGGGCCAGGCCCAGGACCACACGCCGCTCGCCGCGCCCTACGGCAACCGCTTCGTCACCGGCGACCACCTCGGCCTCGGCCACGTCGTCATGCCGGCCCCCGACATGGAAGCCACCCTCGACTTCTACGAGAACCTCCTCGGCTTCCAGCTCCGCGACCGCATGAAGCTGCCGCCCGCCGCCGTGCCCACGGGGAAGCCGGGCCAGGACTTCTACTGGATGAACTTCCTGAGCCCCAACGCCCGCCACCACAGCCTCGGCCTGTACCCGGGGGAACTCCCGCCCGGCATCGTGCACTTCATGGTCGAGCTGGAGCGCCTCGACGACGTCGGCTTCTGTCTGGACCGCATGAACGCGGCGGGCATCCCGATCGCCTCCACCCTCGGCCGGCACTCCAACGACCACATGGTGTCGTTCTACGCGCAGGCCCCCGGCGGCTTCCAGGTCGAGTACGGCTGGGACGGCCTCATCGTCGACAAAGCGACCTGGGTGACGAAGGAGATCACCTCCGACAGCTTCTGGGGCCACCGGTGGAACGGCTGACCCCGGACGCGTTCCGCGACGTCCTGGGCCACTTCGCGTCGGGCGTCACGGTCGTCGCCGCCCTCGACGAGGACACCGGCGAACCGGTGGGCCTCGCCTGCCAGTCCTTCGCCTCGCTCTCCCTCGAACCGCCGCTCGTGCTGCTGTGCGTCGCCAAGTCGTCGACGAGCTGGCCCAAGGTACGGCGCGCGGGCCGGTTCGGCGTCTCGATCCTCGCCGACGACCAGCGCGCCGTCTGCGCCGCCGTCGGGCGCAGGGGGCCCGACAAGTTCCGCGACGTGCAGTGGGAGCCGGCCGGAGGCGGCGCGGTCCGCGTGGCCGGCGCCCTCGCCACCGTCGACTGCGAGCTGTACGCCGTCCACGAGGCCGGTGACCACTGGATCGTCACCGCCCGCGTCCTCGGCCTGACCGCACGCGACGGCGGCAGACCCCTCCTCTACTTCCGCAGCGCCTACGCCACCGGGGAGTTCGCATGAGTGACGCCGAGATCGGTTACGACGTGGTGGTCGTCGGGTCCGGCGCCGCCGGGTTCGCCGCCGCGATCACCGCCCGCCTGCGCGGCCTGACAGCCCTGATCGTCGAGAAGACCGACCACTACGGCGGCTCCACCGCCCTGTCCGGCGGCGCGATCTGGGTACCGGGCAACTTCCACCTCGACGCGGCCGGCCTCGGCGACACGTACGAGAAGGCCCGCGCCTATCTCGACGCGACCGTCGGCGACCGCGTGCCGGGTGACCGCAAGGACGCCTATCTGCGGCACGGGCCGCGCATGGTGCGCGAGTTCCACGACCGCACCGCCGTCCGCTTCATGTACACGCCCGGCTACTCCGACTACTTCCCGGAGGAGCTCGGCGGCATGGCGCAGGGCCGCTCGGCCGAGCCGTGCGTCGTCGACCTCAGGGAACTCGGCCCGCTCGCCCGGGACCTGCGCCGGGCGGGGCTGCCCACGTACGGGCTGACCATGACGTCGTACGACTTCCGCTTCCTCAACATGGTCGCCCGCACCTGGGCCGGCAAGCGCAGGTCGCTGCGGGTGGGGGCGCGGGCCGTGGGCGCGGCGCTGCGCGGGCGCAAGCTGCTCTCACTCGGTGAGGCGCTCATCGCCAGGATGCGGCTCTCCCTGGAGCGGCTCGGCGGCGACCTGTGGCTGTCCACGCCGCTGACCGGCCTTGTCGTGGAGGGCGACCGCGTCACCGGCGTCCGCGTCCTGCGCGACGGGACGGAACACGTCGTACGGGCCCGCGGCGGCGTCGTCCTCGCCTCCGGCGGTTTCTCCCACGACCAGGCCCTGCGCGACAAGTACCTGCCGCAACCCACGTCCACCGCCTGGACCCACGCCTCCGAGGGCCAGGTCGGCGACGCCCTGCGTCTGGGCGAGGAACTCGGCGCCGCCACCGACCTCCTCGACAAGGTGTGGGGCGCCCCCTCCCTGTGCCCGCCGGGCGAGAAGCCGTTCTTCCTCGTCGCCGACCGGGGCATCCCCGGCATGATGATCGTGAACGCGGCGGGGGAGCGGTACGCCAACGAGGCGGCGCCCTACCACGAGTTCGTGGACCGCATGTACGCCGCCGACCGCCCCGACGCGACGACCGTCCCGTCCTGGCTGATCCTCGACGCCCGCTCCAAGGCCCGCTACATCTTCGCGGGCCTCTTCCCCGGCCGGGCCTTCCCGAAGCGGTGGCGCGAGAGCGGCTTCCTGACGGAGGCCGGCACCGTGGAGGAGCTGGCCCGGATCATCAAGGCGCCCCAACTCGTTTCTGCCATAAGGAGGTTCAACGGCTTCGCCGCCACCGGAAAGGACGAGGACTTCGCACGCGGCGACAGCGTCTACGACCGCTACTACGGCGACCCGACCCTCCAGAACCCCAACCTCGCCCCCCTCGACAAGGGCCCCTTCTACGCCGTCCCCGTCCACCCCGGCGACATCGGCACCAAGGGCGGCCTCGTCACGGACGGTGACGCACGCGTCCTGCGCGAGGACGGCACACCCGTCGCCGGGCTCTACGCCTCCGGGAACTGCTCGGCGGCCGTCATGGGGGAGACGTACCCGGGGCCCGGCGCCACGATCGGGCCCGCCATGGCGTTCAGCTGGGCCGCCGTCAACGACATCGCGGGACCGTCCACTCCAGACGGGCCCTGACCCGCGCGTCGGGGACATGGCGGATCGCGTCCCGCGCCGTGTCGTGCGCGTACCCACCGGGCGCCTCGCAGGCGAGGATCCGCGCGAGCGCCTCGACGGCCCGCGGATCGTGGCGCAGCGCCAGACCGCGGGCCGCCTCCGCCGCGGCGTCCGGGACCGGGTCTTCGAGGAGCGTGGCCAGCGCGTCGCGCACGTCCGCCGTGTCCGCAGGGGCCGCGGCGAGCGCCGCCGCGGCCCAGTTGCGCACATCGCCGTCCGCGTCGCGGGTCAGCGCGACCAGCGCCGCGACGCCCTCGCCGTGACCGGCCGGCACCAGACCCGTCAGGGCGAGCGCCACCGCGCGGCGCACCCGGGGCTCCGGATGCCCGGCGTGGAGCAGGATCTCCGGCAGCGCCGCCAAATCCCCGAGATTCCCGAGCGCGACGACGGCCGAGCGCAGACCGGCGGTGTCGCGGGCCGTGCGGGCCAGGGCGCGCAGCACCGGGAGCGACCTGGCCGTGTACCGGCCCCGCGGCCCCAACTGCCCGAGCACATCCGCCCCGAAGGCCCGCCGCGGCGCCTCACCGCTCGCGCACCACGCGGCCGCCGCGAGGAACGTCTCCTCGTCGCCACGTGCCCGGAACACGGCCACCGCCTCGGTCCAGTCTTCGTCGTCCGGGTCACCGCGGCGCAGCGCACGCTCCGCCAGCTCGGCGGCCGGTGTCATGACACCCAGGTCAGCCTCCAGGAGCGTGGCGATCGCCCCGTGCCCGGTCTGCATGTCGTTGCCCGACCGCGGCCGCCCCTCCTCGTCGAGCAGCTCCACGACCACGGTCACCCCGCCGTCCTCCACGAACCGCTGCGTCACCGCCTCGCTCTCGGGCTGCTCAAGTCCCTTACGCAGCACCGCCGCCACATCCACACCGCACCAGGCCAGCGCCTCCGCAAGCGCCTCGGTCCGCCCCTGCGCGCCGTGTTCGAGCAGCGCACGTACACACCCCGTGGACCCGCGCCGGGCCGCCGCGACCAGCGGAAGACCGCCGCCGGGACCCGGCAGCTGCGGATCCGCGCCGCCGTCGAGCAGCGCCCGCACCACCCGCTCGTGCCCGCGCTGCAGCGCCCACGCCATCGCCGTGAACCCGAACTCCTCGCGCAGATCGACCCGCGCGTCCGCCGCGAGCAGCGCCCGCACGACCTCCGTGTGCCCACCGCACGCCGCCCCGCACAACGGCAGATCCGTGCCACTGCTCAGCCGGTCCGGGTCCGCCCCGGCCGACAACAGCAGCCGTACGATGCCCGGCTCGTCGCTCACCGACGCCAGATAGAGCGCCGTACGGCCCTCGTCGTCCGGCTCGTCCGCCGCGGCGCCCGCGCGCAGGGCCCGCACCACCGCGTCTTCGTCACCGCCGTACACCGCGTCGAACAGGCCACTCGCGCCTGCCTTCTGCTCTTCGTCCATAGGCCGACCATCGCCCCTCACCCGTGGTGAACGCAAAGCGCTTTGAGGCTATGTGTCGCAGTCCATCACGGTGTGGCACAGTGCGCACCGCGCCCGCACCCGGCCCCGCACCGGCACCCTGATCCGCTGATGGCACGTCGGACACGAAAACGTCACCCGCAGCGCGGACCCCTCCGTCGAGAACGCGTACGCACCGCCCGGCGCCACCCCGCCCGCCCCGCTCTCCCGCGCCTCACGCCGGTCCTTCGCGTACCGCCGCCGCCCCGCCCACCCGGCCGCCGTCAGCGGCGGCTGCTGCTCGTCGGCCCGCGCCCGCGCCAGCCCCTTCGTGTACGCGGTGTAGGCCTGCGCACTGGTGAACCACGTCTCCGGCGCCTCACCGAACGCGAGCGACCGCTTGGCCAGCACGTAGCCGAACTCCTCCGGCGTGAGATAGCCGAGCTTCTGCGACGACGCCGCGTCCTCCCGGTACGCGTCGAGCAGCAGCCAGCCCGCCCCCAGATAGGTGGTGGCCGTGTCCGTGAGGATCTCGTTGTCCCGTGTCCCCGGGAACGCGAGACCGAGCCGGTGCAGATAGACGTGCATGACCTCGTGGGCGAGAGCGGCCCCGATGTCCCGCCGGTGCGTACGGAACCGGTCGTTCAGCTCGATGAAGTACTCCGGACCCGCCGCCAGCTCGACACTCGCCGCATGCGTCATCTCGCGGAAGCTGACGATCATCCGCGCCTCCGGCAGCCGGTAGTGCCGCACCAGCTCACGCGCCACCCGCTGCGCCCCCAGATACAGGTCGTCCTGGTCGCAGAACGCCACGTCGACCGGGGCGACGCTCGTCTCGAAGGCGTGCACGGTGTCGTACGAGAGCCGCTTGTACAGCGCGGTCACCGCCGCGCGCACCGTCTCCAGATGCGGAAAGCCGTGCTCCACCGGTCCGCCGTTCGCCACGCCCGCACCCCCTGGGGCCGCCGGGCACCACCGCCCGGACACCGGAACTCCACTGTACGGCGGGATGGGACAGGCCTACCGGGCGCGATTAGTCCAAGACCTTCCCCTCCTTTGTCCATGGGCCCGCAGGCCCCGCCCGCAGCATCGTGATCACCGCGCCCCACCATGAGCGCAGCGAGGACCGTGCCCGCCGGCTCCCACGGAGAGCGGCCGGCACCCAGTCGCGCGTAAAGAGGGGCCGGTTCCGTGATCCGGAACCGGCCCCGTACGTCTGCCCGGCGGCGCCTACGACAACGTCACACGCGGCTCGCCCGCCGCCTCCGTCTCGAGCACCCACACCTCGTTACGCCCCTCGCGCAGCACGGGACCCGGAACGTACAGCGAGTGCTGCGGCCCCACCGACCAGTAACGGCCCAGGTTGAAGCCGTTCACCCACACGAACCCCCGTGTCCAGCCCGGCAGTTCGAGCTCCGCGTCCCCCGCGCCGCTCACCTCGAACGTGCCGCGGTACAGGCCCGCGGCCCCCGCGGAACCGTCCACCGGCGCAAGGCCCCGCACCGCGTCCGCGTCGTCGAACGCGTCCAGGCGCAGCGCCCGCGCCCGCACCCCGTGCAGATACTGCCGCTCGTGCAGCACCCCGCCCGTGACGCCCTTCGACTCACCCGTGCGCGGCCCGTAGTTGACCCGGCCGAGCGACTCCACCCACAGCTCGACGCGGGCGGGCCCCGCGACAGGCTCCGCCAGGACCGGCTCGTCCTCCGTGAGCACCCCGGCCCGCACCCCGTCCACGTACACCACGGCACGGTCCCGCAGCCCCGCCGCCCGCAGCGGATACGCCCTGCGCGGCCCCGGCACGTCCACGCTGTAGCGGACCAGCCCCCGGTCCACATCGAGCTCCTCGAAAGTCGGCGGCACCGCGTACTCGCCCTCCGTCGAACCGAGCCCGTCCAGGACCGCGTCCAGCGGCACGTACGACGTCAGCTCCGCCGTCACCGCGCCGGCCAGCGCCGCCGGCTGCTCGGGAACGTCCGGCAGCGGCCCGTCCGCGTACTCGGCGAACACCTCACGGAAGCGCCAGAACTTCTCCGTCGGCCGCCCGTGCTCGTCGACGGGCGCGTCGTAGTCGTACGACGTCACATCGGGCTGGAGCCGCCCCTCGTGCAACTGCCCCGCCCGGTTCGCCCCCGCCCAGCCCCCGAAACTCGTCCCGCCGTGCGCCATGTACAGATTGACCGACGCCCCGCACTCCAGGATCTCCCGCAAAGCCGCCGCCGCCTCCTCGGCGTCCCGCACGACATGGTCCGCACCCCAGTGGTCGAACCAGCCGCACCAGAACTCCATGCACATCAGCGGACCCTTGGGCCGGTGCCGGCGCAGCGTCTCGAAACCCTTCCGCGCGTTCGACCCGAAGTTCGCCGTCGCGAGGACACCCGGCACCGAGCCACCCGTCAGCATGTGGTCGTCCGGACCGTCGGACGTGAACAGCGCCGCCGTCACCCCGAGCCCGCGCAGACCGTCCGCGAGATGGGCCAGATACACCTGGTCCGATCCGTACGAGCCGTACTCGTTCTCCACCTGCACCATGATCACCGGGCCACCCCGGTCGTACTGCCGCTCCACGACCTGGGGGAGCAGCGCCGCGAACCAGCGGTCCACCGCCGCCAGGAACTCCCCGTCCCTGGTCCGCACCCGCGAGCCCAGCGGACCCGTCAGCCAGTGCGGCAGCCCGCCGTTCTCCCACTCGGCACAGATATAAGGCCCCGGACGCACGATCGCCCACAGACCCGCCTCGCGCACCGCGTCCAGGAACCGGCCCAGAGCCCCCACATCACGCAGCTCGCCGGGGCGCGGCTCGTGCAGATTCCACGGGACATACGTCTCCACACAGTTCAGGCCCATCGCCCGCAGCGTCGCGAGACGGTGCCCCCACTGCTCCTCGTGCACCCGGAAGTAGTGCAGCGCCCCCGACAGGAGCCGCACCGGCCGCCCGTCGACCTCGAAGTCGTCCTCGCCCACTCTGAACCCGGCCATCATGTCCCTCTCGTTCACCGAGAGCCTGTCTTTGCACTCCGGGCGGGCGCGGGGCGTCTGGCACGCAGTGCAAAGACAGGCTCTTACTGCCCGCCACGATCACCTCTGGCGGGCGGCAGGGTCCATGGACAAAGATCAGCCCTGTTTGGACGCAACGCGCGCACCACCGGCACCACACCCGCCCAGGAAGGGACACAAGCGGATGTACCACACCTGGATGCGGTATTTCACCCCCAGCCCGGCCCACCACCGACTCGGCCTCGTCTGCCTCGGCGTCGGCCTCCAGTACGGCGCCCTGCCCACCGTCGGCCCCCGCACCCTCGACCACCACGTCGCCGTCGTCATCACCGCCGGACGCGGCTGGTACCAGGCCCCCGACGGCCGCCGCACCACCGTCACCGCACCCGCCCTCATCTGGGTCACCCCCGGCATCCCCCACCACTACGGGCCCGACCCCGACACCGGCTGGGACGAATGCTTCGTCGACTTCACCGGCCCCGCCGCCACCACCTACACCGAACTCGGCTACATAGAACCCGAGCGCCCCGTCGTCCCCCTCTCCGACGCCGCCCACGCCCGCACCGCCGTCGGCCGCATCGCCCGCGCCGCCCGCCGCGGCAACCCCCTACTCGAGGTCGAGACCGCCGCTGCCGTCCACGAACTCCTCGTAGCCCTGCGCCGCGCCCGCGCCGACATGGCCCCCGACGGCGACCCCGTCCTCCAGTCCCTCGCCCGCGACGCCTTCCAGCCCCTGTCCGTCGCCGAACACGCCGCCCGCCACGGCATGACCCCCGCCGAACTGCGCACCGCCGTCCGCCGCGGCGCGGGCTGCAGTCCCAAGGACTACCTCCTCGGCATCCGCCTCGGCCGCGCCAAGGAACTCCTCGCCGCCACCGAACTCCCCGTCGCCGCCGTCGCCCGCCGCGTCGGCTACGACGACCCCGCCTACTTCTCCCGCCTGTTCACCCGCCGCGTCGGCACCGCACCCGTCCGCTTCCGCGAACAACAGGGCCGCACCGTCCCCGGCGGCTGGTCGAACACCGTCCCCGACCCCGACGACCCCCCGATGCTGCGCTCCCCGGGCGCCACGATCGAGCGCCCCCGCGCCACGTAGGGTTTCCTCCCATGACCAACAGCAACGCCCGCGACGCCGTGGACCCCGCCGTCCGCGCCGAACTCGCCCGCCTGCGCGACAGCATCGACAACATCGACGCCGCCGTCGTCCACATGCTCGCCGAACGCTTCAAATGCACCCAGCAGGTCGGCCACCTCAAGGCCGAACACGCCCTGCCCCCGGCCGACCCCGCCCGCGAGGCCAGCCAGATCACCCGCCTGCGCCAGCTCGCCGAGAGCGCCAAACTCGACCCCGCCTTCGCCGAGAAGCTCCTCAACTTCATCATCAGCGAAGTGATCCGCCACCACGAACAGATCGCCGACGAGGCCGGCGTCACGAGGACAGCCACCACCTGATACGAGGCCCACAGCCCCACCACCCGGCGCGGCGGGCGGCCCCTGTCCCGCCCCGCGCCCATCAGGCAGCATGTCCCCATGTCCGTACTGACGCGCGACGAAGCGCAGACCCGAGCCCAGCTCATCGACGTCCAGCGGTACACGATCGACCTCGATCTCACCCGCGGAGCCGCCACCTTCGACTCCACGACCGTCATCGGCTTCACCACCCGCACGGCCGGAGACACCTTCGTCGAGGTCAGGCCCGCCGCCCTGCGATCCGTCACCCTCGACGGACACCCCCTGGACCCCGCCGAACTCGACGACAACCGGCTCCTCCTCACCGGCCTCACCCCCGGCCCCCACGAACTGCGCGTCGAAGCCGCCATGGCCTACTCGCACACCGGCGAAGGCATGCACCGCTTCACCGACCCCACCGACGGCGAGACGTACACGTACACGCAGGTGTTCATGGATGACGTCCAGCGCGTCTTCGCCGCCTTCGACCAGCCCGACCTCAAGGCCGTCTTCGACCTCACCGTCACCGCCCCCGACGGCTGGACCGTCCTCGCCAACGGCGTCACCGAACACCTCGGCGACGGAACATGGCGGGCGGCCACCACCCCCCTCCTGTCCACCTACCTCGTCGCCGTCGCAGCGGGCCCCTGGCACTCCGTCCGCACCGAACACGCCGGACTGCCCTTCGGTATCCACTGCCGCCGCTCCCTGGCCCCCTACCTCGACGCCGACGCCGAAGAAATCCTCGACATCACCCGCGCCTGCTACGACCGCTACCACGAGAAGTTCGAGGAGCCCTACCCCTTCGACTCCTACGATCAGGCGTTCGTCCCCGAATTCAACGCCGGCGCCATGGAGAACCCCGGACTCGTCACCTTCCGCGACGAGTTCATCCACCGCTCCGCCGTCACCGACACCGAACGCCAGACCCGCGCCATGGTCATCGCCCACGAAATGGCCCACATGTGGTTCGGCGACCTCGTCACCCTCCAATGGTGGGACGACATCTGGCTCAACGAGTCCTTCGCCGAATACATGGGCTACCAGACCCTCACCGAAGCAACCCGCTTCACCGGCACCTGGGTCGACTTCGGAGTGGCCCGCAAAGCCTGGGGATACGACGCCGACCAGCGCCCCTCCACCCACCCCGTCGCCCCCGACGCCGACGCCGTCCCCGACACCGCGTCCGCCCTGCTCAACTTCGACGGCATCTCCTACGCCAAGGGCGCCTCCGCACTGCGCCAACTCGTCGCCTGGCTCGGAGAGAAGGACTTCCTCGCCGGCATCAACACCCACTTCCAGCGCCACAAGTTCGCCAACGCCACCCTCGCCGACTTCATCGCCTCCCTCGCCCACCACACCGACCGCGACGTCCACGCCTGGGCCGACACCTGGCTGCGCACCACCGGCGTCGACACCCTCACCGCCACCGTCACCGAACACCCCGGACGGACGGCGCTCACCCTCACCCGCGACGGCAGCCGCCCCCACCGCATCACCGTCGGCATCTACGACCGTGACCTCATCGACGGCGCCACCCTTGTCCGCCGCGAACTGACCTCCCTCGATATTCCAGACACTTCCGACATCCCCGCCGACGGCGCACACAGCCTCCCCGGCCCTCGCCCCGCCCTCGTCGTCCCCAACGACCAGGACCTCACCTACGCCAAGATCCGCCTCGACCCCCACTCCGAGGAAACCGCCCTGCGCGGCCTCTCCCGCGTCCCCGACCCCCTCACCCGCGCCGTCCTGTGGAACTGCCTGCGCGACATGGTCCGCGACGGCGAACTCGAACCCCTCACCTACCTCGAAGCCGCCCGCGCCCACCTCCCCGGCGAACGCGAACTCGCCAACGTCCAGGGCGTCCTCGCCTTCGCCCGCACCCAGATCGCCGACCGCTACACCACCCCCACCGAACGCCCCGACGCCCTCGCCCTCCTCACCGACCTGTGCGCCGACCTCATCCGCCGCACCGAGGACGGCAGCAACCCGGGCCTGCGCCTCACCGCCGTGCGCACCCTCATCGACAGCGCCGCACACGCCGACACCATCCGCGACTGGTACGACAGCGGCAGCGTCCCCGGCGGCCCCGAACTCGACCCCGAACTGCGCTGGCGCATCCTCGGCCGCCTCTGCGTACTCGGCGCCGTCGACGACGCGGTGATCGAGGCCGAACTCACCCAGGACCCCAGCGCCACCGGCCGGCAGGGCGCCGCCCACTGCCGGGCCGCCCTGCCCGACCCCGAGGCCAAACGCGCCGCCTGGGACGCCATGTTCACCACCGACGAGCTCTCCAACTACCTCTTCACCGCCACCGCCCAGGGCTTCTGGCAGCCGGAACAGAACGACCTCCTGCACCCCTACGTCGCCCGCTACTTCCCCGACGCCGTGGCCGTCGCCCATCGCCGCGGCCCCGCCATCGCCGACGCCGCAGGACGCCACGCCTTCCCCGCCCACGCCATCGACGCCCACACCCTCACCCTCGGCGAAAGCTGCATCGAGAAAGACGACCCCATCCCCGCCCTGCGCCGCCGACTCGCCGACCAACTCGACGACCTCGCCCGCGCCTTGAAGATCAGGACAGCCACCGCAGCCAACTAGGGTCCGGCAGGTACGGGGTCCGGCCGCACCGGACCCCGTACCACCAACCACCCCGCCCCCACCCAATCCCCGTACGGCAGTACCACTTTCGGGTTCCGATCGTTGTGATCACCGGGCACGCCACCGCCACCGCAGACAGGCTGGAGGCCCCACCCGCGCACCCGAAGGACGCCGCCATGAGCAACCCGCCGCCCCTCGCCGGAGGCCCCCTAGGCCCCCAAGCCCTGCGGCCGTTGCTCGACACCGTCCTCGACGCACTCCACGACGGAGCCACCGCCCGAGGCGGCCCCCTCCCCGCCGGCGGCCCCCACACCGTCACCGCCCGGCTGCGCGAACTCGCCGGCGACCCCCTGCCCCACCACGGCATCGACGCCGCCACCGCGCTGCGCACCCTCGTACAGGCCCTCGCCGAAGGCGCCGCCGACCCCGCCGACCCCCTGTGCGCGGCCCACCTCCACTGCCCACCCCTCGCCCTCGCCACGGCAGCCGACCTCGCCGCTTCGGCCCTCAACCCCTCCATGGACTCCTGGGACCAGGCCCCCGCGGCCTCCGCCCTCGAAACCCTCGTCACCGACGCACTCGCCCATGAGGTCTACGGCGACACGGGCCACGCCGGCCAGCCTGGCCACCCTGGTCAGTCAGGTCAGTCAGGTCAGTCAGGTCAGTCAGGTCAGTCAGGTCAGTCAGGTCAGTCAGGCCGGCCTGTTCGGCCCGGTCACCCGCAGGCCCTGGTCACCACCGGCGGCACCGAGGCCAACCAGCTCGCCGTCCTCCTCGCCCGCGAAGCCCATGCCTCAGAGGGCCCCCTCCAGCTCATCACCGGCGCCAACGCGCACCACTCCCTGCCCCGCGCCGCCTGGCTCCTCGGCCTCCCCGACCCCGTCTCCGTGCCCGCCCCCACCGGCACCCTCGACCCGGCCGCCCTCGACGAAGCCCTCACCGACCTGCCAGGACCCAAACTGGTCGTCGCCACCGCCGGCACCACCGACGCAGGACTCATCGACCCCCTCCCGGAGATCGCCGACGTCTGCGAAGCCCACGGCGCCCGCCTCCACGTCGACGCCGCGTACGGCGCCGGACTCCTCTTCAGCCCCACCCGCCGCACCCAGCTCACCGGCCTCGACCGCGCCGCCACCGTCGCCCTTGACCTGCACAAACTCGGCTGGCAGCCCGTCGCCGCCGGCCTCCTCGCCGTACGCGACCCCGCCGACCTCGCGCCCCTCACCCACCACGCCGACTACCTCAACGCAGACGACGACACCGAAGCCGGCCTGCCCGACCTCCTCGGCCGTTCCCTGCGTACCACCCGGCGCCCCGACATCCTCAAGATCGCCGTCACCCTCAAAGCCCTCGGCCGCACCGGACTCGGCGCCCTCGTCGACCAAGTCTGCGACCAGGCACAGGAGTTCGCCGCCACCCTGAACGCCCACCCCGGCTTCGACCTCTACGACACCCCCACTCTCAGCACCGTCCTCTTCCGCCCCCACGACGCACCCGACGAGCGCATCGCCCACATCCGCCGCACCCTCCTCACCCAAGGCCGCGCCGTACTCGGCCGCGCCCGCATGGACGGCCGGCTCTGGCTCAAAGCCACCCTGCTCAACCCGCACACCCAGCCGGGCGACCTGGCCCAGCTGCTGAAACTGGTGGAAGGAAACACAGCCCGATGACCACCGCGCCCACCCCCAGGCCCCCGCACCCCGAAGCACCCCGCGACCTCGTCGGCATCGGCATCGGCCCCTTCAACCTCTCCCTCGCCGCCCTCGCGCACCCCCTCACCGAACTCGACACCGCCTTCTACGAACAACGCCCCGCCTTCCACTGGCACCCCGGCCTCCTCATCGACGGCGCCACCCTCCAAGTCCCCTTCCTCGCCGACCTCGTCACCCTCGCCGACCCCGCAAGCCACTGGACCTTCCTCAACTACCTCAAGACCCGCGAACGCCTCTTCCCCTTCTACTTCGCCGAGCGTTTCCACATCCAGCGCGCCGAATACGACGCCTACTGCCGCTGGGTCAGCGAAAGCCTCCCCGGACTCCACTTCGGCCACCAGGTCGACGCCGTCCGCTGGAACCCCGAACGCCGCCTCTTCGAAGTCGACTTCACCCAACTCGACACCGAAGGCGAAGCCGAAGCACTCGGCCGCACCTACACCAAGAACGTCGTACTCGGCGTCGGCACCGCCCCCTACATCCCCGAACCGCTGCGCCCCCTCGCCGAAGCTCCCACCGTCCCCGTCATCCACTCCGCCGACTACCTCACCCACCGCACCGAACTCCTCACCGCCGACCACATCACCGTCATCGGATCAGGCCAGTCCGGCGCCGAGATCTTCCTCGACCTCCTCAAGAACCGCCCCCAAGGCCGCGAAAAACTCCACTGGCTCGCCCGCAGCGAAGCCTTCGCCCCCATGGAGTACTCCAAACTCGGCCTCGAACACTTCACCCCCGACTACACCCGCTACTTCCACCACCTCCCCGAAGACGTACGCGACGGACTCGTCCCCGCCCAATGGCAGCTCCACAAAGGCATCGACGCCGAAACCATCGCCGCCATCCACGACGAGCTCTACCAGCGCACCCTCCACGGCGGCTGGCCCGACGCCACCCTCACCCCCGGCGTCTCCGTCCGCACCGCCGGCCGCGTCGCCGCCGCCAAAGTCGAACTCCACCTCGAACACCGCCGGCAGAACACCCGCTCCCGCCTCACCACCGACGCCGTCGTCCTCGCCACCGGCTACCGCGAACGCCCCCTCGACCAGATCCTCACCGGCCTGGACCCCCACCTCCGCCGCGACAACGCCGAACGCCCCCGCATCGACGAACAGTTCCGCCTCGTCCTCGACCCCACCGTCACCGACACCGGCAGCAACATCTACGTACAGAACGCCGAACGCCACACCCACGGAGTCGGCGCCCCCGACCTCGGCCTCGCCGCCTGGCGCAGCGCCACCATCCTCAACAACCTGACGGACAAAGCCCCCTACCCCCTCCCGCAGCGCACCGCCTTCACCACCTTCGGCCTCACCCCCAACGAAAACCGCGCCCCCCGGACCCAGTCCGGAGAACGCGGCAACACCCATCTGATCGAACTCAAGAACTAGGCTCTTTCGTTTCCGAACGAGAGGCCCTAGAACACGGGCGTACCGTCCCGCGTCAGCCGCCAGTCCACCGAAGCGAACTCCGCCGGGTTCAGGGTGCCCTTCGCGGTCACCCACTCGGCGATCCGCGTACGGATCTCCGTCGACTCCGACCACAGCTCCGGCGCCGACGCCACATGCGGGAACGCCCCACCACCGTTCGCCCGGTAGTTGTTCACCGCGAACACGAACTTCTGCGCGTCGTCCAGCGCCGCACCCTGATACGTCAGATTCCTGATCCGCGAACCCGCCGCCTGCGCCACGTCGATGTCGTACGAAAGCCCCGACACATAGTCGTAGTTGTAGTCCGGCCGGTTGTTCGCGTTCGTCAGCTTGTCCACGTCCACGACCGCACCCGCCGCCGTCTGCACGAAATACTCCGCCGAGAACTCCAGGTACGCCCGCACCTGCGCACCCGTCATCAACTTCGCGACCAGCGTGTTGTCGTACACATACAGACCCGACAGATCCCGGATCGTCACCTCACCCGCCGGAATCGACGACGTACGCGAGAACGGCGAAGCCTGCGAAAGGACCGGCAGCGACGCGTACTCCGTCGACTTCAGGGCCTCCGTCACCACATCGGCCTGCACCTTGTTGATCAGATCGATGATCGGCGCGTCCTTGTACCGCGCGTCCACCGTCGTCAGCGTCGTCGTCGCCTGACCCACGACCTGGTTCACATACTTCACGACCAGCGCGTGCTCGTCCTCGAGCAACTTCGTGATCTTCGGGTCGTCCGCCACCGCATTCGAGTTCAGCAGCTTCGACGACACCGACGCCACCGTCCAGCAGCCCCTCTCCCACTCCAACTCGAAGTCGAAGAGCGCCAACCGCTCCGCGTAGCACAGCGGCTCCGACAGAACGACCGACTTCCCGGTCTCCTCGTTCGTCACCAGCTGCTGCTCGATCTCCACATGCGCGTGCCCGACGAGAATCGCGTCGATCCCCGGCACGGTCCTCGCCACATTCGCCGCCGCGTTCTCCACGTACGGCAGCTGATCGCCCCACGACGACGAGCCCGAAGCGCCCGTGTGCGCCGACACGATCACCACGTCCGCACCCATCGAGCGCAGCTTCGGCACCCACAGCGCGGCCTGCTCCTCGATGCCGGGGAACTTCAACACGCCCTGCACATACGCCTTGTCCCAGATCGCGATCCCCGGATTCGTCAGCCCCAGGATCGCCACCTTCACGTCCTTGCCGTGCGGCGTACGCAACTTCTTGATGACGTACGGCCTGAACGCCGGCTTCTCCGTCTTCGCGTCCACGGCGTTCGCACCGAGCAGCGGGAACTTCAACTGCGACTCGAACTTGCGCAGCGTGTCGATGCCGTAGTTGAACTCGTGATTGCCGAGCGCCGCCGCGTCATAACCGATCGCGTTCATCGCCTGCGCCATCGGATGCACCGGACCGTCCGCCGCGGTGATCGGCTCCACGCGCGCGTAGTAGTACGTCAGCGGCGTGCCCTGGATCGTGTCACCCGCGTCGATCAGGAGCGTGTTGCCACGGCCCTTCTCCTCGCGCACCTGCTTCACCAGCGTCGAGATCCGCGACAGCCCCTGCGCGTTGCCCGCCGTGTCCGTGTAATCGGCGTCCTTGTAGTAGTCCCAGTTGAAGACATGACCATGCAGGTCCGTCGTCCCCATGACGGTGAACGAATACCGCTTGTGCCCCTTCGGCCGGCCCCCGTGCGCCTGCGCGGCCGGAGCCGACACCGCCCCGGTCAACGCCACGGCCGCACCCGTAGCAGCGGACTTGCCCAGAAACTTCCGGCGATTCAACGGCATCTCAGATCCCCTCCGGCACCACTCATCGACAGTTGCGACGCGCGTAGATTCTGGCCCCTCAGCCCAACACGCAACAGACCCACGAGGTTTCAATCCGATGACTGTCCGATGCGCTGCTGCCAAAGTGACCCCATGACCCCCGACGAAACGCCCCCCGACGGACAACCCACCCCCACCCCCTACGGCACCCCCCAAGCCCCCCGCATCGCCGTCCGCGGCGAAGCCCGCATCGAAACCGACCCCGACCTCGCCCGCATCGGCATCACCCTCAGCGCCCGCGGCACCGACCGCCGCGAAGCCCTCACCGACCTCACCCGCCGCAACACCGCCACCCTCGACCTCATCAAAAGCTACGGAGAAGCCATCGAAAAACTCGAGACCGGCGCCTTCTCCATCACCCCCGAACTCACCCGCCACGGCCGCACCGAACGCATCCGCGCCTACCACGGCCGCGTCCTCATCACCGCCGAACTCACCGACTTCACCGCACTCGGCGAACTCACCACCCGCCTCGCCGACCAGGACCTCACCCGCATCGACGGCCCCTGGTGGTCCCTGCGCCCCGACTCACCCGTCCACCGCACCGCCCGCCAACAAGCCGTCCACGAAGCCGTCCAGCGCGCCCGCGAATACGCCGAAGCCCTCGGCACCCGCCTCGCGGCCCTCATCGAACTCGCCGACACCGGAGCCGAGGCCCCCGACCGCTACGGACCCGTCCCCGGCGCACCCCACATGCGCATGGCCGCCTACTCCGGCGCCCCCGACGACACCCCCGCACCCCTCGACCTCGAACCCCAGCGCCAAACCGTCTACGCCAACGTCAACGCCCGATTCACCATGCACCCGCCCGAGCTGTGATAACCCCGCCCTCCGAACAACCGCACCGAAATAGATGCTCATCGGAGCACCCCCATGCACAATTCAACACTTGTCAATAGCCCTTCACCCAAAGGTGGTTGGGTAGTCACGCACAACCAATTCGCTACCCACCGGTAAGCCCTAGGCTCGGACCATGCGCCGAGCAAAGATCGTCTGCACCCTGGGCCCCGCCACCGACTCGTACGAGCAGATCAAGGCCCTCGTCGAAGCCGGAATGGACGTAGCCCGCTTCAACCTCAGCCACGGCACCTACGCCGAACACGAGGAGCGCTACCACCACGTCCGAAAGGCCTCCGACGAAACCGGCCGCAGCGTCGGAATCCTCGCCGACCTTCAAGGCCCGAAGATCAGACTCGGACGCTTCCGCGAAGGCCCCGTACTCCTTGAACGCGGCGACGAATTCACCATCACCGTCGAACCCGACATCCAAGGCGACCGCCAGACCTGCGGAACCACCTACGACGGCCTCGCCACCGACGTCACCACCGGCGAACGCATCCTCGTCGACGACGGCAAAGTCACCCTCGAAGTCACCGGCGTCGACGGCCCCCGCGTCCACACCCTCGTCATCGAAGGCGGCATGGTCTCCGACCACAAAGGCCTCAACCTCCCCGGCGTAGCCGTCTCCGTCCCCGCACTCAGCGACAAGGACCAGGAAGACCTCCGCTGGGCCCTGCGCACCGGCGCCGACGTCATCGCCCTCTCCTTCGTCCGCAGCGGCCACGACATCGAAGACGTCCACCGCATCATGGACGAGGAAGACCGCCGCCTCCCCGTCATCGCCAAAGTCGAAAAGCCCCAGGCCGTCGACAACATCGACGACATCGTCGCCGCCTTCGACGGAATCATGGTCGCCCGCGGAGACCTCGGCGTCGAAATGCCCCTCGAACAAGTCCCCATCGTCCAAAAGCGCGCCATCAAACTCGCCAAGCGCAACGCCAAGCCCGTCATCGTCGCGACCCAGATGCTCGACTCGATGATCGACAACTCGCGCCCCACCCGCGCCGAGGCGAGCGACGTCGCCAACGCCGTCATCGACGGCACCGACGCCGTCATGCTCTCCGGCGAGACCAGCGTCGGCAAATACCCCGTCGAAACGGTCCGCACCATGGGCCGCATCATCGAAGCCGCAGAGGAAGACATCCTCGCCAAGGGGCTCCCGCCCCTCACCGAACGCAACAAACCCCGCACCCAAGGCGGAGCCGTCGCCCGCGCCGCAGCCGAAATGGGCGACTTCCTCGGAGCGAAGTTCCTGGTGGCCTTCACCCAGTCCGGCGACACGGTCCGCCGCCTCTCCCGCTACCGCTCACCCATCCCGCTTCTGGCCTTCACCCCGACCCCGTCCACCCGCTCCCAGCTCAACCTCACCTGGGGAGTGGAGACCTTCCTCGGCCCTCACGTCGACTCCACCGACGCGATGGTCGACCAGGTCGACGAACTCCTCCTCCAGTACGGCCGCTGCCGCAAGGGCGACATCGTCGTCATCACGGCCGGCTCCCCGCCCGGAGTCTCCGGCTCCACCAACCTGGTCCGCGTCCACCACATCGGCGAGGACGACTCGCCCAAGTAGGCGCGAGATCAGTATTTGGGGCCTACGTGGGCGTCCATGAGGGCGACGGAGGCTTTGCGGGCGATGGAGATGTTGAAGGGGTCGCTGCCCCTGGCCAGGCTCGTCCATTGGATGTGGACCTTGTCGAGGGTGTCAGTGAACAGCTTGCGGATGTCGTCGGACTTGTTGGCGAAGAAGTACCGGGGGTACTCGTAGCGCTTTCGCTCGCCACCGACGAGCCGAGTCGTCCAGTTGGTGATCCGGCATCCGTCGGAGTGGATGAGTCCCCGGATGAATTCCCACGGGTGAGCGTCGACGATCTCGTTTTGCCATGGTTCGAGGGCGATCCTGCGCTCGTGCTTCTTGCCAGGGCCGTGCTGAGGGAAGAGGCACGGAAGGTGCTTCGAGTAGACCTTGATGTTGTGGCATCCGATGCGTTGAACTCGGCAGACTCCGTTTTCAGGGAAGACGGCCTGCATCGCAGCATGAGTCTCCGCAGCGATGCCGGGCCATGAGTCGGCGCACGTGATCATGAGGTTCGGTACGCGGTGGCCCGAGTAGTGGCTTACGTGGCCATCGCCCAGATACTGGCCGAGCAGATACGAGTACGCGCTCTTGTCGAGAGGGCTGTCATCGCAGCGAGGGCACGACGGGTTGTGCGAGCCGGGACACTCGCCGCGTTTGGACCGGTCCATATGCAGCCAGTACGAGATCGTGCCGAGCGGCACGTTCAAGGTGCGGGCCACGTCTGCGTTCCTCGCCCCGCCCCTGAGCAGGGTCAGTGCCCTCTGTCGTACTTCAGTACCGTGAAAGTTCATGCGACTACTCTGCGTAGCGTCAAGCTTCAGCACGTAGCAAAAAGCGGATGCTCACCAGAATGTGAACATCCGCTTTCGGGGTGCCGGGTGCGGGATTCGAACCCGCAAGCCCTTTCAGGCAGAGGTGTTTGAGACCTCCGTGTATACCGTTCCACCAACCCGGCTCGGCCTGCCGGGAAGTGTACCGGTTCACTGTGATGAGCTGCAGCTAGGTAGTCTCTAGGGGAGTAGCACCCCCTGTCTGGAACAAGGAGCGCCCCCGTGACCGCCCCCGAGTCGCCCCAGCCCGTAGACGCGCCCGACGACGACAAGTCGCACGTCCCGCCGCTGACGACCCGTGTCGTCATCGCCGAGGACGAGGCTCTGATCCGCCTCGACCTCAAAGAGATGCTCGAGGAAGAGGGCTACAGCGTCGTCGGTGAGGCCGGTGACGGCGAGCAGGCGGTCGAGCTGGCTCGCGAGCACAAGCCCGATCTGGTGATCCTTGACGTGAAGATGCCGAAGATGGACGGCATCTCGGCGGCGGAGAAGATCGCGGAGGAGTCGATCGCTCCGGTGCTGATGCTGACGGCGTTCTCGCAGCGCGATCTGGTGGAGCGGGCGCGGGACGCGGGTGCGATGGCGTACCTGGTGAAGCCGTTCAGCAAGAGTGATGTCGTTCCGGCCATCGAGATGGCGGTGTCGCGCTTCCAGGAGCTGCGGACGCTGGAGAACGAGGTCGCGGATCTGACGCAGCGGCTGGAGACGCGGAAGCTGGTGGACCGGGCGAAGTCGGTGTTGCAGACGGAGTACGGCCTGACGGAGCCGGCGGCGTTCCGTTGGATTCAGAAGACGTCGATGGATCGTCGGCTGTCGATGCAGCAGGTTGCTGAGGCGGTTATTCAGGACGCCGAGGAGAAGAAGGCGGCGAAGGACTGAGTTCCCCCGCATACGTCGTATGGCTGAGGCCCGTACCCCCTGGGGGGTACGGGCCTCAGCCATACGCGGGACTCAGTCCTCGCCGAGGTACGCCTTGCGGACGGATTCGTCGTGGAGGAGGTCCTGTCCGGTTCCGGAGAGGACGACGGTGCCGACTTCCATGACGTGGCCGTGGTCGGCGAGGGAGAGTGCGGCCTGGGCGTTCTGCTCGACCAGGAGGATGGTCGTGCCCTGGGACTTGAGTTCGGTGATGGTCGCCATGATCTTCTGCATCATGATCGGGGAGAGGCCCATGGAGGGTTCGTCGAGCATGAGCAGTTTGGGCTGGGACATGAGGGCGCGGCCCATGGCGAGCATTTGCTGTTCGCCGCCCGAGAGGGTTCCCGCGGCTTGCTTGCGGCGTTCGCCGAGGATCGGGAAGAGGTCGTAGGCGCGCTGGATGTCCTTCTCGATACCTGCCTTGTCGGAGCGGAGGAACGCTCCGAGCTGGAGGTTCTCGGCGATGGAGAGCCGGGGGAAGATGCGTCGGCCTTCGGGGGAGTGGGCGAGGCCCATGGCGACGATCTTGTGTGCGGGGACGCCGGTGAGGGGTTTCCCGTCGAAGGTGATTTTGCCGCTGACGGGCTTGAGGAGCCCGGACAGGGTGCGCAGGGTGGTGGTTTTGCCGGCGCCGTTGGTGCCGATGAGGGTGACGACTTCGCCTTGCTGGACGCTGAAGGAGATTCCCTTGACGGCTTCGATCTTGCCGTAGGCGACCTTGAGGTCTTCTACTTCGAGGAGTGCGCTCACTGGTCGTCTCCTTCCGTGGCGTGTGCTTCCGCGGCTTCGACTGCGGCTGCGGCGGTGTCTTCGGGGGCGCCTTCGAAGGGTTCGCCGAGGTAGGCGGCGATGACGCGTTCGTCGCCCTGGACGACTTGGGAGGTGCCTTCGACGAGCTTTTCGCCTTGGACGAGGCAGGCGACGCGGTCGCTGAGGTTGAAGATGAAGCGCATGTCGTGCTCGATGACGAGGACGGCGATGCCGCGGTCGCGGATGGCGAAGACGAGGTCTTCGGTGGCGCGGGTCTCCTGCGGGTTCATGCCGGCGGTGGGCTCGTCGAGGAGGAGCAGGCCGGGCTCGCTGGCCATGGCGCGGGCGATTTCGAGCTTGCGCTGTTCGCCATAGGGGAGGTTGCGGGAGAGGTGGTCGGCCTTGTGGGCGAGGCCGATGAACTCCAGCAGTTCCATGGCGTGTTCGCGGGAGGCTGCTTCTGCCTTGCGGAAGCCGGGGCCGCGGAGGATGGCGGACCAGAGGCCTTCCTTGGTGCGGGTGTGGCGGCCGACGAGGACGTTTTCCAGGACGGTCATGTTGGCGAAGAGCCGGATGTTCTGGAAGGTGCGGGCGATGCCGGCGCTGGTGACCAGGTGCGGCTTGGGGGGCAGGACGGTGCCTTTGTAGGCGACTTTGCCCTCGGTGGGGACGTAGAGGCCGGTGAGGCAGTTGAAGAAGGTGGTCTTGCCCGCGCCGTTGGGGCCGATGAGGCCGACGATCTCTCCGGCGTTGACGGTGAGGTCGACGTTGCGTACGGCGGTGAGGCCGCCGAAGCGCATGGTGACGCCGGTGGCTTCGAGGACGGGGCTGAGGGCTGTGGTGGTGGTCATGGTGGTTACGCCCCTGCCTTGGTGACGCCGACGGTGGAGTCGGGCAGGCCTTGTTCGGGGATGTGGACGGTGTCGTCGCTCTCGTGGAACTCGAGTTGGCGGCGGCGGTTGGCGATGATGCCTTCGGGGCGGAACCGCATGAGGAGGACGAGTGCGACGCCGAAGGCGAGGAGCTGGTACTCCTTCAGGAAGCTGAGCTTCTCGGGGAGCATGTAGAGCAGGGTGGCGCCGAGGATGGGTCCGTTGACGGTGCCCATGCCGCCGAGAACTACGGCGGCGAGGAGGAACGCGGAGTTCGGGGGCACGGAGCCGGCGAACTGGTACGGGGCCGGGTTGACGCTGTAGCCGACGTGGGCGCTGACGGTGCCGGCGAGGCCGGCGAGGGAGGCGCCGAGTGCGAAGGCGATGAGCTTGACGCGGAAGCCGTTGATGCCCATGGCGGTGGCGGCGGTCTCGTCCTCGCGGATGGCGATCCAGGAGCGGCCGATGCGGGAGTCCGCGGCGCGGGTGAAGACGAGGACGACGATCGCGGTGATGAGCAGCATCAGCAGGAAGTAGTTCGCGAAGCGGCCGAGGGAGAATCCGGCGATGTCGTGGTTGCTTCCGAAGTTGAACCCGAAGATGTTGAGGTCCGGGATCATGGAGATGCCGTTGGGGCCGTTGGTGAGGTTGGGGCCGGAGGTGCCGTCGAGGTTGTTGACGGTGATGCGGAAGATCTCTCCGAAGCCCAGGGTCACGATGGCGAGGTAGTCGCCGCGCAGGCGCAGGGTGGGGGCGCCGATGAGGACGCCGAAGACCAGCGACGCGAGCATGCCGGTGAGCATGGCGGCCCAGAAGGGGAACTGGACGCCGGAGAAGCGGGAGAACTCGGAGCCGGAGACGAGGGCGGCCGCGTAGGCGCCGACGCCGAGGAAGGCGACGTATCCGAGGTCGAGGAGTCCGGTGAGGCCGACGACGATGTTGAGGCCGAGGGCGACGGTGGCGACGACGAGGATGTTCACGCCGAGGTTGGAGTTGTGCTCGTTGTTCTCGACGAAGGGGAAGAGCGCTGCCGCGAGGAAGGCCATGGAGGTGGCGAATCCCTTGTGGCCGGCGTTGAGCTGGGCGAAGCGGTCGAAGAGTCCTGCGGCGAACAGGGACCAGGTGCCGAAGACGACCAGGAGGATGTAGCCCAGGAACGTTTCGCTCGCGTCGGGGTCGACGCCGACGCCGTAGGCGAAGACGATCAGTGCGAGGGCGGTGGCGGCGGTGATGACGAGGCGTTGGCCCCAGGCGGGGAGTTTCGCGGCCGGGGGGATGTTGTCGGGCTTGGTGACGTAGTCCTTGAAGGTGTCACCGGGCTTGGGGAGCGCGAGGGCCCCGACCAGGGCGATGGCGGAGCCGACGGCGGCGATGTAGGCGCCGGGGTCGAGGGCGACGAGGCCCTTGAGGTCGATGGCGATGGCGATGGCGCTGAACCAGCTGACGGCGAACGCGGACGCGGCGGCGAGGAGGACGGGCTGGATGGCCGTCGCCGGGTTGAGCCAGCCGAGGCCGCGGACACCGAAGAGGGTGAGCGCGAACAGCAGCGTCAGGACGCCGGCGACGAGGTCGAGGATCTGGAGTCCGGCCGGGGAGCCGTAGTAGGTGAGGTCCCCGGGGAAGTCGGACGTGTAGGTCCAGGACATGAAGGCGCTGGCGATGGTGGCGACGGCGCCGACGGCGATGAGCGGGCGGGCCGCGGTCTGGGGGAGCGCGATGAGACCGCGGGCGGGGGTGTTGGTGTCTGTGGTTGCCATGGTGCTCACGCCCTGTCCGCGACGCGTTCGCCGATGAGGCCTTGTGGCCTGAACAGCAGTACGAGGATGAGGAGTACGAAGGCCCAGACTGCGGACCAGCCGCCGCCGCCGAGCTGCTGCATGCCGGGGATGCCGTCGATGTAGCTGGTGGCCATGGTCTCGGCGAGGCCGAGGACGAGGCCGCCGATCATGGCGCCGTAGATGTTGCCGATGCCGCCGAGGACGGCCGCGGTGAAGGCCTTGAGGCCCATCTGGAAGCCCATGTCGTACTTGACGGTGCCGTAGCGCAGTCCGTAGGAGACGGCTGCGACGGCGGCGAAGAAGCCGCCGATGGCGAAGGCGATGACGATGATGCGGTTGGTGTCGATGCCCATGAGCTGCGCGGTGTCAGGGTCCTGCGCGGTGGCCTGCATGGCGCGGCCGGTGCGGGAGAGGCTGACGAACAGGGCGAGGGCCGCCATGCAGAGGGGGGCGGCGATGATGACGAAGACGCTGCCGCTCTGGATGCTGACGGAGCCGATGTGGACGGTTTCGAAGGGCAGTTGGGGGAACTTGAGGTCGTTCTTGGCGTTCGGGTACCAGTTGAAGACGACCTGCTGGAGGGCGAGCGACAGACCGATGGCGGTGATGAGCGGGGCGAGGCGTGGTGCTCCGCGCAGTGGTCGGTAGGCGAAGCGTTCGGCCCCGATGGCGATGAGGACGGAGACGATTCCGCCGCCTATCAGCATCGCGGGGAGGGCTATCCACATGGATGTGCCGTTGGGCAGAACGTAGAGGTAGACCGTGAGTGCGCCGAAGCCGCCGGTCATGAAGATCTCGCCATGGGCGAAGTTGATGAGCTGGACGATGCCGTACACCATCGTGTAGCCGATGGCGATCAGCCCGTACATCGAGCCGAGGAACAGCCCGTTGGCCAGCTGCTGCGGCAGGGTGTTCACCGCATGGCCTCCATGTGGTGGGGAGAGGTTGAGCAGGGCGTATGAAGCGGGCCGCGCGGTGACGGGTGGTCATGGCCGCGCGGCCCAGAGGTGGTGCTGAGGGCCTGTCCCGGTGGTTTCCACCGGGGTCGGCGGTTCGGTCGGGCTGCGGCCCTCGGTGACCGAACCGCCTGGTGGCCCGGGGTGGTTCGGATCAGCCGTTGAACGTGCCGCTCTTGACGGCCTTCCACTTGCCGTCGACGACCTGGTAGACGGTGAGCTGCTTGTTGGTGGTGTCGCCGTACTCGTCGAAGGAGACAGGTCCGGCGATGCCGTCGAACTTGGTCTTCTGGACCTCGCCGACGATCTTGGCGCGGGCGTCGGAGGGGACCTTGCCGTCCTTCACGACGTTGCCGATCGCCTTGATGATGGCGGTGGCGGCGTCGTAGGAGTAGCCGCCGTAGGTGCCGTAGTCGCCCTTGAGGCCGGAGGCCTTGTACTTCTTGATGAAGTCGGCGGCGGAGGGCAGGGAGTCGACGGGCTGGCCGACCGAGGTGGAGAGGTCGCCCTCGGAGGTCTTGCCGGCGGTCTGGATGTAGGTGTCGCTGAACATGCCGTCACCGCCGAACAGCGGGACCTTGGCTCCGCCGTCCTTGAGCTGCTTGGTGAGCTTCTCGGACTCGTCGTACTGGCCGCCGTAGTAGACGAGGTCGGCCTTGGAGTTCTTGATCTTGGTGACGAGGGCGGAGAAGTCCGTGTCGCCGGTGTTGACGTGGTCCTCGCCCGTGACCTTGCCGCCGGACTTGACGAAGCCGGCCTTGAAGAGCTTGGCGAGGCCGGCACCGTAGGTCTGCTTGTCGTCGACCACGAACACCTTGCGCTTCTTCAGCGTGTTGTAGGCGTAGTCGGCCGCGAAGCCGCCCTGCAGGGCGTCGGTGGTGGCGGTGCGGAAGTAGGTCTTGAACGGGCGGGACTTGGAGGTCTGCCAGTTCTTGCCCTGGGTGAGCTCGGGGGCCGTGTTGGACGGAGAGACCTCGACCAGGTTGGCGGTGGCGAAGACCTGCTGCATCTGGGTGGCGACACCGGAGTTCAGCGGGCCGACGACGCCGAGGACCTTGTCGTTCTGGACGAGCTGGGTGGCGTTGGACTGGCCCTGGGCCGGGATCGCCTTGTCGTCGAGCGCCTGGACCTTGAAGGTCACGCCGGGAACGGTGTTGTTCTTGTTGGCGTCGTTCACGGCGATCTGGACGCCGCCCTGGATACCGAGGCCGGTGGCCGAGTTCTGGCCGGTGAGCGGGGCGTCGACGCCGATGACGACGGTGGTCTTCTTGCTGCTGTCGCTGCCCTTGTTGTCGTCGCGCGATCCGCAGGCGGTGAGCGTGAGTGCTCCGGTGGTGAGCACGGTGGTCATGATGAGCAAGGAACGGTGTCGCACGATCAATCCTCTCCCTGGCGCGGCTCCCGTGGTTGGGGGCCGTGTGTCTCGCCGGGCCGTACTGGGGTGGTACAGGGCCGTGCAGCAGACGCGCCCGGCGGCGCGGTGACTGGCCGTGACTATAAGCGCAGGTGGGTGGGGTGGGGAGCTGAGGAGGGAAGGATGTGACGCTCTTGTTATGACGCGGTGCTCGTCGGTGGGTGCAGTGGGGGCGATTGGGACTTTTGGTCAGAGGGCGCCGGCGCTCGCATGGAGAGAACATGCTGTTCCGCTAAGGAACTTGGGGTGATCTTGGTTCTTACGGGTGGGAGTGTGCCGCCGGGGAGGCGGATGCCGGGTGCTTCGGGGGCGGTGGCTCGCGCTCCGCATTGCTCTGTTGCGGCAGAGGTAACCGAGTGTTACTTCCATGTGAGATCCGTTCCCGGTCCGCGGGGCGGCCCGGAGAGCCCTTTGCGCGGTCCACGGGTGGCGTGCGGAGAGGTGGCGAGATCGCGGGGGCAGGCGCCGCCGAAGAGGTAGCTGTGCTGCTGCTGTGCCTGACGGTTCCGTGGACCGAGGGCGAGGTGCGGCAGGGGGAAGCCGCGCGGGAGGGTGGCGCACTTGTGTACGGAGATGTGCACAGTGGGGGGTTTCGCGGCGCCGCCCTTCACTGTCAGTGGCAGTGCGGGCGTGGCGTGGGTACTCAATTCCGTGATTCCGGTTCTTACTTGACGGATGATCACGGGATGGGCGTCGCGTACGGAGGCGGTGAAGCGGAAGGTGGCGGCGCGCGGGTGGTGCGGGTCCGGGGGGCGCTTCCCTCGTAGTGCAGGAAGGTGACCTGGGGGGCCAGGGGGTGGGGGAGGGTGCGGCCGGGTGGTGGTGAGGGCGGTGTACGCGTAGGTGCCCGCGACGGCTGCGGCGACGAGCAGGGCTTGCGGGGTGCGGCGCCGGCGTGACGGAAGTGCGGCCCAATGCTCCTGGGAACGGAGGGAGTTGGGGGAGCCGGTCCACAGGGTGTCTGCGTGGGCTCGGGTGTGGGTGTGCGGGGCGCCGTCGCCGGAGGGGGTTCGGGCTCGACGGGTCCGATGTCGGCCATGCTCCACGCCGGTGCGCAGGGGGAGGGTCCGCCAATGTGGGCGGCGGGCCCAAATGCGTTTCTGCATCGGGCAGTTGAGTGGTGGGTCGCGTCTTGGTGAACGTCTGTGCTGTGGCGTCCGGTGGGGCGGTGAGGCCTGTCTGTGCGTGGGTCGAACTCGCGTCGGCGGCGGCCGGGTGGCGTGCCGGCCGGCTCCCGTCCCGTGGGGGGCGTCTGCGCTGCCCGGCGCGGCGGCGGTGGCGGTCCGCGCCGGGAACAGCGGCGTGAAGCGTGGTGATCGTTGTGGCGCCCTGTGACGGACCAGCCCGGTCAGGACCGGACCAGCCCTGTCACGGACGAGCCCTGTGGCGGGCGAGAGGCCTCAGCTCTTGGGCATGTCCTTGAGGAGGCAGGTCAGGCGGGCCGAGCAGACCCGCCGGTCCTGCTCGTCGGTGATCACGATCTCGTACGTGGCCGTGGAGCGGCCGCGGTGTACGGGGGTGGCGACGCCGGTGACGAGGCCGGAGCGGGCGCCGCGGTGGTGCGTGCAGTTCAGGTCGACGCCGACGGCGATCTTGGAGCTGCCGCCGTGGAGCATCGAACCGACGGAGCCGAGGGTCTCGGCGAGGACCGCGGAGGCGCCGCCGTGCAGGAGGCCGTAGGGCTGGGTGTTGCCCTCGACGGGCATGGTGCCGACGACGCGCTCGGGGGACGCTTCCTTGATCTGGACGCCCATGCGGGTGCCGAGGTCACCTGCGGAGAACAGGGCGGGCAGGTCGACGCCGAGCGCCGCGTACTCGTCGATGATCTCTTGCGGGAACTTCACGCTGCTGTGCTCGCCCATGGTGCCCGGCTCCGTTCGTCGTCTGTCGGTGTTCGTGCTGTGGGGTGCTGTTCTGCCTGGTCGGCTGCCTGAGCAAACGCTCAGTCGGTCGCCGATTGTTCCAGGCGGACGACGACGGACTTGCTGGTGGGGGTGTTGCTGGTGTCAGCGGTGGCGTCCAGCGGGATCAGGACGTTGGTCTCCGGGTAGTACGCGGCCGCGCAGCCCCGGGCCGTCGGGTAGTGGACGACGCGGAAGCCGGGGGCGCGGCGCTCCACGCTGTCCGTCCACTCGCTGACCAGGTCGACGTAGGAGCCGTCCGCGAGGCCCAGGGCCTGGGCGTCGTGGGGGCTGACGAGGACGACCCGGCGGCCGTTCCTGATGCCGCGGTAGCGGTCGTCGAGGCCGTAGATCGTGGTGTTGTACTGGTCGTGCGAGCGCAGGGTCTGCAGCAGCAGCCGGCCCTCGGGGAGCTTCGGGTACTCGACGGGCGCGGCCGTGAAGTTCGCCTTGCCGGTGGTGGTGGGGAAGCGCCGCTCGTCGCGCGGGCCGTGCGGCAGCGTGAAGCCGCCAGGGCGGCCGGCGGAACCGGTCACGCGCGCGTTGAAGTCCTCGAAGCCCGGGATGACGTTCGCGATGCGGTCGCGGATCGTGGCGTAGTCCTTCTCGAACTCCTCCCACGGCGTGCGTGACGCCTCGCCGAGGACGCGGCGCGCGAGGCGGGCCACGATCGCCGGCTCCGACAGGAGGTGCTTGCTCGCGGGCGCGAGGCGGCCGCGTGAGGCGTGGACCATGCTCATGGAGTCCTCGACGGTCACGAACTGTTCGCCGCTGCCCTGAAGGTCCCGCTCGGTGCGGCCGAGGGTCGGCAGGATCAGGGCGCGCGCGCCGGTGACCGCGTGGGAGCGGTTGAGCTTCGTCGACACGTGCACCGTCAGGGCGGCGCGGCGCATCGCGGCCTCCGTGACGTCGGTGTCGGGGGAGGCCGCCACGAAGTTGCCGCCCATCGCGAAGAACACCTTCGCCTCGCCGTCGCGCAGTGCCTCGATGGCCCGTACGACGTCGAAGCCGTGCTCGCGGGGCGGTGCGAAGCCGAACTCCTTCTCCAGGGCGTTCAGGAAGGCCGGCGCGGGGCGCTCGAAGACGCCCATGGTGCGGTCGCCCTGCACGTTGGAGTGGCCGCGCACCGGGCACACGCCCGCGCCTGGGCGGCCGATGTTCCCGCGCAGGAGCAGGAAGTTGACGACCTCGCGGATCGTGGGCACCGAGTGCTTGTGCTGGGTGAGGCCCATCGCCCAGCACACGACGGTGCGCTCGGAGGCGAGTACCAGGGCGAGGGCTTCCTCGATCTCGGCACGCTCCAGGCCCGTCGCCGTCAGCGTCGCGTCCCAGTCGGCGGCGCGGGCGGCCTCGGTGAACTCCTCGTAGCCGTGGGTGTGTTCCTCTATGAAGGCGTCGTCGACGGCGCCTTCCGTCTCGAGGATCAGCTTGTTCAGGAGGCGGAAGAGGGCCTGGTCCCCGCCGAGGCGGATCTGGAGGAACAGGTCGGTCAGGGTGGCGCCCTTGAACATGCCCTGCGGGGTCTGCGGGTTCTTGAAACGTTCGAGTCCGGCCTCGGGCAGGGGGTTGATCGTGATGATCTTCGCGCCGTTCGCCTTCGCCTTCTCCAGGGCGGAGAGCATGCGCGGGTGGTTCGTGCCCGGGTTCTGCCCGGCCACGATGATCAGGTCGGACTTGTAGAGGTCCTCCAGGGAGACGCTGCCCTTGCCGATGCCGATGGTCTCCGTGAGCGCGGAACCGGACGACTCATGGCACATGTTCGAGCAGTCGGGCAGGTTGTTCGTGCCGAACTCGCGGGCGAACAGCTGGTAGAGGAACGCCGCCTCGTTGCTCGTGCGGCCCGAGGTGTAGAACACGGCCTCGTCGGGGGAGGCCAGGGCGGCCAGCTCCTCGGCGATGATGTCGAAGGCGCGCTCCCAGGACACCGGCTCGTAGCGATCGGCGCCGTCCGCGAGATACATGGGGTGCGTGAGGCGGCCTTGCTGGCCCAGCCAGTACCCGGAGCGGGTCGCGAGGTCGGCGACCGGGTGCGCGGTGAAGAAGTCCGGCGTGACCCTGCGCAGGGTGGCCTCCTCGGCGACCGCCTTCGCGCCGTTCTCGCAGAACTCCGCCTTGTGCCGGTGGTCGGGCTCGGGCCAGGCGCAGCCCGGGCAGTCGAAGCCGTCTTTCTGATTGACGCGGAGAAGGGTGAGCGCGGTGCGGCGCACGCCCATCTGCTGCTGGGCGATCTTGAGGGAATGGGCGACGGCGGGCAGTCCGGCGGCGGCGCGCAGCGGCGCGTCCACCTGCGGCGCGTCCTGGACCGGATCTCCCGTGGGCGGCTTCGTTGCCATCGTCTGTTCCCCTTCGAGCACACGTGTGAGGTACGTCGCCGATCCTCGCACGCACGACTGACAGCCCTCGTCGGAGGCCCGTGACGGACCGGACTGTCAGTGGGGCGTGGCAGGATCGGGGGCGTGGCAGAGACAGCAGCGAAGAAGACCGAGAAGAAGACCTCAGGCAGCCGGCCGCGGCTGATGCTCATGGACGGGCATTCGCTGGCGTACCGCGCGTTCTTCGCGCTGCCCGCGGAGAATTTCACGACCGCGACCGGACAGCCGACGAACGCGATCTACGGCTTCGCCTCGATGCTGGCGAACACGCTGCGCGACGAGGCGCCCACGCATTTCGCGGTGGCGTTCGACGTCTCGCGCAAGACGTGGCGCTCCGAGGAGTTCACGGAGTACAAGGCGAATCGTTCGAAGACCCCGGACGAGTTCAAGGGGCAGGTCGAGCTGATCGGCGAGCTCCTCGACGCGATGCACACCCCGCGCTTCGCGGTCGACGGGTTCGAGGCGGACGACATCATCGCCACGCTCGCGACCCAGGCCGAGGCCGCCGGGTTCGACGTCCTGGTCGTCACCGGCGACCGGGACTCCTTCCAGCTCGTCAGCGACCACGTCACGGTGCTCTACCCGACGAAGGGCGTCTCGGAGCTGACGCGGTTCACGCCGGAGAAGGTCGAGGAGAAGTACGGGCTCACGCCGGCCCAGTACCCCGACTTCGCGGCCCTGCGTGGCGACCCGTCGGACAACCTGCCGGGCATCCCCGGCGTCGGCGAGAAGACCGCCGCGAAGTGGATCAACCAGTTCGGTTCGTTCGCCGAGCTCGTGCTGCGCGCCGAAGAGGTCAAGGGCAAGGCCGGGCAGAATTTCCGCGACCACATCGAAGCCGTCAAGCTGAACCGCCGGCTCACCGAGATGGTGCGTGACGTCGAGCTCCCCAAGACGGTCGAAGACCTGGAGCGCGCCGCGTACGACCGCACGGCCGTCGCGATGGTCCTCGACACCCTGGAGATCCGTAACCCGTCACTGCGCGAGCGGCTCCTCGCCGTCGACCCGGGCGCCGAGGAGGCCGAGCAGACGCCTGCCGAGCCCGGCGTCGACGTCGACGGCTCGGTGCTCGGCGCGGGCGAGGTGGCCCCATGGCTCGCCGAGCACGGCGACGCCGCCCTGGGCCTCGCCACGGTCGACACCTGGACGCTCGGTGCGGGATCCGTCACCGAGGTGGCGCTCGCCGGCGCCGGGGGAGCCGCCGCCTGGTTCGACCCCACCCAGCTCGACGAGGCCGACGAGAACGCGTTCGCGACGTGGCTCGCCGACGCCGCGAAGCCCAAGGTCCTGCACAACGCGAAGAACGTCATGCGGGTCTTCGCCGAGCACGGCTGGACCGTCGACGGCGTCACGATGGACACGGCGCTCGCCGCGTACCTGGTCAAGCCCGGCCGCCGCTCCTTCGCGCTCGACGCGCTGACCCTGGAGTACCTGGGCCGTGAGCTCGCCCCGGCGGCGGCCGACGGACAGCTCGCCTTCGGTGCGGAGGACGACGACCAGGCCGAGGCCGACGCGCTCATGGTGCACGCCCGCGCGATCCTCGACCTCGGCGAGGCCTTCGGCGGGAAGCTCCGGGAAGTCGGCGCGGCCGACCTCCTCAAGGACGTCGAGCTGCCCACGTCCACGCTCCTCGCGCGCATGGAGCGGCACGGCATCGCCGCCGACCGCGCCCACCTGGAGGCCATGGAGCAGATGTTCGCGGGCGCCGTCCAGCAGGCCGTGAAGGAGGCGCACGCCTCCGTGGGCCACGAGTTCAACCTCGGCTCGCCCAAGCAGCTCCAGGAAGTCTTCTTCGGCGAGCTAGACCTGCCCAAGACGAAGAAGACGAAGACCGGGTACACGACGGACGCGGACGCGCTCGCCTGGCTGGCCACGCAGACCGACCACGAACTCCCCGTGATCATGCTGCGCCACCGCGAGCAGGCCAAGCTTCGGGTCACCGTCGAGGGCCTCATCAAGACGATCGCCGCGGACGGCCGCATCCACACGACGTTCAACCAGACCGTCGCCGCGACGGGCCGGCTCTCCTCGACCGACCCGAACCTGCAGAACATCCCGGTCCGCACCGACGAGGGCCGCGCCATCCGCCGCGGCTTCGTCCTCGGCGAGGGCTTCGAGTCGCTCATGACCGCGGACTACAGCCAGATCGAGCTGCGCGTCATGGCGCACCTCTCCGAGGACGAGGGCCTCCTCGAGGCGTTCACCTCCGGCGAGGACCTGCACACCACGGTCGGCGCGCAGGTCTTCGGCGTCGAGCGGTCCGCCGTCGACGCGGAGATGCGCCGCAAGATCAAGGCCATGTCGTACGGGCTCGCCTACGGCCTGTCCGCGTTCGGCCTGTCCGGGCAGCTGAACATCGAGCCGGGCGAGGCGCGGGTCCTCATGGACACGTACTTCGAGCGGTTCGGCGGCGTGCGCGACTATCTGCGCCGCGTCGTCGACGAGGCCCGCGCCACGGGCTACACCGAGACGATGCTCGGCCGCCGCCGGTATCTGCCGGACCTCAACAGCGACAACCGCCAGCGGCGTGAGATGGCCGAGCGCATGGCGCTCAACGCGCCCATCCAGGGCACGGCCGCCGACATCGTCAAGATCGCCATGCTGAACGTGGACAAGGCGCTCAAGGACGCGAAGCTCAAGTCCCGGCTGCTGCTCCAGGTCCATGACGAAATCGTCCTGGAGATCGCCCCGGGCGAGGCCGCGGCGGCGGAGGAGCTGGTCCGGCGCGAGATGGCCGGGGCCGTGCATCTGCGGGCGCCGCTGGACGTGTCGGTGGGCGTGGGCCCGGACTGGGAGTCCGCGGCGCACTAGCCTGCGGCTGGCCGTAGTTCGGGCCGTAGTTCGGGTAGGCCGTAGTTCAGGTAAGGGGCGGAGCCAATGGGCTCCGCCCCTTACTGCGTTCGCCGTTGTAGCGTCACCGTTGTTGTTTCACCGGCGCCGGCGCCACCCCGCGACCGGCCGGACCTCGACGCCCCCGCACGAGGAGCGCGTGCACGACCAGACCGAGTACGAGGCCCGCGCCCCCGCCGAAGCAGAGGGTCGGGATGATCTCCCACGGCTTGGCGACAGCGCCCCAGTACGTCCACCAGCGCACCGTCCGCACCCCCGCGGCCACCGCCACGCACCCGCCGATCACGAACGCCGCCACCCACCGCTCACTCACGGAGAGCTGAGGCAGCGCGGCGCGGGCGTCGGCGGCGGCCGCCGAGGGGACACGGCGCACCGCCGACACCACGAAGAGCACCATCACGACGAGCGCGACCGCCGAACCCCCGTACTGCGCGTACCAGTAGAGAGGGGAGCCGGCGATCTTCTCGCCGAGGACCGGGAAGACACGCATGCCCCACCGGTCGAGATGCGTGAACGCGTCCCACACCACGTGCGTCGTCGCGCCCAGGACGGCGGACACGTACCACCACCACACCGCGGCCACCGGCCGCCGCTCCCACGCGAAAGCGTCGGCCGGACGTCCGGAGCCCGCACCCCGCGCCACGACGAGGACCGGCCCCCGCGCCCGCCCCGGCAGCAGCGCGATCACCGGCTCCCGCAGCAGGCGCCACAGGCCGACCAGTACCGCGGCGACGGCCACGTCGATCGTGAAGACGCCCGGGAAGGAGTGGGTGAAGTCCCCGAACTCCATCGCCCCCGGCACCGCACTCGCCGCGAAGTACGTCACGTCGGGCGCGAACGAGCCCGCCACCAGCAGCGAGGGCACGAGCGCGCCGCGCCCCGTGCCGTCGCGGCGGACGGCCGGCAGCACGGCCGCGGCGTGGCTGATCGTGAACGGCAAGTGGACCCCCTCGGACGGTTCCTGATGCGGTGCGTACGCGGTGCCGCTCAGTATGGCCCGTGGCGATCGCGGTAACGCGTACATGGCCAACCGGCAAAAATCGGGCACGAACGGGTGTCTGCGCGCTGGAAGTTGTCGTAGTGTCGCCTGGGTCACTCCACGCCGGGGAGCGCGGACTGACCCGTAAACGGTCGGCAATCGGAGGGGCTCACGGTATGGCGGCGCTATTCGGAAAGCGGTTGCGCAGGTCCGCGATGACGACCGCTGTGGCGGCTGCCGCCGTGGCGGCGCTCTCCGCGTCCCAGGCGCCCGGCCTCACCGACACGCAGAACGGCAGACAGTCCACCGCCGACGCGGCGCCCTCGCCCGGCGACTCGGCGACCGGCAACTCCCCTTACTACACCGATCTGCCGGACCTCAACAGCCCCACCGCGCCGCCCAGTACGGGTCCCGGCAGCCCGGGTGGCACGGGTACCGGCGCGAACGAGGCCGGTATCCCGGCCACCGTCCTCGACGCCTACAAGAAGGCCGAGGCGGAGCTCGCCGCGACCAAGCCGGGCTGCAACCTCCCCTGGCAACTCCTCGCCGCGATCGGCAAGGTCGAGTCGGGCCAGGCACGCGGCGGCAACGTCGACGCGAACGGCACGACGCTCAAGCGGATCCTCGGCCCGCCCCTCGACGGCAACGGCTTCGCGAGGATCACCGACACCGACAACGGCGCCTACGACAACGACACGACGCACGACCGGGCCGTCGGCCCCATGCAGTTCATCCCGTCGACCTGGGAGTGGTCCGGCCGCGACGGCAACGGCGACGGCAAGAAGGACCCCAACAACATCTATGACGCCGCCCTCGCCGCCGGCCACTACCTGTGCCGCGGCGACCGCGACCTCTCCCAGAGCGGCGGCCTGCACGCGGCGATCCTGAGCTACAACCACTCGCAGGAGTACCTCAAGACGGTCCTGAAGTGGCTCGAGTTCTACCGCAAGGGCACCCACGAGGTCCCGGACGGCACCGGTGTCCAGCCCGGCGACCGCAGCGACGGCGGCACCGGCCCCAGCCCCTCGCCCTCGCCGAGCAGCCCAGGCACGACCAGCCCGTCCCCGGGCACCTCCAAGCCGCCCAAGCCGTCCAAGTCCGGCGGCAGCCCGAGCACCGGCCCGTCGAAGCCGGGCGGCGGAGGTTCCACGAGCCCCACACCGCCCACGGCCGCCGAGACGGTCACGCGCATCGAGGACGCCGGTACGGGCACGCTCGGTGCGACCGCCGGTGACGCCTTCGCCGAACGTGTCGCCGTCCGCACGGAGAACGCCGCGGGCAAGGGCGTCGGTACGGTCAAGGTGAAGCTCACCGTCGTCGGCGACACGGACCTGGCCTTCAGCGGCGGGTTCAAGACCGTCACCGTCGTCACCGACAGCACCGGCAAGGCCACCGCGCCGCCGCTGCGGGCGGGTGAGGACACCGGCGAGTTCACCGTCCGCGCCACCGTCGTCGACCGGAAGCTGCCCGGCCTCGACTACACGGCGACCGTCTCCGCGCGCCAGGCCGACGCCCTCACCAGGACCGGCGACACGGAACTGACCTGCGAGGCCGGCGGCCAGTTCGCCGACCCGGTCCAGGTCAGGGCCACGTACAAGGGCGACGCCGCCGACGGGGTCGCCACCACGGCCACGCTGATCAAGTCCAAGGACGACGCGACCGAGAACGACAAGGGCCCCTACTTCAAGGACGCGGACGGCAAGGCGACCCGCACCCTCAAGGGCCTCGAGACCGACGGCGACGGCCGCCTCCAGCTGCCGAGGATCTACGCGGACGACGCCACGGGCACGTTCCTGCTCCGCATCAACACCACCGGCGGCGCGACCCTCACCGTCGAACTGAAGGTCACCGCGGCCGGCGCCACGGCATCCCCGTCCCCGTCTGCCTCGCCCTCGGCGACGTAACTCCCGTACGGCACAAGCCGTATCAGCAGCACCCGCGCCGCCCCCTCGCCGTTCACCGGCCGAGGGGGCGGCGCTGTTGTGCAACGTGTTCTCATCTCGGCCGCGCGTTGCTACGGTGCCCCAGCCCTGACGCTCTATCAGATTCCAGATCCGGTGATCCGCCGGGAGGTTGCATGCGTGCCCTGATCGCCGCCGCGACCGGTCTGGCCGTGGCGCTCGCCCTCGTCATCACGATCTCGGCGATCGGCTCCCCGCCCGGCGAGACCTCGCCCAAACCGCTGCTGACCACCGTCCCCAAGCACCCCTGACCCGCCGAGGAGGCCGCCGCGATGCGCCGCAAGGCCAGCCTGATCCTGCTCGCCCTCGCCGTGTTCTGCACGGCGATGTCCCCGCTGATGCGCTGGTACGCGTTCCCGCGCCTCGCGAAGATCCCGGCCGGTCAGTACCAGAACGCCGTCCTGGAGGCCAAGAACCCGACCCTCCTCGACTACGGCTCGATGCAGTCGAAGAAGGTCCCCAAGGTCACCGTCGTCCAGACGCTCAAGGGCAACGTGGAGGCCTCCGAGCAGGTCGAGAAGAGCGCGGGCCGCGACGTCGTCGTCTGGGACTCCCTCTCCTACATCGTCGGACCCGACGGCAAGATGGTCTCCCAGGTCCCCGAGCGCTACGTCTTCGACGCCCACAGCCAGGCACCCGTCCACACCACGGGCAAGTACGCCGAGACCGTCGACGGCGACCAGGTCAGGCGCGACGGCATCGAGTTCAAGTGGCCCTTCCTGACCGAGAAGCGGGACTACGAGTACTACGACGCCCAGGCCCGCGTCACCCGGCCCATCCACTACAAGGGGACCCAGACGTTCCGCGGCCTGAAGGTCTACTACTTCGAACAGACCATCCCGTGGATGAAGGTCCCCCTCCCCAAGACGATGCCGGTCAAGGGCATCACACCTGAGTCCGTCGCCAAGACCGGCACCACCCGCTGGTACACCACGGTCCGCAAGTTCTGGGTCGAGCCGGTCACCGGCGCCCCCGTCTACGGCGAGGAGATCCAGCACAACGAACTCCGCGGCGGCACGCTCCTGGGAGGCCGCGACAGGGTGACGGTCTTCGCCGGGCACGTGAAGATGCGCGAGGACTACATCAGGTCGACGGTCGCCCTCGTCAAGTCCAACCGCGTCCTGGTCGTCCTGCTCACCTCGTACCTGCCGTGGGGCTTCCTGACCCTCGGCCTGCTCCTGCTGGCGCTCTCCCTGTGGCTCGAAGCCCGCAGCCGCCGCCCGGGCGAGCCCGAGGCCGCCCCGGAGCACGAACCGGAACCCGTCAGCGCCTGAGCCGCGCACTCGTGTGCCGCGTCGCGACCGCCCCCGCCGGATCCTCGGGCCACGGATGCTTCGGGTACCGGCCGCGCAGCTCGGCCCGCACCGCCCGGTACCCCTCGCGCCAGAAGGAGGCCAGATCCGCCGTCACCGCCGCGGGACGCCCCGCGGGTGACAGCAGATGCACCAGGACCGGCACACCGGCCACACGCGGCGACTCGTGCAGCCCGAACATCTCCTGCAACTTCACGGCCAGTACGGGCTGTTCGGGGTTCGCGTAGTCGATCCGGATCCTGGACCCGCTCGGCACCTCCAGCCGCTCCGGGGCGAGCTCGTCGAGGCGGGCCGCGTCACCGCTCGCCCAGGGAAGCAGCCGCCGCAGCGCCTGCCCCGCGTCGATCCGGCCCAGATCGGACCGGCGCCGCGCCTTGCCGAGCTCCGGCTCCAGCCACTCGTCCACGCGCGCGTGCAGCGCGTCGTCCGACACGTCGGGCCACGGCGCGCCCAGCGTGCGGTGCAGGAACGCGAGCCGCTCCCGCTGCTCCCCAGCCTCCCGTGACCACCGCAGCAGCCCGAACCCCTCCCGCCGCAGCCCCTCCTTCAACGCCTCCCGCACGAGAGCGGGGGCGGCCTCCTTCAAGGGGCGCACGGCGAGCTCCACCGCGCCGAGACGCTCGACGTGCCGCGCCACCAACTCCCCGTCGGCCCACGCCACTTCGTCCCCCTCGGTGCGCAGCGGAGCGGCGGCCCGCAGCGCGACCTCCTCGTCCACGACCGCGGCGAGCCGTACGCGCGCGTGCCCGGCGCCCACGGGCCGGTCGGCGACCGCGACGGCGATCCAGGGCGCGCCCCGCAGCCGTGACCCGTCCGCGAGCGCGGCCCGCGTCCCGGACACCATCAGATACTCGCCGTCGCGCCCACGCCCCACCCGCTCCGGAAAGGCGAGCGCGGCGACGATTCCGGCGACCCGGTCCTCGGACAGGTCCCCGGGTGCGTCGTCCCGCGCCGGGGTCTGCCCGGCCGCCCCCGTGAGCCGCCGCACCTCCGTCTTCCAGCGCGCGGCGTACGCGTCGGCGCCCCGGCGCGCGGTGCGCCACGCGGCGGCCAGGTCGTCGCCGTAGTCGCGGGGCGGCTCCTCGCTCAGGAGGGCGACCACCTCGGCCGCGCGGCGCGCACCCACCACAGGGGTCGCGTCCAGGAGGGCGCGGGCCAGGCGCGGATGCAGGCCGAGGCCCGCGAGGCGGGCGCCGCGCTCCGTGGCCCGGCCCGAGTGCGCCTCGACCGCCCCGATCGCCGTCAGGACGGACCGTGCCGCCGCCATCGCCCCGGCCGGCGGAGCGTCCAGGAGCGCGAGGCCCGAGGCGTCCGGATCGCCCCAGCACGCCGCCTGCAACGCGAACGCCGTCAGGTCCGCAACCTTGATCTCCGGCGCAGGGAACCGCGCCAGCCGTACGTCCTCCGCTTCCGTCCAGCACCGGTACACCACCCCGGGAGCCTCGCGCCCGGCACGCCCCGCCCGCTGCCGCCCCGCCGCCTGCGAGGCCCGTACGGTCGTCAGGGCGCTCAGCCCGCGCGCGTGGTCCACCCGAGGCTCCCGCGCAAGGCCCGAGTCCACGACGACCCGCACACCCGGCACCGTCAGCGACGACTCGGCGACGGACGTAGCGAGCACCACCCGCCGCCGCGTGCCCGCCGAGAGCACCGCGTCCTGCACCGCGGCGGGCGCCCGCCCGTGCACCTGAAGCACGTCGACGTCACCCAGCTCGCCCAGCTGCCCGGCCACGCGCCCGATCTCACCGACCCCCGGCAGGAAACACAGCACATCCCCGCCCTGCTCCCGCAGCGCGCGCCGCACCACCGACGCCACGTGCGTGAGCAACGCCGGATCCACCCGCATCCCGTGCGGCGGCCGCACGGGACGCGCGGGCGGCGCCCACACCGTCTCCACGGGATACGAGATTCCCTCGGCCTCGACCACGGGAGCCCCACCGAGGAGCCGCGCCCACCCCTGCGCGTCCGTCGTCGCCGACGCCGCCACCAGCCGAAGCTCGGGCCGCAGCGCCTCGCGCACGTCGCACAGGAACGCCGCGACGGTGTCCGCGTCCAGATGCCGCTCGTGGACCTCGTCGAGCATCACGACATCCACGCCCGCCAGCTCCTGGTCGCGCTGGAGCCGTTGCAGGAGCACACCCGTCGTGACGACCTCCACGCGCGCGTGGCGCCCCATCACCCGCTCGCCGCGCACCGTGTAGCCGACGCTCTCGCCGGCCTTCTCGCCGAGCAGCCACGCCATCCGCCGCGCCGCGGCCCGCGCCGCGATCCGCCGCGGCTCGGCGACGACGACCCGCCGCGCCGGCCCGTCACCGACGAGCCCGGCGAGCACCAGCGGCACCAAGGTCGTCTTGCCGGTCCCGGGCGGCGCCACGAGAACGGCGCTGCCCGGCGCCGCGGGCCCGTCGAGGGCGTCGCGCAGGCCGGGCAGCGCACTGCGTACAGGCAGGTCCAGAGCGTCGTTACGGATCACATGCTCAGTCTCTCCCCGGGGGCACCCCCGGCCGAAGGCTGGGGGACTTCGGCCGGGGGTGCCCCCATCTAGCTCCGCTCGCAGACGAAGATCGCCGTGCCCGGGATCAGGTTTCCGCGCAGCGGGGACCAGCCGCCCCACTCCTGCGTGTTCCACGCGGGCCACTGCGGCTCGACGAGGTCCACCAGTCGGAAACCGCCGGCCACGATGTCGCGCACCCGGTCACCGACCGTCCTGTGGTGCTCCACATATACGGCGCGTCCCTCGTCGTCCTGCTCCACGTAAGGGGTGCGGTCGAAGTAGGAGGCCGCTACGGACAGGCCCTCCGGGCCCGGCTCGTCCGGGAACGCCCAGCGGATCGGATGCGTCACCGAGAAAACGAACCGGCCGCCGGGCCGCAGCACCCGGTGCACATCCCGGAGCACCCGCACGGAATCGGCGACAAAGGGGAGCGCGCCGTACGCCGAGCAGGCCAGGTCGAACGAGCCGTCCGCGAACGGCAGGGCGCCCGCGTCCGCCTCCACCAGCGGCACCGCGCCGCCGTCGATGCGCAGGGCGTGCTGGAGCTGCCGGTGGGAGAGGTCGAGGGCGACGGGGTGCGCGCCCTGCGCGGCGAGCCAGCGCGAGCACTGCGCCGCGCCCGCGCCGATCTCCAGGATCACCTTGTCCTTCAGGTCCTCCGGCGGGCCGAGCAGCTCGGCCTCCACCTCGTCGAGGCCCTCGGGCCCCCATACGAAACGGTCGTCCCCGAGGAAGGTGCCGTGCTCGACCTGATAGTCGTCCGCGTTCCTGTCCCACCAGCTGCGATTGGCGTGGGAACTCTCCGTGACACCGGCATCACGGCGGGTTGCCTCATGTTCGGACGGTTCGGGCTCTTGGATGATGGGCTCCCTAGTCGTACTCTTCCGTTCAACCCGTCGCGGCGGAGTGCCGAGCGGCCCATGTGGCCTCGTGCGACAGGTTTTGTGCCGGGTATGCGGTGTTCCGCCCCGGGTGTGCGTGTTCGCGCATTGACCCTGTCCGGCTGCCCCCGTATGCTACAAGTTGCGCTGCGAGCCTGCGCTCCTCAGACATAGCAGGCTGCGCTCGCATCTGTATGTATGTCCCCTCGGTTATCGAGGCGCTCCCTTCGGGAGTGGCGCTTCCTGAGCTGTCCGGCCTTCTGCAGTGCGATCACGGGCTCCCGGCGTAGCAGTACCTACGACTTCAATGTCCGTACCGGAGCCCTTACCCACATGACGAGCAGCACCGAGACCACCGCCACCACTCCGCAGGTTGCGGTCAACGACATCGGTGACGAGGAAGCATTCCTCGCCGCGATCGACGAGACGATCAAGTACTTCAACGACGGTGACATCGTCGATGGCGTCATCGTCAAGGTAGACCGGGACGAGGTTCTCCTCGACATCGGTTACAAGACCGAAGGCGTGATCCCGAGCCGCGAGCTCTCGATCAAGCACGATGTCGACCCGAACGAGGTCGTCAAGGTCGGCGACGAGATCGAGGCCCTGGTTCTCCAGAAGGAGGACAAGGAAGGCCGTCTCATCCTGTCCAAGAAGCGTGCGCAGTACGAGCGCGCCTGGGGCACGATCGAGAAGATCAAGGAAGAAGACGGCATCGTCACCGGTACCGTCATCGAGGTCGTCAAGGGTGGACTCATCCTCGACATCGGCCTCCGTGGCTTCCTGCCGGCCTCCCTCGTCGAGATGCGCCGCGTCCGCGACCTCCAGCCCTACGTGGGCAAGGAGCTCGAGGCCAAGATCATCGAGCTGGACAAGAACCGCAACAACGTGGTCCTGTCCCGCCGTGCCTGGCTCGAGCAGACTCAGTCCGAGGTCCGCCAGACGTTCCTCACGACCCTGCAGAAGGGTCAGGTCCGCTCCGGCGTCGTTTCCTCGATCGTCAACTTCGGTGCCTTCGTGGATCTGGGTGGCGTCGACGGTCTCGTGCACGTCTCCGAGCTGTCCTGGAAGCACATCGACCACCCGTCCGAGGTTGTCGAGGTCGGCCAGGAAGTCACCGTCGAGGTCCTCGACGTCGACATGGACCGCGAGCGTGTCTCCCTGTCGCTGAAGGCGACGCAGGAAGACCCGTGGCAGCAGTTCGCCCGTACGCACCAGATCGGCCAGGTCGTCCCCGGCAAGGTCACGAAGCTGGTTCCGTTCGGTGCGTTCGTCCGCGTGGACGAGGGCATCGAGGGTCTGGTCCACATCTCCGAGCTGGCCGAGCGCCACGTGGAGATCCCGGAGCAGGTCGTCCAGGTCAACGACGAGATCTTCGTCAAGGTCATCGACATCGACCTCGAGCGTCGCCGCATCAGCCTCTCGCTGAAGCAGGCCAACGAGGCCTTCGGTGCCGACCCGTCGACGGTCGAGTTCGACCCGACCCTGTACGGCATGGCCGCGTCGTACGACGACCAGGGCAACTACATCTACCCCGAGGGCTTCGACCCCGAGACCAACGACTGGCTCGAGGGCTTCGAGAGCCAGCGCGAGGTGTGGGAGAACCAGTACGCCGAGGCGCAGACGCGCTTCGAGCAGCACCAGGCTCAGGTCATCAAGTCCCGCGAGGCGGACGCCCAGGCCGAGGCCGAGGGTGCTGCCGCCCCGGCCGGCGCCCCGGCTGCCTCCGGTGGCGGCGGCGGCGGTTCGTACTCCTCGGAGTCGGACGACAACTCCGGCGCGCTTGCTTCGGACGAGGCGCTCGCCGCGCTGCGTGAGAAGCTGGCCGGTGGTCAGAGCTGATCTGAACCCTCCGGGGTTCGGTAAGTAGTTGAGCGGGCTCGCACCCTCTGGGTGCGGGCCCGCTTCTCTGTGTCTGGTTCTCTGTGTCCGGCGACGTTTCCTACGGCGTGACCGGTACGTTCGTCAGGCCCTTGCCGCCCGTGACCGTGTTGCTGCTGTAGACCGTCGTCCCGCAGCTTTCGCCGGAGTTCGTCACGTTGATCGCCAGCTGCTTGTCGCCGGTCGCGCCGCGCAGGTCCGACGTGTTGGAGCGGAAGACCGTGCCGCAGCCCCAGCCGGACTGCTGGGTGTGGGTCTCGTAGCCGTTGTTCGTGGTGGCGCTGCCCTTGTTGTTCTCGACCAGGACGTCGTTGCCCTTAACGTCGACCCATGAGTCGTCGAAGTTGGCCCCGGTCAGGCCGCTGCCGTCGAACGTGTTGCCGACGATCCGCGCGTCCGTCGTGCCCTCCTTGATGTCGACGTTCTCGCCGCCGACGTCCGGGCCGATCGTGTTGCCGGTGATCTGGATGCGGTCGCTCTTGTCGGAGGTTCCGCCGGCCGTACCGACGTAGACGCCCTCGCCCATGCCGCGGCCGTCGTTGCCGGTGTCGTAGATCCGCGAGTTCTTGATCGTCCCGTCCGTGCTGGAGTTGCGGAAGTGGACGCCCTCCATGTCGAGCCCGCGGACGGTGACCGTGTCGACGACGACGCCCTTCGCCGAGTCGATCATGATGCCCTTCTGGCCGCCGGTGACGGTGATGCCCTGGACTGTCCAGTACGAGGCGCCGTTCAGATGCAGGCCGTAGCCGCCGCCCGCCGTGAGGACCGCTTTCGCGGAGCCGGTCAGGGTGATGCGCGAGCCGGAACTCGCGGCGATCGACGTCTTGAAGTTGCCCGTGTACGTACCGTCGGCGAGATGGATCGTGTCGCCGGGCGCGGCCGCCGTGAGCGCCGACTTGAGCTGGGCCGCGGTGGAGACCTCGATGACCTGAGCGGCTCCGGCGGCGGGCGTCGCGAGGGCCGTGGCGGCTCCGGCGACGAGCACGGAGGCGGTCAGGGCGGGCAGGAGTGCGGAACGCATGCGCATGTGGGGGTGCCTTCCCGTCGGTTCGTGCAAGGGAGTGTTCTTGTACCTGAACTCTGGGTGCACATATGAACGTAGAGGCGTGGCATGACTGCGTCAAGGTCCGTACCAGAGGGGCGCCCTCGGCCGTCAAAAGCTGCCTGGGAGGGGCGCGGAGAGGGAATGCCCGCGCCCCAACAGGCGTTCTGGGTAAGGAACACGAGGAGGAGCGGTCACAGTGCTTGATCCGCAGGGTTTGTACGCATGGGAGCCGAAGGGCCTGGCCGTGGTGGACATGGCGCTCGCCCAGGAGTCGGCCGGACTGGTCATGCTCTACCACTTCGACGGATACATCGACGCGGGTGAGACCGGCGACCAGATCGTGGACCGGGTCCTCGACTCGCTGCCCCACCAGGTCGTGGCGCGGTTCGACCACGACCGGCTCGTCGACTACCGGGCCCGCCGCCCGCTGCTCACCTTCCGGCGCGACCGCTGGACGGACTACGACACGCCCGCCCTTGAGGTGCGGCTCGTCCAGGACGCCACGGGTGCGCCCTTCCTGCTGCTCTCCGGCCCCGAGCCCGACGTCGAGTGGGAGCGTTTCGCGGCCGCCGTGAAGAACATCGTCGAGCGGCTCGGCGTGCGCCTCGCGGTCAACTTCCACGGAATCCCGATGGGCGTCCCGCACACACGGCCCGTCGGCCTCACGCCGCACGGCAACCGGACCGAGCTCGTCCCCGGCCACCGCAGCCCCTTCGACGAGGCGCAGGTCCCCGGCAGCGCGGAGTCCCTCGTGGAGTACCGCCTCATGGAGGCCGGACACGACGTACTCGGTGTCGCCGCGCACGTCCCGCACTACATCGCGCGCTCGCCGTACCCCGACGCCGCGTTGACCGTCCTCGAAGCCATCACGGCGGCGACCGGCCTGGTGCTGCCCTCGGTGGCGCACGGGCTGCGCACGGAGGCGTACCGCACGCAGACGGAGATCGACCGGCAGATCCAGGAGGGCGACGAGGAACTCGTCTCGCTCGTCCAGGGACTTGAGCACCAGTACGACGCGGCCGCGGGCGCCGAGAGCCGCGGGAACATGCTGGCCGAACCGACCGACATTCCGTCCGCCGACGAGATCGGCCTCGAGTTCGAGAAGTTCCTGGCCGAACGCGAGGGCGACGCATAAGGGCTGTGGTCAGCCATGGGGCCCTCGCCTATGCTGCCCGCATGCTGAAGGTGGGTCTGACCGGCGGAATCGGCGCCGGCAAGAGCGAGGTGTCCCGGCTGCTCGTGGAGCGCGGGGCCGTACTGATCGACGCGGACCGGATCGCGCGGGAGGTCGTGAAGCCCGGAACTCCCGGACTCGCCGCGGTCGTCGAGGCGTTCGGGAGTGACGTGCTCGCCCCGGACGGCTCGCTGGACCGGCCGGCGCTCGGCTCGATCGTCTTCGCCGACGCGGACCGCCTCGCCGTCCTCAACTCGATCGTGCACCCGCTCGTCGGCGCCCGCTCCGCAGAACTCGAAGCCGCCGCCACCGGTGACTCCGTCGTCGTGCACGACGTACCGTTGCTCGCCGAGAACGGCCTGGCGCCGCTGTACGACGTCGTGGTCGTCGTCGACGCGAGCCCCGAGACCCAGCTCGACCGCCTCGTGCGCCTGCGCGGCATGAGCGAGGAGGACGCCCGCGCCCGCATGGCCGCCCAGGCCACCCGCGACAAGCGCCTGGACATCGCCGACATCGTGATCGACAACGACGTACCGCTCGACGAGCTGCACCGACGGGTCGACGCCGTCTGGGCGGACCTCGCGCAGCGGGCGGCCGCGGCCTAGAAGGGGGACGGGCGTGGTCGTACTGGCGGCGTTCACCTTCCTCGGCGGCCTGGTGGCGATCCTCGCCGGGGCGTACGGGCTGCGGCGGACCCGGCGGATCAGCGAGGCCGGACGTGTCACCCAGGCACTCGTGAAACCCCCGCCGGCGGGTTCCGAGCGGCCCCTGCTGCAGTTCGAGACGCACGACGGCCGCGTCGTCGAGGTGCCGTCCCCCGCGCCGCCCACCCGGAGGCTGCCGCTGCCGACGGGCGGCCTGGTCGGTATCGCGTACGACGTCGACGACCCGCGCGAGACCGTGCTCATCGGCGGCGAGCGGCCCGTCCTCGACTGGGTGTTCGTGGCCGCGGGCGTGGCGCTGGCCGTGCTCGGCGCGGTACTCGCGGTGACCGGTCGCTGAGCCTTCGATTCGGTCGGACGTACGTACGTCAGGGTGTTATGGGGGAGGAATAGGGCCGACAGTCCACGCCGTTGACGTGGATGACGAAGGAGGGAGACCGTTGTGCCCCACTCCAACCCGGAGACGCACGTCATCGACTTCCGCGCCGCTGAGCAACTGCTCGCGGCGCGTGACCCGCGAGGCGCGGTGAAACTGCTCGACCCGGTCATCGCGGCCCACCCCGAGAACACGGCGGCGCGGCTGCTGCGGGCCCGCGCGTTCTTCGCCGCGGCCCAACTGCGCGCGGCCGAACTCGAGTTCACCATCGTTCTGGAGCGCGAGCCGGACAACGCGTTCGCGCACTTCGCGCTCGCCCGCACCTACCAGCGCGCCGCGCGGCCCGACCAGGCGAGACGCCACTTCCGGCTCGCCGCGGCGCTCGATCCGCAGCCGGACTACGTGGCGGCGGCCGCTTTCGACGACGCTCCGTAAGGCGAAGCTCCGTAAGGTGAGGTCCCCAGGGAGTTCCCGGGCGGTCTAGGGCTTGTCGTCCGGGGGAACGTAGGGCGGTACGTCGGGGCCCGGCTGGTAGTGCGGGCCCTGCCGGATGTGGCGGGTGATCACGAACAGGTCGACGGTCACGATCAGCCACAGCACCCCGCAGGCGAGCGCCCACCACGGGCGGTCCGTGAGGATGAACGCGACCGTGCCGAAGATCGTCCAGGCCAGGCCCCAGATGCTGAGCCACAGGCGGGCGCGCAGGGCACTGCGCGCGGTCATCGGTTCACTGCCCGTACGCATCGTCACCACCTCCGCCCGTGAAGAGGTACCCCCTCAAGGGTGCCTCTTCACGGGCGCAGGCGTCGGATGCGTCCGCACCCTCGCGCGGCGCACCGTTCCCTGAAAAGGTGAGGTGGTTTCCGGTCGGCGGAGTTCGGTCGCCGGGGTTCGGCCGGCGGAGGGGAGGACGCGTGCTGGACGGGCGGAAGAGCGGCGAGCGGCTCGCGGGATGGGTGGAGGCGCTCGACGGACAAGGGCGGGCGGAGGCGGTGATCCCCGACGCGGAGGATCTGCCCGAGGCCCTCCTCGACCTCGGGGTCGCCCACGAGGACATCAACGAACTCGTCGCGCTGCGCCCCCGAGTGGCCGACGATCCCGGGGTGCGCGATCTCTTGGAGCGGGCCGTCGATGCCGTCACCCGGGACATGGGCACGGTCGGCGGAAGCCCTCGCTTCCCGGCCCCGCCCGACGGCGGCGACCTCCTCGAACGCTGTTTCTCCGTGTACGTCTACGTGGCGGCGCTGCCCGCCACGCGCGCGTACCACCGCGGTCTCGGGGTGCCGGACGACGTCTCGCGGCGCACCCTCGCCGACCTGGGGCGCCACATGGCCGTCCACCGCAGGCGGTACGGCAGTTGCGGCATTCACGCGGTCGCCTGGCTCGGCCTGCACTTCCATGGGGAGCTCTACCAACTGGGCCGGCTCCAGTACCAGCGGTCACTGCTCGGCGGGCGCTCGGCCGGCGCGGCCGCCGCCGCGGGCCTGCCGGCGACGGCGGACGACCTGTGCATGAACCTCCATATCCCCGACTTCCGGGGCCCGCTGTCCCCGCGCGCGTGCGACCGGTCCCTCGCTCTGGCCAGGGAGTTCTTCGCGCGCCACTACCCCGAGGAGCGCTATGGAACCGCCGTCTGCCACTCCTGGCTCCTCGACGCCCAGCTGAAGGACCATCTGCCGAAGGACTCCAACCTGGTGCGCTTCCAGGAGCGATTCCGTACGTCCTGGGAGGACACGGAACCGGACGACGAGGGTCCGGTCGGCTTCGTCTTCGGCGACCCCTGCCTCCCCATCGGTGAACTGCCGCGCCGCACGAGCGTCGAGCGGGCCGTCGGCGACCATCTGCGGCGCGGCGGGCACTGGTACGGGGGGCATGGCTGGTTCCCGTTGCCGTGGTCGGGAACTGTCGCCTCGTGACGGCTCGTTGAAGGGGCATGAGCCTTGAGATGCGTGAGGGATACGGAGGGACGGGACCCGGCGCCATCACGCCGGACGGTTGCGCGGTCGATCTGTACGCGCGCCTGCCCGTAAGGGAAGAGCCCGACATCATCGCCGCGGCCGTGCCCGCGGGAGCGAGCATCCTCGAACTGGGCAGTGGCGTCGGCCGGATGACGCACCCCCTCATCGAGCGCGGCTTCACGGTCACGGCCGTGGACGAGTCCGCCGAGATGCTGGAGCGCGTGCGCGGGGCGCGGACGATCTGCTCGCCGGTCGAGGCGCTGGACGCGGGCGGGACGTTCGACGTGGTGCTGCTCGCGTCGTTCCTCGTGCACGCCGGGGACGTGGCGGTGCGGCAGGGGATGCTCGACACGTGCCGGCGCCATGTCGCGGACGGGGGCTGCGTACTGATCCAGCGCGAGGGCCCGGACTACCACACGAACCTGCCGCGCGAGCGCGTGGACCCGAGCGGTTTCACGGTCCGCATCGTGTCCGCGGAGCCCGTCGGGGACGGGGTGAACTCGGTGCGTGCGGAGTACGAGTTCCCCGACGCGGCCTGGACGCACACGTTCCTGGCGCGGCCCCTGACGCGGGAGCAGTTCGAAGAGGCTCTCGCCCAGGCCGGGTTGAAGGTCGACCGGTACCTCACGGACGACCAGGTGTGGGTGCGGGCGGTTCCTGCATAAAGGTGCCGGGCGACCGATGAGTTGCCTGGGGTGCCGCCGTCTACCTCTGTGACAGCCGGACAGCGAGGCCCGGCGCCGACTCACCGAGGAGCACCCCATGTCCGAGACCACCGTCCCCGTCGCGACCGCCGCTTCCGCCGCCTCCGTCACCGCCGCCCCGGCCGCCGGCAGGGCACGCGCCGCCCGCATCGCGCTGCGCACGCTCACGGTGCTGCTCGCGCTGTTCTACGGCGTCGCGAGCGCCCTGCCCAAGCTGATCGCGCACCCGTCGGCGGTCGAGGCGTTCGACACGATCGGGTGGGGGAGCGCGCCGATGTACATCATCGGCGCCCTCGAACTGGCCGGAGGAATCGCCCTGTTGGTGCCGGTGCTCTCCGGGGTTGCCCCGATCGCGCTGAGCGCGCTGATGGCCGGCGCGTTCGTCGTGCAGATGTCCTACTTCGACGGGGAGAACGCGGCGACGCCGCTCATCCTGATCGTCCCGCTGGCGCTCCTCGCGTGGACACGGCGCCGGAGCAACGCGGATCTGGTCCGCCTCGTCAAGCGCCGGGCGTGACCCGCGCGGCCGGAGGCTGACCCCGACGACGTACGGGGTCAGCCTTTTTCGCGTCCGTCCGCGTGATCCTGCGCCGGGGGTACGGGGCCCGCGCCGAACGTCGCGCGCAACCGGTCCATGTCCCTGCGGTCCCGCTTCGTCGGGCGGCCCGCGCCGCGGTCGCGGATGGCCACGGGGGCGACGGCGGCGCGCGGCGGGGGCGGCGGGCTGTTGTCCACGTAACACTCGACGGCCACAGGGGCGCCCACGCGCTTGCGGATCAGGCGCTTCACGATCACGACCCGCTCGTGCCCGCCGGCCTGCCGCACCCGCACCTCGTCGCCCACGCGCACGTTGTAGGCGGCCTTCACGCGCTCACCGTTGACCCTCACATGCCCGCCCCGGCACGCCGTCGCGCCCGCCGAGCGCGTCTTGGCCAGCCGTACGGACCAGATCCAGCTGTCGATCCGCACGCTCTCACCAGCGCCGGGACCGGCCGCCCGCGCCGCAGCCGCCGCGTTCGAAGCCGTATCCGAACCAGCACCCGAACCGGAATCCGAACCAGTACCCGAACCGGAATCCGAACCAGTACCCGAACCGGAATCCGAGGCGGTATCCGAAGCAGTATCCGAAGCCATGCCTCGACCTTAGTCCCGGATTGCCCTGATCCGGCGAGTCACCCGGACGCCACACGCCACCCCGACAGATAATCCGGACAAAACGCCATGTATCTCAAGGGCGGTCACCGGACAGCGAGGGGTAGGGACGCCATGGACGCCAGGGACCTGCAAGCCGAAGTCGACGGCCTGATGGACGGACTGCGCGCCGATCTGGAGCGGCTCGCCGCGATCCCGTCCATCGCCTTCCCCGGCTTCCCGGCCGAACCCGTGCGGGAGGCGCACGACCTGCTGGTCGGGCTGCTCGAGGACGCCGGTGTCGAGCGCGTCGAGCGGATCGACCTGCCCGACACCGCCCCCGTCATCTTCGGCGAGATCCAGCCACCGACGCCGGACGCGCCGACCGTCCTGCTCTACTCGCACTACGACGTCCAGCCCGCCGGTGACGAGAAGCTCTGGAAGTCCCCGCCCTTCGAGCCGACCCCCGTCGAGGGCGGACTGCGGGCGCGCGGCATCGCCGACGACAAGTCGAACGTCATCGCGCACCTGGGCATGCTGCGGGCCTTCAAGGGCCGCCCGCCCGTCGGCGTCAAGATCGTCTTCGAGGGACAGGAGGAGTACGGCAGCCCGTTCGACGACTACCCGCCCACCGACCCCGAGCGGTTCGCCTGCGACGCCATGGTCATCGCCGACCTCGGCAACCTCCGCCCCGGCACCCCGACCCTCACCACGGGTCTGCGCGGCGCGTCCGAGGTCGTCGTCGAGGTCCGCACCCTCGAAGAGCCCCGCCACAGCGGCGAGTTCGGCGGCGCCGCCCCCGACGCCCTGCTCGTCCTGCTCAAGGCCCTCGCCACCCTGCACGACGTGCACGGAGATGTCGCCGTCGAGGGCCTGCGCCGCGAGGAGTGGACCGGCACGAGCTACACGGAGGGCGAGTTCCGCTCCCTCGCCGGCGTCGAGGACGGCGTGCCGCTGATCGGCAGCGGCACCCTCGGCGAGCGCCTGTGGAGCGGCCCCGCGATCACCGTCATCGGTCTCGACGCCCCCGCCGTCGCACACGCCGCGTCCGCCGTCGTGCCGTACGCGCGCGCGAAGCTCAACCTTCGCTTCCACCCGCTCCAGGACCCGAAGGAGGCACAGGCCAGGCTCGTCGAGCACCTGCGCTCCCTCACGCCCTTCGGCGTCCAGCTCACCGTCACCCCCGGCGACACCGGCCCCGGCTACGAGGCCACGACCGGCGGCCCCGCCTACCGCGCCGCGCTCACCGCACTCAAGGAGGCCTGGGGCACGGACGCCTCCTACGTCGCGACCGGCGGCTCGATCCCGCTGGTCAACGGCCTGGCGAAGGCCGCACCCGGCGCCGAGGTACTCCTCTTCGGCGCCCAGGACAGCATGTGCAACCTGCACGCCCCGAACGAGCGCGTCCTGTTCTCCGAGCTGCGCAGCACCGTCGTCGCGATGTGCGCGTTCGTCCGCGAGTACGCCGCCGACTTCCACGCCGGAACCGCCTCATGAGTGCGCCGACCGACACGGAGGCACCCCAACGGCCGCAGCCGAAACGCAAGTTCACCTTCCCGAGCGCCCTGACCGTCCTCGCGATCGTCACGATCGCCGTCTGGGCGCTCGCCTTCCTCATCCCCTCGGGCCAGTACAACCGCGACGACTCGGGCGCCCCCGTCCAGGGCACGTACCACCGCGTCGACTCCGGGCAGTCCTTCGTCGACCGCCTCAACGATCTGTTCCTGTCCCCGGTCAACGGCCTCTACGGCATCCAGGACACCAAGACGTCCCTGGTGGCCCCGGACAACACCGGTGACCTGTACGGCAGCGCGGGCGTCTTCCTCTTCGTGCTCGCCATCGGCTCCTTCATCACCGTCGTCTTCGCGACCGGGGCCCTCGACCGCGGCATCGGCCGGCTCGCCCACCGGCTGCGCGACCGGGGCGCGCTGCTCATCGCGGGCGTCATGGTGGTCTTCTCGGTCCTCGGCACCGTCGAGGGCTTCGCCGAGGAGACCCTCGGGTTCTACGGCCTGATGGTGCCGTTGATGCTCGCACTCGGCTACGACCGCATGACCGCCGTCGGCGCGATCATCCTCGGCGCGGGCATCGGGGTGCTGTGCTCGACGGTCAACCCGTTCGCCACCGGTGTCGCCTCCTCCGCCGCCGACATCTCGCTCGGCGACGGCATCATTTTGCGCTTCATCATGTGGATCGTGCTGACCGCCGTCACCGTCACCTACGTCATCCGCTATGCGAAGCGCGTACAGAAGGACCCCGAAAGGTCCCTGTCGGGGTTCCTGCCCGGGGACCGCGACCAGGAGGAGGCCGAGGCCCACGCGGTCGAGGTGCCGGAGCTGACCGGCCTGCACAAGGCGGTCCTCACCGTCACCGCCCTCGTGTTCGCCTTCATGATCTTCTCGGTTGTGCCGTGGTCGAGTGCCCTCACCGGGAAGGCCGACGCGACCCCGTACGGCTTCGAACTCGGCTGGTCCTTCCCGGAGTTGGCGGCGCTGTTCCTCGTCGCGGCCGTGCTCGTCGGCGTCGTGGCGCATCTGGGGGAGCAGAGACTCAGCTCGACGATCATTCAGGGCGCGGCCGACTTCATCTCACCCGCGCTCGTCATCCTGCTCGCCCGCGGGGTCACCGTGATCATGAACAACTCGAAGATCACCGACACGGTCCTGCACTCCATCGAGGGTGTCGTGAAGGGCACCTCGTCCGGTGTCTTCGCGATCATCGTCTTCGTCGTGAACCTGCCGCTCGCCTTCCTCATCCCCTCGACCTCGGGCCACGCCACCCTCGCCATGCCGATCCTCGCGCCGCTCGCCGACTTCGCGGGCGTCTCGCGCGCGCTCGTCGTCACCGCGTGGCAGGCCGCCAGCGGCTGGATGAACCTGTGGGTGCCGACCACGGCCGTGACGATCGGCGGCGTGGCCCTCGCCAAGGTCGGCTACGACAAGTACCTGCGCTTCATCTGGCCGCTGCTGGCCATCCTGTTCGTGCTGATCTGCGGGTTCGTGGCGGCGGGGGCGGCGTGGACGTGACGGGTACGCGTTCCAGCGGGCCTTCGGCCGTCAGCGGCGCGTGCGGCGGCGGGTCCGTTCGCCGGGGGTCTCGATGAACTGGAGCTCCAGGGCGGCCGGGGCCGCGGCGATCCCGGGGCCGCCCGCCTCGGCCCAGCGCAGGATCTCGTCCGTGGCGTCGTCGCCCATCGACCAGCCCACCCATGCGGGGCGTCCGCCCCGCCGCCGGCCCTCGCCCGAGGGCTGCACGACCATGACGTTCGCCTGGTCGCACGGGCCCAGACAGTCCGTCACCCGCACCGCGACCCGCCCGCCGGACGAGGCGGCCGCGGCCTGCAGCCGCTCCAACTGCCAAGCGTGGTCGTAACCGGGGTACTTCGCCGTGTTGCCGCAGCAGCAGCCCCGGCACACCACGAGGGTGCAGGGGCGGATGCGGGCGGCGCCTATCGGTGTCCGGGTGGGCACAGAACTCCTTGTCCGGGCGGGCAGAGAACTCCCGCGTACGGGTACGGGTACGGGTACGGGTACGGGTACGGAAGAGATTCTCCGTCATGTGTGTCCGCCACGGCCGTCAGGGTGATGAAGGATGAGACCCGCAGCTCGCAGAAGGCCGCTCCGAGCTGCGCAGATGGAGTTCGGCCCAGACCGTCTTGCCGGGGGCGGACGGGCGAGGAGTGACGCCCCAGTCGTCCGCGAGCGCGTCGACGAGGAGGAGGCCGCGGCCCGACTCGCCGTCCGGATCCGGCGTTCCCGTGACGGGGAGCCTGTCGGCGCGGGTGTCGGTGACTTCGACCCGTAAGGCGTCCTCGGCCTCGGCGAGGCGGAGGTGGAAGTCGCGGCCGGGGACGTGGCCGTGCCGGACCGCGTTCGCGGTCAGCTCCGCGGTGATGAGGGTGACGGTCTCGTTGGTGGGCGAGGTGTAGGGGTGGCCCCAGTCGTTCAGGCGGTGGGAGACGAGACGGCGGGCGAGTCGTGCGCCGCGTGGGGTCGAAGTGAACCGCATGGCGAACTCGTGTACGGACGTGGCGCGTTGGGGCGTGTGCCCTTGTGGAGGAGTTACGGCCTTCATGGCCTCAACGGTCCTGGCCCGTGCGTAGCTTTGAACAGGCGCGACGCGCTGACCGGTGGCCGTTGTACGCGGCTGGCGAGCCGTTGTACGCGCGGTGAGGCGTGACCGGCCTTCTGTGCGGCGCGTTGGGAGCGGGAGCGGTGCCTGCTCGCGGGTTGCGGGGTGTTCGGTGGCGGCAGTGGAACGTACGGGAGGTGCCGGGCGTGGAGGAGCGGCAGGCTGAGGGGGAGTACGAGTTCGGGGCGGGGATTCTGCATGTGTTCGGGCGTCAGCTGAAGCTGTGCCGGGAGCGGGCGGGGCTTGACCGGGCGGAGTTGGGGGCGCGGACGGGGTACTCGGCGTCGACGATCGCGTCGTTCGAGCAGGGGAGGAGGATTCCGCCACCCAAGTTCATCGACCTCGCTGATGAAGTGCTGGACGCGGGTGGGGTGTTGAGGGCGGGGAAGGAGGAGGTGGCTCGGGCGCAGTATCCGGCGTTCTTCAGGGATGCGGCCAGGTTGGAAGCGGGCGCGGTTGAGCTTCACGTGTACGCGAGCCAGGTGGTACCTGGCCTCTTGCAGACGGATGAGTATGCGCGGGCCGTGTTCACCATGAGGCGCCCTCTGCTGGACGAGGTGATCGTTGATCGGCGTGTTGCGGCGCGCCTGGCCCGGCAGGAGATCTTCTCCCGGGTGCCGTTGCCCACCATCAGCTTTGTGATCGAGGAGTCCGTTCTGCGGCGTCCACTGGGCGGCAGGGCGGTGATGCGTGGCCAGTTGGAGCAGATGCTGCTTCACGGCCATCGGCGTAACGTCGAGATCCAGGTGATGCCCACGGAACGCGAGGACCACGCCGGACTGGCAGGTCCGTTCACCTTGATCGAGACCAGGGAAGGGCGGAGGATCGCGTATGCAGAGGTGCACAAGGACAGCCGCCTCTACACGGAGCGGGGGGCGGTCCGGGAACTCGAAGAGCAGTACGGGATCCTGCGTGCCGAGGCACTCACTCCGCGCGAATCGCTGGCCTTCATTGAGAAGTTGCTAGGGGAGAGATGAGCGTCGAAGACTCTGTCGGGACCGTGCCTGAGTCGGCCTGGGTCAAGAGCAGTTACAGCAGTGGGGAAGGGGGCGAGTGTGTCGAGGTCGCGTCCCGGCTGGGCCTCACACACGTCCGTGACTCGAAGGACAAGGCGGGCCCCATAGTGAGCCTTACGGCGACCGCCTGGACCGAGTTCGTCGGGTTTGCCGCCCGGCACACCGCGTAAGGCGGCTCTACGTCGTTTTACTCAGTCGCCCGGCTGCCCGGGCCTTCGCTAGCGTGCCCTCATGTCTGTCGCTCCTGCCATGACCGATGACGTCTTCCCCGATCATGTCGCCGAGAGGCTCGCCGCGCTTCCCGGGGTGCGGGCCGTCGCGCTCGGCGGGTCGCGGGCCCAGGGCACTCAACGGCCCGACAGTGACTGGGACTTCGCGATCTACTACCGGGGTGATTTCCGGCCGGACGACCTGCGGGACGTCGGGTGGGAGGGTGAGGTCTGTGAGATCGGCGGGTGGGGCGGTGGGGTCTTCAACGGTGGGGCCTGGCTGACCGTCGACGGGCGGCGTGTCGACGTCCACTACCGCGATCTCGACGTGGTGGAACGGGAGTTGGCCGAGGCCGAGAAGGGGCGCGTCCGCTGGGAGCCCCTGATGTTCCATCTGGCCGGGATCGCGACCTATCTCGTCGTCGCCGAGCTCGCCGTCAATCAGGTGCTGCGCGGTACGGTGCCCCGCCCGGACCGCTATCCCGAGGCCCTGCGCGAGGCGGCCCCCGAGATGTGGTGGGGGCGGGCCGTCGGCACGCTGCACTATGCCAAGGCCAACAACGCGCCCCAGGGCGGCAGGACCGAGGTCCACGGAGCGGTCGCCGTGGCCGCGATGTCGGCCGCGCACGCGGTCCTCGCCGCACGCGGCGCCTGGGTCACCAACGAGAAGCGGCTCCTGGAGCGCGCGGGCCTGCTGGGCGTCCACAGCCTGCTCGCGGGGGCATCGGGCGACCTGACGGACGTGGTCGACCGGACTCAGCTCCTCCTGGGGAGCGCCGTCGACTCCGCGCGCAGGAGCTGAGCGGGCGAAGCCGGCCGTACAGGCCGGGCAGGCGGCATCAGGGGTGCAGGCCGCACGGGCGAGCGCCCCAGCTCGTACACCGCCCTGTCCGCCCACACCCGCCCGTCCGTCACGATCAGGCGCACCGAACCGACGCGCGCCGTCACCGGAAGCATCGGTCGCAGTTCCCGCTCCAGCGCGTCGTACGCCGCCTCGTATGTCTCCGGTCCCTCGTCGTTCGCGAGCGTGAGGTGGGGGTCCAGACCCTCCGGCCCGAACACGCCCCGGTACGGGACCGCCTCCGGCCAGCGCTCCCGCAACGACTTCGTGAGGGCGTGGACGGGGTCCTCGGGAGCGGGCGGGAGATGGAGGACACCCGGGTAGCGGCGGAACTCCGCGAACGTCAGGTCGAACGGGTCCCGGTCCGCGAACAGCGCCGACAGCTCGGCGTGGACCTCCGGCGTGATCCGCGCGGCGGGGAGAAAGGGGTACAGCACCGTGATGTGGGCCGGGAACGGCGCCCGCACGAAGGCGTCCGCCTCCGGGATCCGAATCGTCAGGGCCGTGTCGCCGGGCACGTCCGGCCAGCCGTCCTCGCTGCTCACGGCGCGCCATCCTGCCACGGCGCCACCCGGGTGACCTGCGGAGGGCCCGGTCCGAGACGCCCTGCACAAAGGTCCGCACGAAGTCCCGCACATCGTCACATCGTGGAAACGCGCACGTACCTTTCCCTCCAAATACGCCACCTACCGTTGACGCATCAGCCCAGGCCGACGTCGTCCCGCGGCACACGCCCGCCCCGGACCCGCCGACAGGAGCACCGTGCGCACCACCTCCCGCCCCCTTCCGCCCTGGCTCGGCCACGCGCTGCGCGCCCAGCGCGGCCCCGTCCCATGGAGCGCCGTCGTGCGCGGCGCACTCGCCGCCGGGCCGCTCCTCGGCGCGGCCCTGCTCGCAGGCCGTCCCTCCGCCGGGGTGCTCGCCGCGCTCGGCGCCATGTTCGCGGGAATCAACGACAGGCCCGGCAGCCGTCGCGCCGCGGTGCCCCGGATCGGAGTCCCCGCCCTGGTCGGCGCGGGCGGACTCGCCCTCGGTACGTGGGTCGGCGCGCATACCGGTCCCGCCGTGCTGATCGGCGTGTTCGCGCTGCTCGGGTTCGCGGGCGGCGCCGTCAGCGCCGTCGGGCCGATCGCGTCCGCCTGCGGAACACAACTCCTCGTCGCCGTCGCGATCGGCGCCGGCATGCCGCTGCCCGAGACCGGCGGGGAGCGCGCCCTGCTGTTCCTCGCGGGCGCCGGCTGGCTGCTCGTGCTGCGGGCCGTGCTGCCGTCGCCCGGCGGGCGCGGGGCGTTCCGGTTCGACGGCGAACGCGCCGCCGTCGCCCAGGTGTACGCGGCCGTGGCCGGACTCGTCGACGCGGCGGGCACACCCCGGGCCACCGCGCGCCGCGCCGCCCTGACAGCGGCCCTCGACCACGCGCAGGACGCCCTGTCCGGACCGCGCCTGCGCCGGTACGCCGGCTCCCGCGAAGAACGCCACCTGCACGCGCAGTACGCCGCCGCCCTGCCGCTCGCCGAGGCGGCCACCGCCCTCGCCTGGGCGGGAAGCGCCCTCCCGGCCCGCGCGTCGGAGGGCCTGTGGCGTCTCGCCGACGCCGTCCGCACCGCGCAGCCGTGCGGGCCGCTGCCCGCGCCCGCCCGCTCCGGCGCGGCCCTGCGCGCGCTGGACGAGGCACTGCTGCACGCGGCCGTGGCCTTCGACGGACCCGTACGTGGCCGGACCCGTATCGCCCCGGTCCCTGGCACCGTGAGTGCCACCGGCCTCGACGACCAGCCGTGCGCCGCCGGGCCCAAGCCGCTGCACACCCGCCCCCGCACCCCCGTCACCGCCCTGCGCAGAGCCGTCGGCTCCGCCGGGCGCGAGTACGGGATCCGGGTGGCGCTCTGCTTCGGGACCGGTGCCGCCGTCGCCCAGCTCCTCCACAACGCCCACTGGTACTGGCTGCCCGCGACCGCCGTCTTCCTCGTCAAGCCGGACCTCGGGCCCCTCGCCTCGCGCGTGCTGTGCCGGGCGTTCGGGACGGTGTTCGGAGCGGCGCTCTTCGCGGGGCTCGCTGCGCTGCTGCCGGGCCCCGCGGGGCCCGTCGCGCTCGTGGTGCTCGGCGGCGCGCTGATTCCCGTGGCCACACGGCACTTCGCCGCCCAGACCGCCGTTGTGACCGTCTTCGTGCTGTCCCTCGTGATGGTGGGCGGAGAACCGCAGATGGCCCTGGCCCGGATCGGGGAAACGCTGCTCGCGTGCGCGATCGTGCTCTGCGTGGGCCACCTGCCGCTGCCTGCGCCGGGCCGCGGCGGCGGCGCCGTCCGTACGCGGCTGACCACCGCCGGCGAGGCCGCGCAGGCCTACGTGCTCCATGTGCTCAGCGGATCCGACGACCGCGCCGGCCGGTGGACGCTGCGCCGCGAGGCGTACCGCGCACTCGCCGAGGCGCGCACCGCGATCGACCTCGCCGCCGCCGAACTTCCCCCGCTCGCCCGGCACACGGCCGGCACGGAGGACGTAGCCGTCACCCTCGAAGCCCTCGTCGACACGACCACGTCCTGCGCCGTGCACCTCGACGACACGGGCCGCGTCCCGGAGCAGCACGCCGAACGGATCGACGCGCTGCTCGCGGAACTCACCGCCTAAGGAAGAGAGCTACGGCTTCGGCAGCTCACAGCCCGCCGCGCTCAGGTCGATCTTGTTGCCGATCCCGACGCACGGCACGATCCCGTACGTCTCCTGCGCGTAGTTGATGCCCTTGCGGACCGTGACGGTGCCGTTCTCGTCGACCTCGCACGGGTTGTTGTCCGTGCAGCGGGCGCCGTCCTCGTTGCCCGTGTTGTTGACCGCGACGACCTTGCCGGACGCCTGGTCGACGACGGGGGAGCCCGAGGTGCCGCCGATCGTGTTGCACGTCGAGGTGTAGCGGACCGAGTCCTTCCAGGTCCACTCGCCCTCCTTGAGGCGGTACGCGAAGCCGTCGATGCTGCAGCTGTAGGTCTTCTTCCAGTAGCCGGAGACGACCGTGATGGCCGTGCCCGCCGTGGGGTGCGAGGCCGACAGTTCGAGGGACTTGATGCCGTACGAGCTCTCGATCTGCTCGTAGGTGCTGGTGAGTTGGTAGAGCGAGACGTCCGTGTCCGTCATCGTCCCGTACGCGATCTTGTCTGCGCGCAGCGTCGCGACCTTGCTGCCCGCGGAGTTGAGCAGGCTGAAGGTGCGGGACGACGGCTGGTCGACGACGACCTCGCCCGGGCCGGGGAATCCGCTCTCGAGGCAGTGCCCGTTGGACATGACCAGGGCCGGGTCCGTGGGCTGGGAGTCCGGCACGCGGACGACCGACCCGGAGCAGTTGCTGAGCGCCACTGTCCCGGCGAAGGTGACCGCCTTGGCCTTGGCTTTGACGTTGGCCTCGTGCTGGGCTCCGACTGCCGTGGCAGGCGCGGCTGTTGCTCCTATGAGGAGCAGGCCGAACACCGCACCGACGAGAGGCTTGTTCATGTGGGGGGTCCTCTCCCGTTGATTGCTGAAACCGACAACTACCGGTTTTGACATGTGCATTGTGGTGGTGTCGGTGTCAGCGGACAACAGTGCATGCTCAGCGAACACAACGGATCCCCCGGAAGAAGTGCGAAAGTTTTTCTGCCGCCGAGCGATGAGTTCCGAGAAGACGCCCGGTCAACCACCTGAGGAGTACCGACCCGAGGAGGACCCATGGGGCTGCCGAACGTCGTCACCCGCGAGGAGTGGCTCGGCGCGCGCCAAGAACTGCTCGCCAAGGAGAAGGCGGCGACCCGCGCCCGCGACGCGCTCAACGCGCAGCGCCGCGAACTGCCCATGGTGGAGATCGAGAAGCTGTACGTGTTCGAGGGGCCCGACGGCAAGGCGGAGCTGCTCGACCTGTTCGAGGGCCGCTCCCAGCTCATCGTCTACCACTTCATGTTCGGCCCGGACCAGGACGCGGGCTGCCCCAACTGCTCCGCGTTCCTCGACCAGATCGGGCACCTGTCCCATCTGCGCGCCAGGGGAACGGAGTTCGCGGCCGTGTCGCGCGCCCCGTTCACCAAACTCCTGCCGTTCAAGGCACGCATGGGCTGGACGGTGCCCTGGTACTCGTCGGCCACGAGCGACTTCAACCAGGACTTCGGCTTCGTGGCGGACGAGGAGCCCCGCGACCTGCCCGGCCTCAGCTGCTTCCTGCGCGACGGCGACCGGGTCCACCACACGTACTCCACGACGGGCCGGGGCCTCGACGGCATCGGCTCCATCACGAGCCTGCTCGACCTGACCGCACTCGGCCGGCAGGAGGAGTGGGAGGAGCCGGCGGGGCGGGCGTCGGCGCTCGGGGCCCCGGCGGGCGGCACGCGCGTCCGCTATCACGACGAGTATCTGGACTGACGCGGCGGCAAGTTGGACCGTCGAAGCGGTCCTCCGGTCTGCCGTAGCGGCGTCACGCGTCTCAACTCGGTGTCATTGTCGTCACGTTGCGAGCCCTCGGGCGTCTCGCGGGCGTTCTTCTCCGTAAGAACGCGCGACAGCGCACGTACGACGACGGGGGCAGGGGTGCACGATGATCGACGGACGAGTGGTACTTGAACGCTTTCCCGCGGGGGGACCGCGCGGGTCGTGGCCGGCCGAGGAGTTCGCGCGCGACCGGCGTCTGGAGGGTCAGTCCGCGGAGGTCGTCATGGACCTCGCGACGGACGCCTTCCTGGTGATCGTGCCGCGCGCGGAGGCTGTCGCGGGCTGATCCGGTGGAGCTGCGGTTCAGGCGGCGTCGGCCGCGCCCGCGCCGATCGAGCGGGACCAGGCGGGCGTCGTGCCGGTGACCCGGCACAGCGCGAGATAGAGCGGGATCGGCGGGGTGTACGGGACGCTGCCGTCGGGCCGGTGGATGAGTCCGGGCGCGCGCCGCGCGTCCGGAACCAGCGCGCCGGTCGTGTAACTGGCCGGGGCCGGCCACTCCAGGGCGACGTCCGAGTCCGAGGGGACGATCCACCACCAGCGGTCACCGTCGGCGTACACGCACCCCATGCGCGGCAGCCGCGCGACCATGGCGCGCCCGCAGGCCTCGGGGACCGCGACGGCGTCGCAGCCGAGCGGGGCGGTCATACCGTCGGGGACGGTGAGTCTGAGCGGGGCGGTCCGCAGGATCTGCCGCTGCCGGGAGAACCGGACCAGCGAGTCGAGATCCATTGTGCACGTCGTCACCACACCCATCCGGCTCCCGCCCCCGTCCCTGTACCGGGGCCGGCGGCCGGGCCGAAGCCGGTGCCGCATCCCGTCTCGAACTCTGACTCGAACTGCTGCGTGTCGAAGGCAGGGCCCGATTCGGTGCCCGGTCCCATGTCGGGGGAGTGAGGTGCTCCGCCGGTGTGCGCTTCACCGCCGCGGTGCGGCCGGGGAATCCCATGGGGTCCCGCGACGGGCGAGTGTCCTTGGGCGGCGCTCGCGTCCTCCGCGCTGTCCGCGTCGCGTGCGAGCTCGGCCCACACGAGAAGTCCGGGGCCGGTCTCCTGCGCGCCCCACGCGGTACTCACCGCCGCCACGAGCAGCAGGCCACGCCCGTGCTCCTCCTCCGGCGCGATGCGGCGGGCGGGATGCGGCTCGCCGGGGGCCCAGCCCTCGTCACGCACAGCTATCCGGACCCGGTCGTCACTGTCGTGGAGCTCGCACACTATGCGGCTGCTCGCCGTGTGGACGATCGCGTTCGTGACCAGTTCGGAGATCACCAGGGCGGCCGCGTCGCAGGTGTCATCGCACACTGCCCAGCCGCTGAGGTGGGCGCGCGTCAGCTTCCGGGCCTGAGCGGCAGAACCCGGGTGGGGAGCCAGTTCGAAGCTGCTGCGGCGCACGGACGCGGCGCCGGAGCACGCATCGGTTTCGTCACCGAGCGTAGCTTCGCCGACTTCTGTTCCTAACGGCACGGACGGAGTCACGCCTGCCACTATCTCCCCGTCGTGAACACTTGGCAAGAGCCACTCTGAAAAGTGCAGAGTGCAGTGTGCTCGGGTGCCGAGCCATGGCACACTGCTGACGGCGGTGTGCCGTACGGCGCCCATCATGGCGAAAATGCCGACGATTTCAGGGAAGTTGCCCGGAATGACCGGGCGTCGGGGCAGTCCGGCTTCCCTCTGGGAGCGCGACCACACGCGCGACCGCAACAGGACCACAGGGACGACTGGGAGGTAGGGGGCGTGAGCGAACCGCGGTCCGCTCCGACCGTTGGCCAGGTCGTCCTCGGCAGGCGCCTCCAGGACCTGCGCGAACGCGCCGGGCTCAAGCGCGAGGAGGCCGCGAAGGTCCTGCGCGTCGCCCCCGCCACGGTCCGCCGCATGGAGATGGCCGAGGTCGGCCTGAAGATCCCGTACCTCCAGCTCCTCCTGAAGTCCTACGGCGTCACCGACGAAGAGGCGGAAGCCTTCGTCGCGCTCGCCGAAGAGGCCAACAAACCCGGCTGGTGGCAGCGGTTCCACGACATCCTGCCCGGCTGGTTCTCGATGTACGTGAGCCTGGAGGGCGCCGCCAGCCTCATCCGGTCGTACGAGCCCCACTTCGTTCCCGGGCTTCTGCAGACCGAGGACTACGCGCGTGGAGTGCTGCGCTCCGGAGCGGTCGGCCGCGCCCTCGCCGAGGACCCCGATGTCGTCGAGCGGCATGTCGCGCTGCGGATGCAGCGCCAGGAGCTGATCACCCGCGAGGACGCCCCGCGCCTGTGGATGGTCATGGACGAGACCGCGCTGCGGCGCCCGGCCGGCGGCCCCGACGTGATGCGCGGCCAGATCGACCGGCTCCTCGAGACCACGGAGCTGGCCAACGTGACGCTGCAGATCGCCGAGTTCGCAGCCGGCCCGCACCCCGGCACGTACGGCCCCTTCGTGTTGTTCCGATTTGCCATGTCAGAACTGCCGGACATGGTCTACAGCGAGTACCTGACCGGCGCGGTCTACCTCGACGCGCGCCCCGAGGTGGCCACCCACCTCGAGGTCATGGACCGCATGGCGGCACATGCCGCGACGGCACATCGCACAAAGGACATCCTCCGGGATCTCCGCAAGGAGCTGTGAATGGATCGGATCAAGGCCCGCATACGAGGTGTCGACGGGGAGGTCATCTACAACGGGATGCCCGCCCGAGACCTCGGCACCGAGGGCTGGCACAAGCCCTGGAGCGGCGGCAACGGGGGCAACTGCGTGGAAGCGATGAAGCTGGCCGACGGCCGGGTCGCGATGCGTCAGTCGGCCGACCCGGACGGCCCCGCCCTGATCTACACCCCAGGCGAGATCACCGCATTCATCGAGGGCGCGAAGGCCGGGGCGGCGGACTTCCTGCTCTCGTGAGCGGACGGGATGCGCGAGCCGTGGGCCTGCCCTTCCGGTGGACCCGGCAGCCGCTGTCGGGGTCTCAGCCCGGCGGCAGCACCCCACACAGGGCGTCCAGCGCGGCGCCGTAGGCGAGGTCCGACGGCGTCGAGTACCCCACCACCAGGCCGTCCGTGTGCGGCATCGTCGCCTCCGGGTGGCGGAACTCGGCGAGGCCGTCCAGGGCGACACCGCCCCACGCGGCGGCCTTGACCACCGACCGCTCGGTCCCCGGGGGCAGCCGCAGCACCGCGTGCAGCCCCGCAGCGATCCCGGTGGCCGTCACCTCGGGCGCCCGCTCGGCGAGTGCCTCCACCAGGCGGTCCCGCCGCCCCCGGTACCGCTGCCGCATCCGCCGCACATGCCGGTCGTAGGCCCCCGAGACCAGGAAGTCCGCGAGCGCCAGCTGGTCCGGCACGCTCGCCCACGCCTCCCGCTCGCCCTTCGCCGCGACGACATCCCCCACCAGCCCCTGCGGGAGCACCATCCAGCCGAGCCGCAGCGCCGGCGACAGGCTCTTGCTGACCGAGCCGACATAGACCACCCGTTCGGGGTCGAGGCCCTGTACCGCGCCGACAGGCCTGCGGTCGTAGCGGAACTCGCCGTCGTAGTCGTCCTCCACGATCAGCCCGCTACGCGCGCGTGCCCAGTCGACGGCCGCCGTACGCCGCTCCGCGTGCAACGGGCCGCCCGTGGGGAACTGGTGCGCCGGTGTGAGCAGCGCGGCCCTCGCCCGGCTCGCTCCGGCCGTCAACTCCCCCACGCGCGCGCCGTGTTCGTCGAGCGTCAGGGGCAGCGTCGGTACGCCGGCCGTCGTCAGGATCTCGCGGTGGAAGCCGAGTCCGTACGACTCCACGGCGAGCGGTCCGCGCAGCACCCGGCCGTCGAACAGAATCCGCAGGGCGTGCGCGAAGCCGGAGCAGATCACGATGCGGTCCGGCTCCGCCCGTACCCCCCGCGCGCGGGCCAGATACTCCGTGAGCGCCTCACGCAGCTCGATGCGGCCCTGCGGATCGCCCGGCCCGAACGCCTCGTTCGGCGCGGCCTGCAGCGCACGCCGGTACGCGGCCGCCCACTCCGCGCGCGGGAAGGACGACGCGTCGGGTGTGCCCTGGCGGAGGTCGTGGCGTGGCCCGTGCGTGCGGGCCGGACCCTTCTTCGGGACGCGGCCGGGCGCGGGCGGCCCCGCGCGTTCGGCGACCCGCGTCCCCGAACCCTGCCGTGCGGTCAGCCAGCCCTCGGCGACGAGCTCCGCGTACGCGTCGGCGACCGTGTTACGCGCGACGCCCAGGTCGGCGGCGAGCGAACGGTAGGGCGGCAGCCGGGTGCCCGGAGCGAGCCGCCCCGAGCGCACGGCATCACGCAACGCCCCCATGAGAGCGGCCCTGCGGCTGCCCGCACCGGACAGGTCCAGATGCAGGTCGGCGCCGATGCGCTCAGCGGAATTGACCCAAGAATCTGCCATGGAAATGCACTCTACAAGAGGTCTATCCGGCCCGTAGATTCATGGTCATGACGACGAACACGATCACCACGGCGAACACCCACTCCCACGCCCACTCGGCCGGCCGCATCGACTTCGCGAAGGCCGCGCCGAAGGTCTTCCGCTCACTGATCGGCTTCGACGCCGCCGCCCGCGAGGGCCTCGACCCGGCCCTGGTCGAGCTGATCCAGATCCGCGCCTCGCACCTCAACCACTGCGCGTACTGCCTCCACATGCACACCAACGACGCGCGCAAGGCCGGCGAGAGCGAGGACCGGCTGCACATGGTGGCCGTGTGGCGCGAGGCCCGGCACTTCTTCAGCGCCCGGGAGTGCGCGGCACTCGCACTCACCGAGGCCGTCACGCTCGTCGCCGACGGCGGAGTCCCCGACGACGTCTACGCCGAGGCCGCGGCCCAGTTCGACGAGCAGGAGCTGGCGCACGTCCTGTCCCTGATCCTCACGATCAACACCTGGAACCGGATTGCCCTGTCGACCGGCAAGGTCGCGGGAACCGACGAGCGCAAATGAACGACGAGCGCCGACCGGCGACGGGCTCAGGCCGTCATCGGACGGTCGTACGGCCCGATCGGCGCGGGCAGCCGCGTCGAGCCGGTCAGCCAGTGGTCGACCGCGGCCGCGGCCGAGCGGCCCTCGGCGATAGCCCACACGATGAGCGACTGGCCGCGGGCCGCGTCCCCGGCCGCGAACACGCCGGGCACCGAGGTCGTGAACCGCGCGTCGCGGGCGAGCGTGCCGCGGTCCTCCACGGCCAGGCCCAGCTGGCCGACCGGGCCGCCGGCGCCGCGCTCGGGCCCCGAGAAGCCGAGGGCGAGCAGCACCAGATCGGCGGGCAGCTCCCGGGACGTGCCCTCCCGGGGCCGCCGCGCCTCGTCGACCTCGACGAGATGCAGCGCCCTCACCCGGCCCCACTCGTCCCCTTCGAAACGCAGCGTGGACGCCGCGAACAGGCGCGCGTCGGCGTCCGCCGCGGGCGCGGTCCGCAGCTCCCCGGCCTCCTCGTGGGCGGCGGACAGCCGGTAGATCTTCGGATACGTCGGCCAGGGCTCGGCCAGCTCGTCGCGATCGGAGCCCGGCTGCCCGTAGATGTCCAGCTGCGTGACCGACGCGGCGCCCTCGCGCACCGCCGTGCCCAGGCAGTCGGCGCCGGTGTCGCCGCCGCCGACGATCACGACGTGCTTGCCCGCGGCCGACAGGGGGGAGGCGTCGATGTCGCCCTCGCACACGCGGTTGGCCAGCGGCAGATACTCCATCGCCTGCACGATCCCGGTCAACTCCCGTCCCGGCACGTCCAGTTCGCGCCAGGCCGTGGCGCCGACCGCGAGGACCACCGCGTCGTAGCGTGACCGCAGCTCGGCCGCGCCGATGTCCCGACCGACCTCCGTCGACGTACGAAAACGCACCCCCTCGTCCCTCAACTGCGCCAGCCTGCGGTCCAGATGGCGCTTCTCCATCTTGAAAGCCGGGATGCCGTAGCGCATCAGGCCGCCCGGCCGGTCGTCCCGCTCGAAGACGGCGACCGTGTGTCCCGCGCGCGTGAGCTGCTGGGCGGCCGCGAGCCCCGCCGGGCCCGAGCCGACCACGGCGACCGTGGCGCCGGACAGCCGGTCGGGCGGCTTGGGCGGGGCGAGGCCGTCCTGCCAGGCGCGGTCGGCGATGGCGACCTCCACGTTCTTGATGGTCACGGCCGGCTGGTTGATCGCCAGGACACAGCCCGCCTCGCACGGGGCGGGGCACAGGCGCCCGGTGAACTCGGGAAAGTTGTTCGTGGCGTGCAGCCGGTCGCTCGCCGCCCGCCAGTCGTCCCGCGACACGAGTTCGTTCCACTCCGGGATCAGGTTCCCGAGCGGACACGCCTCGTGACAGAACGGGACGCCGCAGTCCATGCAGCGGTCGGCCTGCGCCTCGACGATCGGGAGGAGCGCCCCGGGGACGTACACCTCGGCCCAGTCATGGACCCGCTCCTCGACAGGGCGGCGCGGCCACTCCTGCCGGGGGGTGGTGAGAAAGCCCTTGGGGTCGGCCATGGCCGTCTCCCTTGCCGTGTCCTTCTCGCCACGATACGTCCGTTTCCCCCGGTGTGCAGCGGCGCCGGCGGGGGGTGCGGCAGGACGCGAAGGCTCAGGTCAGGGCGAGGATGAACGAGGCCGACGCGGCCAGCGACGCACCACCCCTGATGTGGTTCCACATCAGCCACTCGGACACGTACGTACGCCACGGTCCCGCGCTGTCCGGCGCCTGGGGGTCGAGCTTCGCGAGCGCGTCGTTGCGCGGGACGTTCGCGGCGACGGTCACGCCGAACACGCCGACCAGCTGGAGCGCGCTGCCGAGCAGCAGCTCCACGGTGCCCTGCTCCGGCCAGAGCACGAACGTCACGACGGCCAGCACCACGCACAGCGCCGCGGCCCCCAGGAACACCACCATGAACGCCGGGCTGACCGCGGCCACGTTGATCGCCTGCATCGCCGCAATACCCTGCGCGGGCGGCAGTGCCGCGAGCCCCTTCATCACGAAGGTCGAGAACGCGATGAAGACGCCCGCCGACACCCCGCAGGCGAGCGCGCCCAGGACGGTGAGCACGAAGTACGGTCCATCGATCATCACAACTCCCCCTGCCGGCGATGCCGTTGGCGTCGCGGTCCGATCGAGATCCTGCCGCACGGAGGGGGCAGCCGCCACCGTGCGGCGTACACGCTTCTCACGATTCCCGGGCGCGCCACGCAACCAGAACGGCCTCCACCGGTACCTCGATTCTCCGCCTGGCCTCGCCCCGCTGTACCCCGCTCATCAGCAACGCGTCGTACGCGGTCTCCGTGTGCCGCACCGCCGCCCGCACCGCCGCCGTCACCGCGGCCCGCGACAGGGCGCGGCCCGCCGCGCTGCGCCCCACCCGGCCGCTGCCGCGCAGTGACGCGTGGGCCGCGATCGCCTCCGCCCGTTCCGGCGGGCAGCCGGGGAAGAGCCGCAGGATCTCCCGGGCGAACGCGGCCGTGAACGACGCGTCCTGCGCCGCCCTGCGCGCCGCGTCCCGCGCCCGGCGCCTGGCCCGCGCGTCCGCGTCCGCAAGGCACCGCTCCTCGGCGCGGGCCAGCGCCTCCTCCTCCACGAGGACGCCCTGGCGCTCGTAACGGCCGCGCCGCCGATGGAAGCGCACGACCACAGCCCACAGCGAACTGCCTTCCCTGGCGCGGCGGGTGAGCGCCCAGTCGCCGCGCGGCAGATACACGAGATGCCCGAGGTCGGCGCAGTCCAGGCACCGCGGCGCCCCGTCCTCCAGGGTCAGCAGGTCCAGTGGCTCGCGGCGGCACTCCGCGCACTGCCGGCGCTTGAGCGGCTGCACGACGACCGGCCCGCCGAGTTCGGTGTGCGGCGGGGGAGTCCGGCGGTGAGCAGCGCGGTGGGGCCGGGCCTTCGCGGTCATACGCGGTTCATTCCCCGCGTGCGGGCGAGAACGCGTCGCGGGGGTACGGGTCCCGTCGGATCCCGTCCTGGGTGCGAGGCATCATGAGGCGCGTGCGACTCGAAGCGATCACCTGGGAACGGCTCGGCGACGCCCTCGCCGAGCGGCTGCTCGAACTGAAGCCGGGCGACGGGAGTCCGTGGCCCCGTATCGCCGTCGACGGCCCGCCGGCCGCCCGGCCCGGTGACCTCGCCGCACTGGTCGGGGAGGCTCTACGGGTGCGCGGACGCCCCTCACTTGTCGTGGACACGGGCGGGTTCCTGCGGCCCGCCTCGCTGCGCTTCGAGTACGGGCGCGAGGACGTGGAGGCGTACTACAGCGGCTGGTTCGACACGGCCGCGCTGTGGCGCGAGGTCTTCGGGCCGCTCGAACCCGGCGGCACGGGACGCGTCCTGCCGGACCTGTGGGACCCGGCGGCCGACCGCGCGACACGCAGCGCCTACGTCGAACTGCCGCCCGGCGGCGTTCTGTTGCTGCACGGGCCGTTGCTCATGGGGCACTGGTTCCCGTTCGACCTGACCGTGCACCTGAAGCTGTCGCCGGGCGCGCTGCGACGGCGTACGCCCGAGGACGAGCAGTGGACGCTGCCGGCCTTCGAGCGCTACGAGAGCGAGACGGACCCGGCCGGCACGGCGGACGTGGTCGTACGGGCCGACGACCCCCGGCATCCGGCCTGGGGCGGGCTGCCCTCGTGACGGGCGCGCCTACGTGTCGGTGCGGGCCCGCTCCCAGGTGCGGGCCCAAGGCAGGGCGGGAAGAATGAATTGCGCCGGGACCTGCGGCGCGACCCGTGCTGCGCCGGCCACCGGCACCGGGAGGTACCCCATGACCACCGCCGGAGACATCATGCACCGCGGTGCGCAGTGGATCCCCGCTCACGAGACCCTGGACCGCGCCGCCCAGCTCATGCGCCAGCTGAACGTGGGCGCGCTGCCCATCAGCGACGAGAACGAACGCCTCTGCGGGATCCTCACGGACCGCGACATCGTGATCGGCTGCGTGGCCATGGGCCACGACCCCTCCAAGATCACCGCGGGTGACCTCGCGCAGGGGACGCCCCGCTGGATCGACTCGGGCGCCGACGTCGACGAGGTCCTCCACGAGATGCAGGACCACCAGATCCGCCGCCTCCCCGTCATAGAGGACAAGCGCCTCGTCGGCATGATCAGCGAGGCCGACCTCGCGGCGCATCTGTCCGAGGACCAGATGTCGTCCTGGGTCGGGAGCGTCTACGCCAGGAGCTGACCCCTGAGGTCAGGATCCGGCGGGCCGCTTCCCTAGAAGCGGCCCGCCACCGCGTAGTGCGGCCCGCCGTTCGTCCTGCGGGCTCAGAGCCACCCGTTGCGCCGGAAGGCGCGGTGCAGGACGAAACAGATGCTCGCGATCACGCCCAGGAACAGCGGGTACCCGAACTGCCAGTGCAGCTCCGGCATATGGTCGAAGTTCATCCCGTACACGCCGCAGCCCATCGTCGGCACGGCCACGACCGCGGCCCAGGCCGTGATCTTGCGCATGTCCTCGTTCTGAGCGACCGTCACCTGCGCGAGATGGGCCTGAAGGATCGAGTTCAGCAACTCGTCGAAGGCCGCTATCTGTTCGGCGGCCCTCAGCAGATGGTCGGAGACGTCCCGGAAGTACGCCTGTATCTCCGGCGCCACCACCTGGAAGGGGCGGCCCGCGAGCTCCTCTATCGGCCGGGCGAGCGGCACCACGGCCCGCTTCAGTTCGAGCAACTCGCGCTTGAGCTGGTAGATCCGGCCCGGGTCGGCGCGCGCCCCGTCCTCGGCGAACACATCCGTCTCGACCTGGTCGATGTCCGACTGGACGGCGTCGATCACGGTGAGATAGTCGTCCACCACGTGGTCGGCGATCGCGTGCAGCACGGCGGCCGGGCCCTTGGTGAGCTGCCCTGGGTCCGCCTCCAGACCCTCGCGCACCGGGCCGAGCGAGCCGTGCCTCCCGTGCCGCACGGTGATCACGAAGTCCCGGCCGATGAACACCATGATCTCGCCGGTGTCGACGACCTCGCTGGTCGCGGTCAGTTCTGCGTGCTCCACGTAACAGACGGTCTTGAACACGGCGAACAGCGTCTGCCCGTACCGCTCGACCTTCGGCCGCTGGTGCGCGTGCACCGCGTCCTCGACGGCCAGCGGGTGCAGGTCGAACAGCTCGGCGATGTCCGCGAACTCCAGCTCCGTCGGCTCGTGCAGCCCCAGCCAGACGAAGCCGTCGTCGGACTTGCGGACCCGGTCGACCGCGTCCACCAGGTCGCGCCCGGCCTGCTCGCGGACCCCGTCCCGGTACGTCACGCACTTGACGACCGCCGAACCCAGCGGCGAGCGGGAGGGGTGGCTGAGGTCGACGCGGGGGTGCCGACGTGCCAGGCGCGCCACTCTTCTCAGGCCTCCGACCTTGCGCAGGTCGGACACCTTCCGGAGGTCTCCGACCTTCCGCAGGTTGCCTGCCATCGACATGCGGGGCTCCTCGCGCGGCTCGACGTCGTGTTTCGGTGACTCGGCGGGCCAGTCTGCCAGCTCACGGCGACAACGCCCACGGCCCCTGGGGGAACGGAATGCTCCCCTTCGGAACGCGCGGAACCGCCTCCCGGGGCCGGGCCGGACAACTGGGATGATCGCGGCATGACGCGACCCGAGGGCTATCTCCTGGACAACCGGCAGCAAGAGGCAGGCCGGCGCTTCGACGCCTTCTCGACCCTCTTCGACCCCACGACCTTCCGGCACATCGAACAGCTCGGCATCGGCCCCGGCTGGCGCTGCTGGGAGGTCGGCGCGGGCGGCACCTCCGTGGTTTCCTGGCTCGCCAAGAAGGTCGGCCCCACCGGGAAGGTCCTCGCGACCGACATCGACACCTCGTGGCAGACGTCCGCCGCCCGTTCCCCCGTCGAGGTCCTCCGCCACGACGTGGCCGCCGACGAGCCGCCCACCGAGGGATTCGACCTGGTCCACGCCCGGCTCGTCCTGGTCCATGTGCCCGACAGGGAGCGGGCGTTGACGTCCATGCTGCGCGCGCTGCGGCCCGGCGGACGGCTGCTCGTCGAGGACGCCGACCCCGCACTCCAGCCGCTGGCCTGCCCCGACGAGCACGGCCCCGCCGAGGAGCTGGCGAACCGGCTGCGCCGCGGCTTCCGCGAGCTGCTCGCGGAGCGCGGCGCCGACCTGTCGTACGGCCGCAGGCTGCCGAGGCTGCTGCGGGAGGCCGGCCTGCACCAGGTGGAGGCCGACGCGTACTTCCCGCTGACGTCCGAGGCGTGCGGGGTCCTGGAGACGGCCACGTTCCAGCAGATCCGCGAGTCCCTGGTCCGCGCGGGCCACGCCACGGACGAGGAGATCGACCGCCACCTGGCCGACGTCGCGACCGGCACGATGGACCTGGCGACGGCACCGCTGATCTCGGCGTGGGGACGGAAGCGGGCCTAGGGCCTTTCGTCTGGATCATGCTGGGCTCGGTGGGCGTGGCACGCACATCTGCGGCGTTGTCGTCGGTCAACGACTCCCCAAGCTCTCGGCTTCGCTCGAGCAGGGGGGACCCCCATCGCGTCGCTTCCCTCCCTCGCCTTGCAGCTGCACGCACCACACCCCGCTCCCTGATCCAGCCTGATCCAAGCGAAGGCCCTAGGGCTTCTGTCCTTGGCAGGGGTTACGGGGCCGGGTCGCTCTCGGCGGACGGGTCCGGGTCTTCTCCCGTGGGGAGTACGGGTCCGGGTCGCTCTCGGAGCGGCGGAGGTCGGCCGCCCACCCGTGCCACCGCCAGGGCCCCCGCGCGGCACCCCTCAGTCGCCGCCTCCCGTGGCCCCGCGCCCCGCAGCCACGCGGCGAGGAACGCGCCGGTGAACGCGTCGCCCGCCCCGGTGGAGTCCCGCGCCACCGCCGACACCGACGGCACACGCGCGCGTACCGCCCCGGCCTGCGCCACCACCGCTCCCGCGACCCCCGACGTGACGACGACCAGCGGGAACCGTCCGCTGAGCTTCGCCGCCGCGTCCTCCGCGTCCCCGGCGCCACTCAGCAGCTCCGCCTCGTCCCGGCTGGGCAGCAGGACCTCCACGCCCTCCGCGAGTGCCAGGAACCGGTCGGGTCCCAGCCCGGTGAGGAAGCCGGCCGACGCGGGATCGACACTCACCGGCACCCCACGCGCGCGTGCCGAGCCCAGCGCCGCCGCGACCAGTGCGCGACCCTCGGCGGAGAAGAACAGATACCCGGACAGATGCAGCCACGCGACCCCGCCGAGCAGGTCCGCGGACCAGTCGGCGGGGGAGAGGCGCAGCGAGGCCCCGCTGTCCGTCAGGAACGTCCGCTCGGCGCCGGCCCCCGTGTCGACCAGTGAGATCACGGTGCCGGTCGCCGCCTCCGGGTCGACGACGAGCCGGGGACGCACCCCCGCGCGCGTGAGCGCCTCCTCGTGCCAGGCCACCGAGTCGGCGCCGACCCGCCCTAGCATCGCCACATCGGAACAGCCCGAACAGGCTGCCCAGCACGCCACGTTCGCCCCCGCGCCGCCCGGCAGCGTACGAATCTCCGCCGCCGTGTCCGTGCCCGCCGCGAGCGGGGCGTCGTGCCGGGCCACGATGTCCGTGACGACGTCCCCGACGACCAGGAGGGCTCCGCTCACGGCCGCGCCCAGGCCGCCGCGATGCGTGCCGCGAGCCGTGCGTTGCCGCGTACCGCCGCGAGGTTGGCCTCCAGCGAGGCGCCGTCCGTGTGCCGAACCAGGTAGTCAAGGAGGAACGGCGTGACCGCCTGCCCCGTGATGCCCTCCGCGTCGCACGCCCGCAGCGCATCGTCGAGCACGCGCGCGTGGAGCGCGGGATCGAGCTGGTCCGCCTCGGGTACCGGGTTCGCCACGATCAGCGCGGCCTCGGGCCCGCCCAGCGCGTCCTGAGCCCGCATCACCCCGGCCACCTCGGCCGGTTCGCCCAGCGTCCAGTCGACCGGATGGCCCGAGTCGGAGAGGTAGAAGCCCGGGAAGCGGCCGGTCCCGTACCCGGCCACCGACACACCCAGGGTCTCCAGCCGCTGAAGGGTCGCCGGTACGTCCAGGATCGACTTGACGCCCGCGCACACCACGGTGATCCGCGTCCGCGCGAGCAGCCCGAGGTCCGCCGACTCGTCCTGCGTCTCGGTCCACCGCCGGTGCACGCCGCCGAGCCCACCCGTCGCGAACACCCGTACCCCCGCGCGCGCCGCGAGCAGCGCTGTCGCCGACACGGTCGTCGCCCCGCTCGCCCCCGTCGCCACGGCGAGCGGGAGATCACGGTGGCTCAGCTTGCGGATGCCGTCCTCCGTCGCGACCCGCTCCAACTGGCCCTTGTCCAGGCCGACATGGGGCTGCCCGTCCAGAACGGCGATCGTCGCGGGCACCGCGCCCTCGGCGCGCACCAGCTCTTCGAGTTCGAGCGCCACCCGCAGATTGCGCGGGCGCGGCAGCCCGTGCGCGATGATCGTCGACTCCAGGGCCACGACCGGCCGGCCCGCGACCACCGCTTCCCGCACCTCATCGGACACCAGCACCACGCGCCTGCCTCCTGTCTGTCGGGTCTCCCCTCATCCATGGCGAGCGGCGCGCACGCCCAAACCCTGCGGCATGTCGGTAGACACTTGTGGCGCGACGGTAGGCCGAGCAGCCTGTGCGCAGGACGGACACATCTGTGCGCATGACGGACACACGACGCGCCTCGATCATGTCCCGCGAGGTGCCGGTCTCGGACCCCACGGCCGCCACTCGTACGGGGCTTGGTTGTACGGGCGTCGAGGTTCAGTGGCGGGTACGGCTCCATGAGCGGCCGCGTGACCGGCCGCTCGTCCGGCCGCGGTCGAGCAGGGCCACACCCAGGGCGGCCAGGCCGATCTGGATCAGCCACTCCACCCAGTCGATCCCCTTGGTGTCCGCGACACCGATGCCCGCGGCGATGGCCGAGCCGAGCAGCGCGGCCACGATGCCGACGACGACCGTCGCCAGGATGCCGATGCGCTGACGGCCGGGCAGCGCGAGCCGGCCCAGGACGCCGATGACGATGCCGATCACGATCGCGCTGATGACGCCGGAAATCTCCATGTCCCCACGACTCCCTAGAACCCGGGCACGCGGCGCCCGGGACGTTGTCCCCAGGTCTCTTCCCCTTGACGAGCCGTCCAGTCCGGGCCGCGACCGAGGTACGGGTCGTCCAGTGAACAGAGGGGGCCACGCTGCCTAGAGTGACCGTTCATGACCACGAACGATCAGGCCACTGCTTCTTTTGCCGTACACATCCCGGACGTCGCACTCGAACCGGAGCCCCTCGATCCGGAGCAGATCGTCTCGGGCGACCCCGTCGTCACGGGCAAGGTGCTCTGGGAGTCCGCCGACGGCAAGCAGCTGCGGGGCATCTGGCAGATCACGCCGGGCGTGGTCACGGACACCGAGGCGAACGAGCTGTTCGTGGTCGTCTCCGGCCGCGCCACGGTCGAGGTCGAGGGCGGGCAGACCCTGGAGGTGGGCCCCGGCGACGCGGCGGTACTGCGCGAGGGCGACCGTACGACGTGGACCGTGCACGAGACCCTGCGGAAGGCGTACCACATCACGCTGCCCTGACCGGCGTCATATCGACCGCGGTGACCGGCCGCGGTCACGCCGCCCTGATCACCTGGTCGCGGGCCGCCGGCTGAAGAGGGTGAGCGCGGCGAGCGGCAGCAGGAGGCAGGCCGCGGCCAGGTTGAGCCAGGCGTAGCTCGCCGTCGCGACGACCAGGCCCGCGGCCGCGCCGCCGACGCCGGCCGCCGTGTTCATGGTCAGGTCGGACAGGCCCTGTGCGGCGGCCCGCGCGGCCTGCGGCACCGAGTCGGTCAACAGGGCCGAACCGGAGACGAGGCCGGCGGACCAGCCGAGCCCCAGAACGAACAGGCCCGCGGCGGTCTGCCCGTGGTTGCCGCCCGCCGTGCCCGCGAGCAGCGCCGCACAGGCGAGCAGGCCCACGGCGAGGCCGATAACGGAGAGCCGCCCGAGCCGGTCCGACAGCCGTCCCATCACCGGCGAGAACGCGTACATGCCCGCGATGTGCCCGCTGATGACCAGGCCGATGAGATCGATGCTCGCACCGTGATGGCCGAGGTCGACCGGCGTCATCGACATGATGGAGACCATCGCGGTGTGCGAGACGGCGACGGTCACGAGGGCGAGCCGGGCACGCGGCGACGCGGCGACCGCGGCGAACCCGGCCCTGATCGACCGCGCTCCGGCCGACTTCTCCTCCTCGGGAGCCAGGGCGCGGGCGGTCAGGAGCGGGTCGGGACGCAGCAGGACCTGCACCATGACGGCCGAGACGAGGAAGACTCCGGCCGCCCAGAGGAAGGGCCCCGCCGCCGCGGGGATGCCGAGCCCGGCGACGCTGCGGCCCGCGGGCGCCGCGATGTTGGGCCCGAGCACCGCGCCGATCGTGGTGGCCCACACGACGTTCGAGATCGCCCGCGCCCGGCGCTGTGGCTCGGCCAGATCGGCCGCCGCGAACCGCGCCTGGAGATTCGCCGACGAGGCGGCGCCGAACCCGGCCATGCCGACGAGCAGCAGCGGGAAGCTCCCCACCGCGGCGGCCAGCACGACGACCCCGGCCCCCAGTGCGCCGATCAGATAGGCGAGGACGAGCCCGGGCCGCCGCCCCCGTGCCGTCATCAGGGCGGCGAGCGGGACGGACAGCAGGGCGGTCCCGGCGACCGTCGCGGTCGGCGCGAGCCCGGACAGCGCCTCGTCCCCGCTGACCTGCTTGGCGAGCACGGCGGCGAGCGCGATGCCGGTGGCGACACCGAGCCCGCCGAGTATCTGGCTCGCGACGAGCACGGCGGTGACACGACGGCGCAGCCCGGCCAGGTCCTCGGGCGTCACGGGGACGGAGGGCCGGCGGCGCGCGGCGGAATCGGGTATGAGCACCGGCGCAGTGTGCCAGTCGGCACCCACCCGCGAACACAGGGCGTCCCCGCGCGGCCCGGCACCCCCAGGCATCTGGGGGTCAAAACGGCGGCTCCCGTGTCTCGGAACAGCGGCTCCCGTGCCTCAGAACAGCGGCTGCGGAAGGACCCCTTCCAGCGCGAGCAGCTGCCGCTTCGTCTCCAGGCCGCCGCCGAATCCGCCGATGCCGCCGTCGCTCTCCACGACGCGGTGGCACGGCACCACGACCGGTAGCGGATTGGCCCCCATGGCCACGCCCACCGCCTGCGCAGCCCCCGGCTGCCCGACGCGGCCCGCCAGATCCCCGTAGCCGACGACCGTGCCGAACGGGACACCGGACGCGAGCTCGCGCAGGACCTGCCGGTTGAACCCGGCGATCAGCGACCAGTCGAGCGGCAGCTCGAAATCGCGCCGCTCACCGGCGAAGTAGGCCTTCAGCTGACGTATGGGCTCGGCCAGGAGCGGCGAGTCCGGGGCCTCCACCGGCTCGGTCCCGAGCCGGGAACCGAGCCGCTCGACCGCCGGGTCCCGCACGGCGGGGGAGGCGTGGAAGACGACATTCACCAGCCCGGCGTCCGTCGCGGCGAGGAGCAGCGGCCCGATGTCCGTGCCGACGACGGCCCAGACAACCGTGAGCCCGGCACTGTGTGCGGCACTGTTCCCGGCGCTGTCCCCAGTGGCTTTCTGCCCATTGGCGTTCATGCCGACCACCGTACGGGGAGCCACTGACAACGGGCCGCGCCGTCCGCCGGCCTCGCCTCCCCCTGCCCGTCGTCCGCTCTACTCGCGGCCGCCCACTGCCTTACGCACGACATCGGGGACGTTCGTGATGATGCCGTCCACGCCGAGACCGGCCGCGCGCCGCGCGGTCGCCGCGTCGTTCACGGGCCAGGTGAAGAGCTGGAGGCGCTTGCCGTGCGGGCCCTTGAAGGCGTGCACCGATGCGACGTACCAGTCCGAGATCGTCCCGTTGCTGGGGTTGATCTGATCTGCGAACTGGGCGTACCGGGGCAGGTCGCTCACGGCGGGGGTGCCGAGGAAGCCCGTTGTGATGTCCGGGCGGCGCACGTGCAGGGTCCGTACACTGTCGGCGCTGAAGCTCTGGATCACCAGGCGGTTCCTGACGTGATCGCGGTTGAGCCAGCCCTCCTTGCCGAGCACGCGCAGGACGTCCTTCTCGATGCCCGGGTAGAGTTCCGGGGCCTTGATCTCCATGAGGAGTTTCTGGTGGTTGTGGTCGACCCGATCCAGGTACTGGGTGAGGGTCGGCACGCGGGCGCCGGTGAACTCGGCGCCCTTCCAGCTGCCGGCGTCGAGCTTGGCGATCTCCGCCGCGGTGAAGTCGCCGACCTTGTACGGGGCGCGGCCGGGGAAGACCTGTTCGACGTTCGTGGTGCGCGCCAGATTCGTGTCGTGGATGACGACGAGCCGGCCGTCCTTGGTGCGCTGCACGTCGTTCTCGACCCAGTCGAAGCCGAGCTTGTCGGCCTTGTCGATGGCCTGGAGGGTGTTCTCGGGCGCGTACCCGGAGGCGCCGCGGTGTGCGATGACGACGGGTGCGTCGTGCTGCTGGGCCGCCTCGGCGGCGGTGGGGAGGACCAGGACGCCGACGAATCCCGCCAGGGCGGCGGCCGCGGTGGTTGCGTGTGCGGACACGTGTACTCCTCGCGTCGAGGGATCAAGGACTGGACGAGAGTGACAGTCGGTTGCCAACGGAAGACAGGTGAAGGATGGCCACACACTGAACGGAGTGGTGGGAGGACGTGCACCCCGCGGGTGGGTGTCGTGAGGCTTTGCCGGAAAATCGGTCAGACGTTCCCGGGGGAGCCTTAATCTCTGCTCCAATCGCGGTCGCTCCGGCAGTCGCTGCCAGGGGTGCAAACGGAACGCATCAGGAACATCAGGGCGGAAGGGCTGCGGCGGATGCAGGGCACGGTCGACGGATTCAGCTATGGACTGGTCACGCCGCTGGTGGCGTTCTTCATGGCCTGCCTCGGCGGGGCGCTGGGTCTGCGCTGCACCACCAGATCGCTGCTCGTCACCCAGTCCTGGCGGCCCGGCTGGCTCGCGCTCGGCTCGGCGGCGATCGGGTCCGGAATCTGGACGATGCACTTCATCGCGATGATGGGCTTCCGCGTGCAGGGCACCCCGATCCACTACGACAAACTGACGACGTTCGCGAGCCTGGGCGTCGCCATGGTCATGGTCGGGGTCGGGATCTTCATCGTCGGTTACCGGGGCGCGACAGGAGCGGCCCTGTTCACCGGCGGCACGGTCACCGGTCTGGGTGTCGCGTCGATGCACTACCTCGGTATGGCCGGTATGCGCCTACATGGGACGCTTCAGTACAACACCTTCACCGTCGGCGTCTCCGTGGTGATCGCCATGGCCGCCGCCACCGCCGCACTCTGGGCCGCGGTCCAGGTCAGGGGGTTCGTCTGGAGCGTCGGCGCGAGCCTCGTCATGGGTCTCGCGGTGACCGGCATGCACTACACCGGAATGGCCGCCCTCAGCGTCCACGTGAACGGAAGCGGCGGCACCCCTGCCGGTGACACCCCCGCCGAACTCCTCGCGCCCCTGATGATCGGCCCCCTGTGCTTCCTGCTCCTGGCCGGCGTCGTGGTGGTGTTCGACCCGATGATGATGACGGGCAGGCCCGACCGGCTGGACGCCGTCGAGGCCGCGAGTAGGGCGGGCCGGACGGTGCGCCCGCTGCGGCGGGCAGGCTGATCCGGCCCCGTTGTCAGTGCGGGGTCGTACGGTGGATTCCATGCGGCCCGTATCCAAGATCGAACGCACGGTGGCGCCTTTCGAGGTCGTCAGTCCCTACCAGCCAAGCGGCGACCAGCCGGCGGCCATCGCCGACCTGGAGCGGCGCATCACCGCAGGTGAGAAGGATGTCGTCCTCCTCGGTGCGACCGGAACAGGTAAGTCCGCCACCACCGCGTGGATGATCGAGAAACTTCAGCGCCCCACCCTCGTGATGGCGCCGAACAAGACGCTGGCCGCCCAGCTGGCCAACGAGTTCCGCGAGCTGCTGCCGAACAATGCGGTCGAGTACTTCGTCTCGTACTACGACTACTACCAGCCCGAGGCGTACGTCCCGCAGTCGGACACCTACATCGAGAAGGACTCCTCGATCAACGAGGAAGTGGAGCGCCTGCGCCACTCCGCGACGAACTCGCTGATCACCCGGCGGGACGTCGTCGTGGTCGCCTCCGTCTCGTGCATCTACGGCCTGGGCACGCCGCAGGAGTACGTCGACCGCATGGTGTCGCTCAAGGTCGGCGACGAGATCGACCGGGACGAGCTGCTGCGCCGCTTCGTCGACATCCAGTACACGCGCAACGACGTGGCCTTCAGCCGTGGCACGTTCCGCGTCCGCGGCGACACCATCGAGATCTTCCCGGTCTACGAGGAGCTCGCCGTCCGCATCGAGATGTTCGGGGACGAGATCGAGTCCCTCTCCACCCTCCACCCCCTCACCGGCGAGGTCATCAGCGACGACGAGTCGCTGTACGTCTTCCCGGCCACGCACTACGTGGCGGGCCCCGAGCGCCTGGAGCGCGCGGCGAACGACATCGAGAAGGAGCTCGGGGAGCGCCTCGCGGAGTTGGAGAAGCAGGGCAAGATGCTCGAGGCCCAGCGGCTGCGCATGCGCACCACGTACGACCTCGAGATGCTCCGTCAGATCGGCTCCTGCTCCGGCGTGGAGAACTACTCGATGCACTTCGACGGCCGCTCGCCCGGCTCCCCGCCGAACACGCTGCTCGACTACTTCCCGGACGACTTCCTCCTCGTCATCGACGAGTCGCATGTCACCGTGCCGCAGATCGGCGCCATGTACGAGGGCGACGCCTCCCGCAAGCGCACCCTCGTCGACCACGGCTTCCGGCTCCCGTCCGCCCTGGACAACCGCCCCCTGAAGTGGGAGGAGTTCCAGGAGCGCATCGGCCAGACCGTCTACCTGTCGGCCACCCCGGGCAAGTACGAGCTCGCGCGGGGCGACGGCTTCGTGGAGCAGATCATCCGCCCCACGGGCCTCATCGACCCCGAGGTCGTGGTCAAGCCCACCGAGGGCCAGATCGACGACCTGGTGCACGAGATCCGCAAGCGCACCGAGAAGGACGAGCGCGTCCTCGTCACCACGCTCACCAAGAAGATGGCCGAGGACCTCACCGAGTACTTCCTGGAGCTCGGCATCCAGGTGCGCTACCTGCACAGCGACGTCGACACACTGCGCCGCGTCGAGCTGCTGCGCGAACTGCGCGCGGGTGAGTACGACGTCCTCGTCGGCATCAACCTGCTCCGTGAGGGCCTCGACCTGCCCGAGGTCTCCCTGGTGGCGATCCTCGACGCCGACAAGGAGGGCTTCCTGCGCTCCGGCACCTCCCTGATCCAGACCATCGGCCGCGCCGCGCGCAACGTGTCGGGCCAGGTCCATATGTACGCGGACAAGATCACTCCGGCGATGGAGAAGGCCATCGACGAGACCAACCGCCGCCGGGAGAAGCAGATCGCGTACAACAAGGAAAAGGGGATCGACCCCCAGCCGCTCCGCAAGAAGATCAACGACATCGTCGCGTCCATCGCGCGCGAGGACGTCGACACCGAGGAACTCCTCGGCTCCGGCTACCGCAAGGGCGCGAAGGACGGCAAGGGTGCCAAGGCGCCCGTGCCCGCGCTCGCCAAGGCGGGCGCCAAGAAGACCGGCGGCAAGGCCACAAAGGGCAAGGCGGCACAGCCGGTCCCCACCGACCGTCCCGCGGCCGAACTCGCCGAGCAGATCGAAGAGTTGACCGACCGGATGCGGGCGTCCGCCGCGGACCTCCAGTTCGAGATCGCCGCGAGGCTGCGTGACGAGGTGTCGGAGATGAAGAAGGAGCTGCGCCAGATGAAGGAGGCCGGGCTGGCCTGACGCCCCCCCGCACACCGCAGGCCCCACGGCATGCCGGACGGATCCGGCATGCCGCACGGTGTGTTGCAACACCGACACAAAGTCCTTGCCGGCGTGCGGCGTTGTCAGTGGCCCTGCGTAGGGTTCCCTCAACCGTTCGGACGGGCGGTGAAGAGCACAGTTCGAGAGGGGACGGACGCGTGACGGCCAACTTTTCCAAGGGTCCTGGTGTCAACCTGAGCAAGGGCCAGGCGATCAGCCTGCAGAAGCAGGACGGGGGCACCCTGACGGCCGTCCGGATGGGACTCGGCTGGCAGGCCGCCCCGCGCCGCGGCCTCTTCGGGTCCCGCACGCGCGAGATCGACCTCGACGCCTCGGCTGTCCTGTTCGCGGACAAGCAGCCGGTGGACGTCGTCTTCTTCCGCCACCTCGTCAGCGACGACGGCTCCGTGCGCCACACCGGTGACAACCTGGTCGGCGGCGCCGGCCAGGGCGGCGACGACGAGGCGATCCTCGTCGACCTCCAGCGCGTCCCGGTCCACATCGACCAGATCGTCTTCACGGTGAACTCCTTCACCGGCCAGACCTTCCAGGAGGTGCAGAACGCGTTCTGCCGCCTGGTCGACGAGACCAACGGCCAGGAGCTGGCCCGCTACACGCTCGACGGCGGCGGCCAGTACACCGCCCAGATCATGGCGAAGGTGCACCGTGCGGGCGCCGGCTGGCAGATGACCGCCCTGGGCTCGCCTGCCAACGGCCGCACGTTCCAGGACCTCATGCCGGCGATCCTGCCGGGCCTGTGAGGTAGCGGGAACACAGGAACAGACGGACGGGACGAGGGGGAGAAGGCGATGACGGCCGAGCTGGTCCGGGGGCAGAACCACCCCCTCACCCAGACCCGTCTGGAGATCCGCGTGTCGGCGGGAGCACCGGTCGTGGCGGGCGCGACGCTCAGCGACGACCAGGGCAGAGTGCACGGCCGCGACTGGGTCGCGCACCCCGGCGCCCCCGCGCTGCCTGGGCTCGAGGTCCCCCGGCAGGCGGCGGCCGACCACCGTCTCGCCGTCGATCTGGACGCCGTGCCCGAGGCCGCCCACCGCGTGAGCGTGCTGCTCGCGCTGCCCACCGGGCCCGGCGGTCCCGACCGCTTCGGCGCCGTCGCGGCCCCCTTCGTCGCCGTCACCGGACTCGACGGCTCCGAGGTCGCCAGCTACACCATCACCGACCTCGACGCCGAGTCCGCCGTCGTAGCCCTGGAGCTGTACCGCCGCCAGGGAGCATGGAAGGTGCGCGCGGTGGGCCAGGGGTACGCGGGCGGCCTCGGCGCACTCCTGACCGACCAGGGGTTTCCCGACGCGGGGGCTCTCGCGGGCGAGATCGGTGAAGCGGTGGCGCGAGGGCTTGCCCGTACGGTGGCGCCGCCTCCGCCCCGGACGGCGGCCTCAGGGGCGAGCGCCATGGCGGACACCGGAGCAGGGGCGTCCGTCGCCGGCGCCGCGATGCCGAGTACCACCCCGCCCCGCTCCAGCCAGCCTCAGTCACCCCCCGAGCCCCAGTCACCCCACGACCCCCAGCCGACGCACGAGCCCCAGCCGCAGGCCCACGCCTCCGGCCGGACGGGTGGCACGGGCCCGGTCAACTACACGCACCCCGGCCGACAGGCCCCCGCACCACCCGCCCCCGCGCCCACCGCGCCCCCCGGAGAGCCGGGGCAGCCCGCCCTCCCCGTCGCCGGTGACGCGACCGGCTGGTCCATGGACGAGCGGCTCTACAACCAGGTGTGGGGCATGTTCGAGGACCTGGCCCGCTGCGTCGCCGCGTACCGCAGCGCCGTCGACTTCGCGGACTCCCGTATGGAGCAGGAGCTCGACAAGGCCCTGTCCGACCCGCGCAGCCGGATCGGCGGCCAGGGGGACGTCGCGCGCGAGGCCGCCCGGGCCAAGCACGCACAGCTCGTCGACCGGGCGAGGGAGGTCCTCGACCGTGACCTCGCCCAGCTGGCCGCCGAGTCCGCCGTCGTCGAGCCCGCCCTGCCCCCGGCCTACGCGGGCTGGGACAACCCGGTCTGGCACGCGTACCGCAGCCCTATGGAGATCCCGATGGCCCTGCGCCTGGGCGACCTCCAGCTGCCCGAGTCCCGCAGCGTGGGCCTGCGCATCCCGATGCTCGTGCGGCTGCCCCTGGAGCGCGGCATGTGGATCGACAGCGGCCGCTCCGGTGCGGACGCGCTCACCGAGTCCGACGAGCTGCGCCGCCGCGCCATGCGCAGCGCCGTCGAGCTAGCCGCGCGCCTCCTCGCCGTCTACCCGGCGGGCGAGTTCGCCGTGCATGTCATCGACCCGGCCGGATCGGCTGCGGGAGCGCTCGCCCCGCTCGTGCGGGCCGGAGTGCTCGCCGCGCCGCCGGCCGCCGGGGTGGCCGGTGTCTCCGAGCTGCTCGCCCGGCTCACCCAGCGCGTGGACCTCGTACAGATGGCGGTCCGCGGCGGAGCGGCCGACGCGCTGCCACCCGACCTGGACACCGCCGAGCAGCTGCTGATCGTCAACGACTTCCCGCACGGCTTCGACGACCGCGCGGTGACCCGGCTGCGTTACCTCGCCGACGAGGGCCCCGCCGTCGGCGTCCACCTCCTGATGGTCGCCGACCGCGAGGACGCCGCCGAGTACGGACCGGTCCTCGACCCGCTCTGGCGGGCGCTGCTCAGGCTCACTCCGGTGCCCGACGACCACCTCGCCGACCCATGGGTGGGGCACGCGTGGACGTACGAGCCGCCGAATGTCCCGTCCGGCAGCCGGATCCTGGAGCAGGTCCTCGAAGAGGTCGCCAGAGCACGACGAGAGCAGGGCATCTGACTCCCCTGAGCACTGCTTTTGAACTTATCTTTACCGAACCCTTTACGTTTCATGGGTGTTTCCCGTAGGCTCCGACGAGCGGAGGGGAGTACTCCCGAACGCGGCGTTCCCGTCAATACGGACCGACACCGGTCCCGGGGCGTCGGCCCGAGGCGAGCTGAGGCCGCCCGGGTGGAAGAGACCTCCGGCAGCGACGACGCTGATCAGTAGCCGTACGACGCCGGAGGCGCAGTGGACGTATCGATGACCCTTTGGGTGCTGACCATTCTTGGTCTGGTCGCCCTGATCGCGGTCGACTTCTTCATCGGGCGCAAGCCCCACGACGTATCGATCAAGGAAGCCGGAATCTGGACGGTCGTCTGGATCGTGCTGGCCGCCCTCTTCGGGGTCGGTCTGCTGATCTGGGGGAGCTCACAGGCTTCGGGCGAGTTCTTCGCCGGCTTCATCACCGAGAAGTCGCTGAGCGTCGACAACCTCTTCGTCTTCATCCTGATCATGGCGAAGTTCTCGGTGCCGTCCCAGCTCCAGCAGCGCGTCCTGCTGTTCGGTGTGCTGATCGCCCTGGTGCTGCGCGCCATCTTCATCGCGGCCGGTGCCGCGGTCATCGCCAACTTCTCGTGGGTCTTCTACATCTTCGGCGCGTTCCTCATCTACACCGCCTGGAAGCTCATCCAGGAAGCGATGTCGGACGACGAGGAAGACGAGTTCGAGGAGAACCGCCTCCTCAAGTCCATCGAGAAGAAGTTCGGCGTCGCCGACCGGTACCACGGCACGAAGCTGTTCATCCGGGTCAACGGCAAGCGGATCCTGACGCCGCTCATGGTCGTCATGCTGGCGATCGGCACGACCGACGTGCTGTTCGCGATGGACTCGATCCCGGCGATCTTCGGCCTGACTCAGGACCCGTACATCGTCTTCACGGCCAACGCGTTCGCGCTGATGGGTCTGCGCCAGCTGTACTTCCTCATCGGCGGACTCCTCAGGAAGCTGGTCTACCTCAGCTACGGCCTGTCGGTGATCCTCGGCTTCATCGGCGTGAAGCTCGTCCTGCACGCGCTGCACGAGTCCGGGGTGCACGTGCCGGAGATCTCCATCCCGGTCTCCCTGGCCGTCATCTGCGGCGTCCTGGCGATCACCACCATCGCCAGCCTCATCGCCTCCAAGAAGCAGGCGCAGAAGCAGGCCCTCGACGGCGGGGACGACGGCGACCAGGACGGCGACGCGACCGACGGCGCCCGCAAGGACAGCATCAAGGCCTGACCCGCCCGGCACGGAGCCCGACATAGAGCCCGACACGGAGCCTGACACAAGGCCCGGTCGGCCCGGCTCGGAGCCCGGCACAGAGAAGGAGCGCGCGGCCGGCAGCCGCGCGCTCCTTCACTCGTTCGGGCCCTCGCGCACGTGCCCGTCCCGAAGTCGCGGCCCCCGCACCGTCGGTGCACCATCGAAGGCATGATCGCTGGGCTTCGGAGACTGGTCACGCAATGGACGGCCGTCGTCCCCGTCCTCGCGGTCGTCCTGCTGGTGTTCACCTGGGGTCGCTCGCTGCCGGGCGCCGTCGTGGCCGTCGTCTCCGTCGTGCTCGCCGCGTCCGTACTCGCGGCCGTCCACCACGCCGAGGTGGTGGCCCACCGCGTCGGCGAACCCTTCGGCTCCCTCGTACTTGCCGTCGCCGTCACCGTCATCGAAGTGGCGCTGATCGTCACCCTCATGGTCGATGGCGGCGAGAAGGGCGCCACGCTCGCCCGCGACACGGTCTTCGCCGCAGTCATGATCACCTGCAACGGCATCGTCGGACTGAGCCTGCTCGCCGCCGCGTTCCGGCACCGCGTCGCCGTCTTCCAGTCCGAGGGCACCGGCGGCGCGCTCGCCACGGTCGCCACCCTGGCCACGCTCTGCCTGGTCCTGCCGACGTTCACCACGAGCAAGCCGGGCCCGGAGTTCTCCACCTCGCAGCTGATCTTCGCGGCCTCCGCCGCGCTCGTCCTGTACGGGATCTTCGTGGCGACCCAGACCGTGCGGCACCGCGACTACTTCCTGCCGATCACCAAGCAGGGCAACGTCATCGACGGCGACGACCACGCGGACGCGCCCACCACCCGCACCGCCCTGATCAGCCTCGGCTTCCTCGGACTCGCCCTCGTCGCCGTCGTCGGTCTCGCCAAAGGCGTGTCCCCGACGATCGAGTCGGGCGTCGAAGCAGCCGGGATGCCGCACTCCGTCGTCGGCGTGATCATCGCGCTCCTCGTACTGCTGCCCGAGACGATCGCGGCTCTGCGCGCGGCCCGTCGTGACCGCGTCCAGACGAGCCTCAACCTCGCGCTGGGCTCCGCGATGGCCAGCATCGGACTGACCATCCCGGCCGTCGCCATCGCGTCGTTCTGGCTGTCGGGGCCCCTCGTCCTCGGGCTCGGTGCCACGCAGATGGTGCTGCTTGTCCTGACGATGCTGGTGAGCACGCTGACCGTCGTCCCGGGCCGCGCCACCCCGCTCCAGGGCGGAGTTCACCTCGTGGTGTTCGCCGCGTATGTGGAGCTCGCCGTCACGCCGTGACGGTCACGGTGATACGGCCGGGCAGCGCAGTGACGCCTCGTGATAGACCCTGGGTGAGCAGCCGCCCGACGCACGGAGGTCCCCTGTGCCCCGCACCCTTGCCAACGCCCCGATCATGGTTCTGAACGGTCCGAACCTGAACCTCCTCGGCCGCCGGCAGCCGGAGATCTACGGGTCCGACACCCTCGCGGACGTCGAGGCCCTGTGTGCCAAGGCCGCGGCCGTGCACGGCGGGAGCGTCGACTTCCGGCAGTCCAACCACGAGGGCGAGCTGGTGGACTGGATCCACGAGGCGCGCCAGAACCACGTGGGCATCGTGATCAACCCGGCCGCCTACTCGCACACGTCGGTGGCGATCCTGGACGCCCTCAAGGCGTGCGACGGCCTGCCCGTCATCGAGGTCCACATCTCCAACATCCACCAGCGCGAGGAGTTCCGGCACCACTCCTACGTGTCCCTCAGGGCCGACGGAGTGATCGCCGGATGCGGGGTCCAGGGATACGCGTTCGCGGTGGAGCGGGTGGCCGCCCTGGCCGAGCCCGGCGTGGCCACGGTCTAGTACCGCCGGACTCTCATGCTCTGTGGAGTGAACACGCCCGGCGCGGCCGGGCGTTGACTCACCAGCCGCGCTCGCGCCACTCCGGCAGATGCGGCCGCTCGGCGCCGAGCGTCGTGTCGTTCCCGTGCCCGGGGTAGACCCATGTCTCGTCGGGGAGCCGGCCGAAGATCTTCGACTCGACGTCGTCGATCAGGCTCGCGAAGGCCTTCGGGTCCTTCCATGTGTTCCCCACGCCGCCCGGGAACAGGCAGTCCCCGGTGAAGACATGGGGGTGGCCGTGCGGGTCGTCGTAGACGAGGGCGATCGAGCCGGGCGTGTGGCCGACCAGGTGCCGGGCGGTCAGCGAGACCCGGCCCACGGTGATCGTGTCCCCGTCCTCGACGAGCACGTCGGTGGGGACCGGGATGCCCTCCGCGTCGTAACGGCCCGCGTACGTACGCGGGCCCGTGACCTCCACGATCCGGGCGAGCGCCTGCCAGTGGTCCCCGTGCTGATGCGTCGTGACGACGGACGCGATGCCGTCGTCCCCGATCAGGGTCAGCAGCGTCTCCGCGTCGGCGGCCGCGTCGATGAGGAGCTGCTCGCCGGTGGCGCGGCAACGCAGCAGATATGCGTTGTTGTTCATCGCGCCGACCGCGACCTTGGAGATCATCAGGTTCTGCAGCTCGTGCACATCTGCCGGGCCGCCGACCTTCACCGCTCCGCTGTACGTCATGGACTCAGCCTATAGCGGGGGTACGACAGGCAGCCGTCCGCCTTCGACGGTGAGCCCGGAGCCGTCGCGCCGCCCGGAGAGCCAGCCGAGCAGCTCCGGGGCGGGGCCCGCGACACCGACCGGCGCCGTCCCGGCGCCGCCGCCCGTCGTCCACACCCGGCCGCCGTCCGACTTCAGAGCGGTCGACGGCATGTCCTGGTGCCCCGCGAAGCGCTCGGCGAGGAAGTCGATCTCCCGCTCGACGAACTCCGCCGGCAGATCCTCCAGGTCGTACCCGATCCCGAGGTCGACGTGGTGCAGGTCGACCTCGCCCCAGCGCCGGAAGGGAATCCGGGAGGCGGAGTCCTTGACGCCGTTGCGCAGCTCGACCGTGCGCGCCCAGTCGGCCGGAACTTCGGCCTGGGCCTCGAATCCGGCGGCGCTGGTCCGCAGGTCGGCGAGCTGCTCGCGGAGGTCGCGCGGTGCGTCCCGCTCGATGTCCGCGTCGCGCGCCTCGGCGCTCGGGTACATGGGCCGGCCCGCGAGCACGTTCGCGAGTGCGTCCGCGTTACGGGCGAGGTGGGCGAGGACGTGGGCCCGGGTCCAGCCGGGAAGCCGTGACGACTCGGCCACAGCCGCGTTGTCCAGCGTGCCGACAGCGGTGAGGAGTCGGTCGGTCGCTTCACGTACAGAGGCCAGGTCGCGCACATGATCGCTCATGACGCAGACGATAGCGGCGCCACTCGATCGGGTGAAGGCGGCCGACCGAGTCCGGAAATCGAATGTACGTGCTATAAGCTCGGGAGCGGCATCGGGCATTCTTGGTGGTCCGGGTTTGTTACCAACCATGGAAAACAGTCCATCGCTGACGGTGGCCCCCCTAGTCTCGAAAGACAGGGGCCCCGCCCCTGTTGCTTCTCTCAAGAAAGGTGCGGACCGGCGTGGCCGACCGTCTCATCGTCCGTGGCGCGCGCGAGCACAATCTCCGTAACGTCTCGCTCGACCTTCCGCGCGACTCGCTCATCGTCTTCACGGGTCTGTCGGGGTCCGGCAAGTCGTCGCTCGCCTTCGACACGATCTTCGCCGAGGGGCAGCGGCGGTACGTCGAATCGCTCTCCTCGTACGCACGTCAGTTCCTCGGCCAGATGGACAAGCCGGACGTCGACTTCATCGAGGGCCTCTCCCCGGCCGTCTCGATCGACCAGAAGTCGACCTCGCGCAACCCGCGCTCCACGGTCGGCACCATCACCGAGGTCTACGACTACCTGCGCCTGCTCTTCGCGCGCATCGGCAAGCCGCACTGTCCCGAGTGCGGCCGCCCCATCTCGCGCCAGTCGCCGCAGGCCATCGTCGACAAGGTCCTCGACCTGCCCGAGGGCAGCCGCTTCCAGGTCCTCTCGCCGCTCGTGCGCGAGCGCAAGGGCGAGTTCGTCGATCTCTTCGCCGACCTTCAGACCAAGGGGTACAGCCGTGCCCGGGTCGACGGACAGACGATCCAGCTGTCGGAACCGCCCACCCTGAAGAAGCAGGAGAAGCACACCATCGAGGTGGTCGTCGACCGCCTCACGGTGAAGGAATCCGCCAAGCGCCGCCTGACCGACTCCGTGGAGACCGCGCTCGGCCTCGCCGGCGGCATGGTCGTGCTCGACTTCGTCGACCTCCCCGAGGACGACCCCGAGCGCGAGCGCATGTACTCGGAGCACCTGTACTGCCCGTACGACGACCTGTCCTTCGAGGAGCTGGAGCCCCGCTCCTTCTCCTTCAACTCGCCCTTCGGCGCCTGCCCGGACTGCTCCGGCATCGGCACGCGCATGGAGGTCGACCCCGAGCTGATCATCCCGGACGAGGACAAGTCCCTCGACGAGGGCGCCATCCACCCCTGGTCGCACGGGCACACCAAGGACTACTTCGGACGTCTCATCGGCGCCCTCGCGGACGCGTTGGGATTCCGGACCGACATCCCCTTCGCGGGCCTGCCGCAGCGCGCCAAGAAGGCCCTCCTGTACGGCCACAAGACGCAGATCGAGGTCCGCTACCGCAACCGGTACGGCCGCGAGCGGGTCTACACGACCCCCTTCGAAGGTGCCGTCCCGTTCGTCAAGCGGCGCCACAGCGAGGCCGAGAGCGACTCCAGTCGCGAGCGCTTCGAGGGCTACATGCGCGAGGTGCACTGCCCCACCTGCGAGGGCACGCGCCTCAAGCCGATCGTCCTCGCCGTCACGGTGATGGAGAAGTCGATCGCCGAGGTCGCCGCGATGTCCATCAGCGACTGTGCGGACTTCCTGGGCGAGCTGAAGCTCAACGCGCGCGACAAGAAGATCGCCGAGCGGGTCCTCAAGGAGGTCAACGAGCGGCTGCGGTTCCTCGTCGACGTCGGCCTCGACTACCTCTCGCTCAACCGCGCGGCCGGCACCCTCTCCGGTGGCGAGGCCCAGCGCATCCGTCTCGCCACGCAGATCGGCTCCGGCCTCGTAGGCGTGCTCTACGTCCTGGACGAGCCCTCGATCGGCCTGCACCAGCGCGACAACCACCGCCTGATCGAGACCCTCGTACGGCTGCGCGACATGGGCAACACGCTCATCGTCGTCGAGCACGACGAGGACACCATCAAGGTCGCCGACTGGGTCGTCGACATCGGCCCCGGCGCGGGTGAGCACGGCGGCAAGGTCGTCCACAGCGGTCCCTTGAAGGAGCTGCTCACCAACGCCGAGTCGATGACCGGCCAGTACCTGTCGGGCAAGAAGTCCATCCCGCTGCCGGACATCCGGCGCCCCGTGGACCCGACGCGCAGGCTGACCGTGCACGGCGCCCGTGAGAACAACCTGCGCGACATCGACGTGTCGTTCCCGCTCGGCGTCCTGACCGCGGTCACCGGTGTCTCCGGTTCCGGCAAGTCGACCCTGGTCAACGACATCCTGTACACGCACCTCGCCCGCGAGCTGAACGGGGCGCGGAGCGTTCCCGGGCGGCACACGCGCGTGGAGGGCGACGACCTCGTCGACAAGGTCGTGCACGTCGACCAGTCGCCGATCGGCCGCACCCCGCGCTCGAACCCGGCGACGTACACCGGAGTCTTCGACCACGTCCGCAAGCTGTTCGCCGAGACCACCGAGGCGAAGGTCCGCGGCTACCTGCCGGGACGCTTCTCCTTCAACGTCAAGGGCGGCCGCTGCGAGAACTGCTCCGGCGACGGCACGATCAAGATCGAGATGAACTTCCTGCCGGACGTCTACGTCCCGTGCGAGGTCTGCCACGGAGCGCGCTACAACCGCGAGACCCTGGACGTCCACTACAAGGGCAAGTCCATCGCCGAGGTCCTGGACATGCCCATCGAGGAGGCTCTCGGCTTCTTCGAGGCGGTCCCGGGCATCGCCCGCCACCTGCGCACGCTGAACGACGTCGGCCTCGGCTACGTCCGGCTCGGCCAGTCCGCGCCGACCCTCTCCGGAGGCGAGGCACAGCGCGTGAAGCTGGCGAGCGAGCTGCAGAAGCGGTCCACGGGACGCACCGTCTACGTCCTCGACGAGCCGACCACCGGTCTGCACTTCGAGGACATCAGCAAGCTCATCACCGTCCTGTCGGGTCTTGTCGACAAGGGGAACTCGGTGATCGTCATCGAGCACAACCTCGACGTCATCAAGACCGCCGACTGGGTCATCGACATGGGCCCCGAGGGCGGTAACGGCGGTGGCCTCGTCGTCGCCGAGGGCACCCCCGAAGAGGTCGCGGGCGAACCGTCCAGCCACACCGGCAAGTTCCTGCGCGACATCCTCGGCGCCGACCGGTTCAGCGACGCGACGGTGCCCGCGGCGCGTACGAAGAAGACGGTGGCGGCGAAGAAGGCCGCGGCCGCGAGGAAGACCGTCTCGGCGACGGCGAAGGCCCCGGCGAAGAAGGTGGCCACGGCCAACACCACGGCGGTCGGGAAGCCGGCCACGAAGGCCGCGGCGAAGAAGCCGGCCGCGAAGAAGACCGCGACGAAGTCCACGCGGGCCCGCAAGGCCTGAGCGCGGGCGGTCCGCGACCGCACGGAAAACAACTGGCGCCCCACGGGAACTCCCCGTGGGGCGCCGGGCGTTCATCTGTCAGCCACCCTGGCCCTGCGGCTCGACGAACTGCATGTCCAGCTGAATCTTGACAACATCACCAAGAAGACCGGCCCCGAAGTCCAGGCCGAAGTCGCTCCGGCGGATTTCGCCCGTCGCCTCGAACCCCGCATGCCGGCTCCCGTCCAGCGGCACGTCCACCACCCCGCCGAACTCCACGGCGAGCGCCACCGGCCGCGTCACGTCACCGATGGTCAACTCGCCCTCCAGGGACCAGTCGTCGTCCTTCCCCGACACCCCGTGCGAGACGTACGCCATCGTCGGACGGCGCTCCACGTCCAGCAGATCGGCCTGGCGGACGTGCGCGTCACGGTCGGCGTTGCCCGTGTCGATCGAGGCCAGTGCGATGGTGGCGCTCACCCTGATGTCGTCCACCCTCTCGCCGACGTACAGCGCGGCCTCCACCTGCGCGAAGCGCCCCCGCACCTTCGCGATCCCGAGATGCCGGATGGTGAAGTTCACTGCCGAGTGCAGCGGGTCGAGCGTCCAGTCGCCGGCCGCCAGGGGCAGTGCGGTGGCCGAAGTCGTAGCAGTAGTGGCGGAGTTGTCGTCGTAGGTCATGCGCCCACCTTGCGGTCACCGGCGGACCGGAGGAAGGCCGAGCCAAGACTGGTAGTGACAGGGCCACGATCAGCGACCCCTGACGTTGATACGTTCGACGGGTGAGCGACAACGAGTTGGGCACCTATCTGCGCACCCGGCGAGAAGCCGTCACACCCGCCGAGGTGGGGCTCCCCACCGGCGCGCGGCGGCGCACCCCGGGCCTGCGCCGCTCCGAACTGGCCACGCTCGCCGGCATCAGCGTCGAATACCTCACCCGCCTCGAACAGGGCCGCGACCGCAACCCGTCACCCCCGGTCCTCGGCGCCCTCGCCGACGCGCTGCTCCTGCCCGTCGACGAGCGCTTTCTGCTCCGCCGCCTCGTGAAGGAGTCCGACGGGGACGCCATGTGCTGCGCGGGTGCGACGGCCGCTCCCCCCTCACGCACGATCCGCCCCACAGTGCGAGCCCTCCTCGACCGCCTCGAACCCACCCCGGCGGTCCTGGTCAACTGGATCGGCGACGTCATCGCGTACACCGACGCCTACGAGCGATACGCCCGCCCGCTCGGCATCCTCGACGCCCGACAGCCGAACGTCGTGCGGTACGTCTTCACCGACGAGCGCGCCCGCACCGCGTACCCCGAATGGGACCGCGTGGCCGACGAGCAGGTCTCCCACCTCCGGCACGGGGCATCGATCCACGACCCGCACGTCGCCGCGCTCGTCGACGAACTGACCGTCACCGCGGGGGCGCCCTTCGCCGACCGGCTCGCCGCCGTCCCCTCCCTGCCGCGGCGCACCGGCGTGGACGTCGTCGCGCACCCCGAGGCCGGCACACTCCGCCTGGCGTACGAGACGCTGGCCATGCCCGAGGCCGACGGTCAGCGCCTCGTGGTCCACCTCCCGGCCGACGACGCCACGGCGGCCGCCCTCGACCGCCTCTACGGCCGCAGACCGGGGGCGCTGCGTGCGGTCAACGGGTGACCGGCGGGGCGTGCACGGCTGACCGGGGCAGGTGAACGGCGGCTACAGCGACGGGAGTTCGGACGCGTACGGCGGTTCGGCGCCGGCCCGCGAGCAGGTGACCGCGGCGGCGCGCGCGGCGAACCGCAGCAGCCGGTGCCACGCGTCCTCGGCGAGGCCCTCCACCGCCTCCACGGACAGCGCGTCCCACGCGGCCAGACCGTGCAGCAGCGCCGCGTTCACGGTGTCGCCCGCGCCGATCGTGTCGACGACGTCGACGCGCTCACCCGGTACGTCGTACCGCGCGCCGCCCCGCGTGAAGACCGTCAGCCCGTCGCCGCCCCGCGTGATCACGACGGCCGCGGGGCCCGAGGCCAGCCACTCCTGTGGGGTGCCGCCCAGCCACTGCGCGTCCTCCTCGGACAGCTTGAGCAGGCCGGTCGAGGGGAGCCAGTTCTTGAAGCGCGCCCGGTACGCGTCCGGGTCGGGGATGAGGCCGGCCCGGATGTTCGGGTCGAGCGCGGTGAACACGCCCTGGGCCGAGGCCGATCGCATCAATTCCTCGTACGCGCTCGCACCCGGCTCCAGAACCAGCGAGCACGTGCCGAACGACACCGCGCGCGTGCCCGGCGGAAGTCGGTCGGGCACCGAGAAGAGCCGGTCGGCCGTGCCCTCGACGTAGAACGAGTAACCGGCCGAGCCGTCCGCGGCGATCGACGCGACGGCCAGCGTCGTCGGTTCGTCGCCCCGCTGGACGTACGACACGTCCACGCCGGCCCGCGCGAGCCCGCCGAGCAGTGCCTCGCCGAACGCGTCGCGGGAGAGCCGTGAGCAGAAGGCCACGGGGGAGCCGAGCCGGCCGACGGCCACCGCGGTGTTGAAGGGGCCGCCGCCGAGCCGGGGCGCGAGCGCGGGCAGGTCGCCACCGTCATCGGCGGCCCCGCCCTGCGGCACGAGGTCGATCAGGGCCTCTCCGGCGACGACTATCACGGGTGGTTCCTTTCGGGCTGAACTGTGGAGCGGTGCTGGAGTGCGGTGGAGCGGAGGTGCAGGGGGCGAGGCACAGGCTAGAGGCTCGCGGGCTCTGGCACAGCGCTCCGGCCGGAAGCGGGCACGTCCGGGACCGACTCGGGCAGACCCTTCGCGTCGGGACGCAGCGTGGCCACGGAGACGGCGGTGAACGCGGCGACCATCGCCGCCATGAGCAGGTGGGTGGGCGCGAAACCGAGGCCGTCGTAGCCGATGCCGGCCAGCGGGGAGATGATCGCCGCGCCGAGCTGCGCCGCGAGCTGGAAGCCGACCAGGTAGATCGAGGACGACAGGCGGGACTCGAAGTGCCGGTTGATGTACTTGAAGATCGCGATCAGCATGATCGGCAGCTCGGCCGCGCGCATCAGTTTGACCGCCGAGATCGCCATGGGGTCGGTGGCCAGGCCGGAGAGGCCGATGCGGGTGGCCATGACGAAGCCGGACAGGAGCAGTGACCGCTTCGGGCCGAGCCGGTCGACGAGGAACGGCGCGAGGGCCATGCCGCCGGCCTCCAGGAAGACCTGGAAAGAGTTCAGGTCGCTGTACATCCGGTTGCCCTCGGCCTTGGTGCTGAAGAGCGACGAGAAGTGCGAGGGGAACATCTGGTCGTACGTGTTGTACGTCGCCGTCACCGCGACCACGAAGAGCAGCAGCCCCCAGAACGCCGGATAGCGCAGCAAGGAACGCACGTCGGCGAGCGAGACCGATGAGGCGGCGGCGTCCACGGCGGCGGAGCGACGGCCGTCCGTGACACGGATCGCGGCGATGAGGGCGACGAACACGGCGGCGGAGACGGAGGCCGCCCAGAAGGTGAGCTTGGGGTCGATGTTGAACAGTCGCCCGGCGAAGAACGTCGCGGCGGCCCAGCCCAGCGAGCCGAACATGCGGGCCCGGCCGAACTCGAAGCCGTGGAAGCGGCCGAGCCGCTCGGTGTAGCTCTCCAGGGTGGCGACGGCGACCGCGAAGGCCATGGCCAGACAGACGGAGCCGACGACGAGGCCGAGCGCGAAGTGGGTCTTGAGCAGGGGCCCGTAGACATAGATGAGGGGTCGCGTGCCCGTGACCCCACGGCCTCCGTCATCCCCGTCACCCCGGTGCCACCACCGACGCCCGCTCGACCACGGGGCAGTCCAGGACGCGCTGGGTCGAGGGGTCGACGTCCTGGTCCGCGGCCACCGAGTCCAGGAGCAGGTCCACCGCCGCCGCGCCCATCGCGTGGTGCGGCAGCGCGATCGTCGTGAGCGCCGGGGAGGTGGTCGGCCATCTGGTCCTGGTCGTCGTAGCCGACCACCGACAGGTCGTCCGGTACGGAGATGCCGAGGCCGGCCGCGGCGAGCAACACGTCTGTGGCCATACGGTCGTTGGCTCAGACGATGCCCGTGGGGCGCGCGTCCGGATCCTGCGTGTCCAGGACGCGCAGCGCGCCCGCGTAGCCCTCGTCGATCTGCCAGCCCACCCGCAGCGTCCACTTGGGGCGGGCCTTCAGCCCGGCGGCGCGCAGCCTGTCGCCGAAGCCGCGGGCCCGGTCGGACGCCGCGATGTTGTCCGTCTCGCCGCCGAGCAGCGCGATGTCGCGGTGGCCCGCCCGGATCAGCACGTCGACCACCGACCGGCCGCCCCCGCGCTCGTCCGCGACCACCGAGGCGTACGAACCGGGCTCGCGCGCCACGCAGTTGGCGAGCACGCACCGCTCGGGCGCCAGGGCCGCCGGCACGCTCGTGCTGCGCATCGACATCGCGGCGTAGACGATTCCGTCGACCCGGCGGGCCCGCAGTTCGGCGACCGCCTCGGCCTCCAGGGCGGGGTCCTTGCGGGATTCCAGGAGCAGTATCTGGTGGCCACGCGCGCGTGCCGCCTCCATGGCGCCGAGCACCATGCGCCCGGCGAAGGGGCTGGTCGCGATCTCGTCGCTGAGCATGCCGATGACCGCGCTGCGGCGGGTGCGCAGGGAACGGGCGACCTCGTCCGGGCGGTAGCCGAGCTCGTCGGCAGCCGCCCTGATCCTCGCCTGGGTCCCGGCGGAGAGGTTGCCCTGGGCCCGGCCGCTGAAGACGAAGGACACGGCGGCACGTGAGACGCCGGCCAGTTCGGCCACGTCGCGGGCGGTGGGACGGTTCACGCGGTGCTCTCTCCCGGGGCGGCGGATGACGTCTGACGTCCGTACCGGGCGCCGCGGAAGCGGGACGGCCAGGAAAGTGAAGTAGGGCGGCCGGGATGGTGCGGAAGTAGGACGGCCGGGATGGTGCGGAAGTAGGGCGGCCGGGATGGTGCGGAAGTAGGACGGCCATGGTGCAGAAGAAGGCGGCCCAGAAGCGTACGGGTGTGGCCGGCACCAGGGTCCCACGAGGCGTCATCCGCCCCACCGGTATCGTCGGATCTGTCACCGATGTGCGCCTTGGCGTGCAGTGGCCCACCCTGCCCCGCCCCGACCGACCCCTGGAGTCCCCATGCCCGGCACGTCGCCCGCCCGCCGAACCGTGCTGCGGGGTGCCGCCCTCGCCGGGACCGCGGGGCTAGGGATCACCGCCTGCTCGCCGGGCGGGTCGGGGGGCCGCGCGGAGTCGGCGCCGACGGCACCGGTCGACCTCGGCAAGGCCGACGAGGTGCCCGTGGGCGGCGTCAAGCTGTACCGGGACGAGAACATGGTGGTCAGCCGTCCGGCGGCCGACAAGTACGCCGCGTTCAGCACCATCTGCACGCACGCGGGGTGCCCCATCAGCATGTTGGAGGGCACGGAACTCACGTGCTCCTGCCACGGCAGCAAGTTCGACGCAACGAACGGCAAGGTGCTGCACGACCCGGCGACCCAGCCGCTGGCGAAGGTGCCGGTCGAGGTGAAGAACGGCAAGATCGTCGCGGGCCCGGCGGCCTGACCGGGCCTGGACCCCGATCGCCCCCACCTCGGCGATCAGCCCTCCCAGTCCCACCCGATCCCCAGGATCCCGGCCCGCACCTGTGGCTCCACCACGTGGACCGCGCGGTGGCCGGCGCTGAGCGGCAGGTCCTGACGGCCGCCGCGCGGGGCCGCCGCCGAGTGCTGGGTGAAGCGGTGACAGCGCACGGGCAGGACACCCTCGGTGAATCTGACCTGGAGCGCGTACTGCCCGCCCGCGAATCCGAAGCCGCGCAGGTACTCCGACGAGGGGCCCGCCGTGCCGTCCTCGAAGCCGTAGCGGAAGAGGAACGTGTCGCCCGCCCGCAGCCGCGCGTCGAAGAGCAGCTCCGCCACGACGACGCCCGTTCCCCGGTGCCGCCGCACCCGCCCCGTGCGGCAGTTCTCCAGGGCGCGCACCGAGACGTGATCCGTGCTGCATCCCGGGTCTCCGTGGTGGACGGCCACGTAGCGGTCCACGCCGTCCTGGTGGGCGCGCACGATGTGCTGGGAGTCGAGGCCGAGGAGTTCGCGGCGCGCCCCGATCCGCACCCGCTCGTGATGGCCGACCGTGTGCAGCCCGCCGTCCGGGGGCGAGCCGAGCTCGGCGAGGAGCCCTTCGAGGACGCCCGAGGCCTCGACGAGCGAGCGGTAGGAACGGGTCGAGGGGCGCTGGCGGGCCGCTTGCTCCTCGTCCTTGGCGAGCAGCCGGATCAGGGACTCGTCGGGCAGGTCCAGGATCTCCTCCAGCGCGCGCACGGCACGTAGGGACTCGGTGCGCTGCGGGCGCCTGGCCCCCTGCTGCCAGTAGCTCAGACTGGTGACGCCGACCGTGACACCGTGGCGGGTCAGATGATGCTGCACGCGGTGCAGCGGCAGCCCGCGCGCGGTGATCGCGGCCCGCAGGGCGACATGGAAGGGCCCCGCCCGCAGGGCCGTCTCCAGTGCGGGCGCGACGGTGTCCGCGTGCTGCGTGCCGTACGACATCCAGGGCCCTCCCCCGTGCATCCTCACAACGGCCGTCCGGCCGGGGCGTGCGCGGCCCCAATTCAACCGGCATTGAAGCGTGTTGATCTGCACCGGACAAGACTCGACGCGAAACCGTCTGGTCCGGCGTGCGGTGGGACCGCTCCGGGAAACGCGGGGGCAACCTCACTGTCGGTGGCCGCAAGTAGGGTGTCTGACATGGCCGACCCCTCCAGCTACCGCCCCCAGCCGGGACAGATCCCGGACTCCCCAGGGGTGTACAGGTTCCGTGACGAGCACCGCCGGGTGATCTACGTCGGGAAGGCGAAAAGCCTGCGCCAGCGCCTGGCCAACTACTTCCAGGACCTGGCGAACCTGCACCCCCGCACCCGCACCATGGTCACCACGGCCGCGTCCGTGGAGTGGACCGTGGTGTCCACGGAGGTCGAGGCGCTCCAGCTGGAGTACTCCTGGATCAAGGAGTACGACCCCCGGTTCAACGTCAAGTACCGCGACGACAAGAGCTATCCGTACCTCGCGGTGACGATGAACGAGGAGTTCCCGCGCGTGCAGGTCATGCGCGGCCAGAAGAAGAAGGGCGTGCGCTACTTCGGTCCCTACGGGCACGCCTGGGCCATCCGCGACACCGTCGACCTGCTGCTGCGCGTCTTCCCGGTCCGCACCTGCTCCGCCGGCGTCTTCAAGAACGCCGCCCGCACCGGCCGCCCCTGCCTCCTCGGCTACATCGGCAAGTGCTCGGCCCCCTGCGTAAGCCGCGTCTCGCCCGAGGAGCACCGCGAACTGGCCGAGGACTTCTGCGACTTCATGACCGGCCGCACCGGCACGTACATCCGCCGTCTCGAGCAGGACATGACGGACGCCGCCGAGGAGATGGAGTACGAGCGCGCCGCGCGCCTGCGTGACGACATAGAGGCGTTGCGCAAGGCGATGGAGAAGAGCGCCGTCGTCCTCGCCGACGCCACGGACGCCGACCTGATCGCCCTCGCCGAGGACGAGCTGGAGGCCGCCGTGCAGATCTTCCATGTGCGGGGCGGGCGCGTGCGCGGCCAGCGCGGCTGGGTCACGGACAAGGTCGAGGCGGTCACCAGCGGTGACCTCGTGGAGCACGCGCTCCAGCAGCTGTACGGCGAGGAGCGTGGGGACGCCGTGCCCAAGGAGGTCCTCGTGCCCGCGCTGCCCGAGCCCCTGGAGCCCGTACAGGAGTGGCTCACCACGCGCCGCGGGTCGAACGTGTCGCTGAGGATCCCGCAGCGCGGCGACAAGAAGGCCCTCATGGAGACGGTCCACAGGAACGCGCAGCAGGCGCTCGCGCTCCACAAGACCAAGCGCGCCTCCGACCTCACCACGCGCTCGCGCGCCCTCGAGGAGATCGCCGGGGCTCTCGAGCTGGACAGCGCCCCGCTGCGCATCGAGTGCTACGACATCTCCCATCTCCAGGGCGACGACGTCGTGGCCTCCATGGTCGTCTTCGAGGACGGCCTGGCCAGGAAGAGCGAGTACCGGCGCTTCCAGATCAAGGGCTTCGAGGGGCAGGACGACGTCCGCTCCATGCACGAGGTGATCACGCGCCGCTTCAAGCGCTATCTGGCGGCGCAGGAGAAGTCGGGGGAGTGGTCCGACGCCGAGCCGGCGGAGGAGGACGGCCCGATCGAGTCCCGTCTCACCGAGGACGACGGCCGCCCCAAGCGGTTCGCGTACCCGCCCCAGCTGGTCGTCGTCGACGGCGGCCAGCCGCAGGTGGCGGCGGCCAAGCGGGCGCTCGACGAGCTGGGCATCGACGACATCGCGGTGTGCGGGCTGGCCAAGCGCCTCGAAGAGGTCTGGGTACCCGACGAGGACGACCCGGTGATCCTGCCGCGCACCAGCGAAGGGCTCTATCTTCTGCAGCGCGTACGTGACGAGGCGCACCGTTTCGCGATCACGTACCAGCGCACCAAGCGGGCCAAGCGCTTCAAGGCCGGGCCGCTCGACGAGGTGCCCGGCCTCGGGGACGCGCGCAAGCAGGCCCTGATCAAGCACTTCGGTTCGGTGAAGCGCCTGCGATCGGCCACAATCGATCAGATCTGCGAGGTTCCCGGCATAGGCCGCAAGACGGCAGAGACGATCGTGGCGGCCTTCGCAGGCGCGGAGCCCGCCGCACCGGCCGTGAACACGGCCACAGGAGAGATCATTGAAGACGAGGACCCCACGGCCACGGCCGCGGCCACCTCGGAAGGACGACGGGGGCAGGAGCCATGAACGAGAACGAGCAGGGCGAACAGGCAGCACCACAGCCGGCCCCCGATGACCGGGCAGGCGAGGCTGCGGAGACAGACGGAGCACAGGTGAGTACGGGTACGACGAGCGAGACCGCAGGGGCGTCCGACGCGGCCATCCCCGAGCTGGTGATCATCTCCGGGATGTCCGGCGCCGGGCGTTCCACGGCCGCCAAGTGTCTGGAGGACCTCGGCTGGTTCGTCGTCGACAACCTGCCGCCCGCGCTGATCCCCACGATGGTGGAACTCGGCGCCCGCTCCCAGGGGAACGTCGCCCGGATCGCCGTCGTCGTCGACGTACGCGGCCGCCGGTTCTTCACCGACCTCCACCAGTCCCTCGCCGACCTGGAGTCCCGCCAGGTCACCCGGCGCATCGTGTTCCTGGAGTCCTCCGACGAGGCCCTGGTGCGCCGCTTCGAGTCGGTGCGCCGCCCGCACCCCCTCCAGGGCGACGGCCGCATCGTCGACGGCATCGCGGCCGAGCGCGAGCTCCTGCGCGAGCTGCGCGGCGACGCCGACCTGGTCATCGACACCTCCAGCCTGAACGTGCACGAACTGCGGGCCAAGATGGACGCCCAGTTCGCCGGCGACGAGGAGCCCGAGCTGCGGGCCACGGTCATGTCGTTCGGCTTCAAGTACGGCCTGCCCGTCGACGCCGACCTGGTCGTCGACATGCGCTTCCTGCCGAACCCGCACTGGGTCCCCGAGCTGCGCCCCTTCACCGGCCTGAACGAAGAGGTGGCGAACTACGTCTTCGGCCAGCCCGGCGCCAAGGAGTTCCTCGACCGGTACACCGAGCTGCTCCAGCTCATCGCGGCCGGATACCGCCGCGAGGGCAAGCGGTACGTGACGATCGCCGTCGGCTGCACCGGAGGCAAGCACCGCTCGGTCGCCATGTCGGAGAAGCTCGCCGCGCGCATCGCGGCGGAAGGCGTGGAGACCGTGGTCGTCCACCGGGACATGGGCCGCGAATGACCGGTCGCACACTCCGGCTCGGCAGCAGGCTCCGCCGGGTCACCTCTCCCACGAGCCGCCGGCGCGGCGCCCAGCCCAAGGTCGTCGCCCTCGGCGGCGGCATGGGCCTGTCCGCGTCGCTGGCGGCCCTGCGGCGCATCACCGGCGACCTCACCGCCGTGGTGACCGTCGCCGACGACGGCGGCTCCAGCGGCCGCCTCCGCGACGAGCTGGGCGTCCTGCCGCCCGGCGACCTGCGTAAGGCCCTCGCGGCCCTGTGCGGCGACGACGACTGGGGCCAGACCTGGGCCCGCGTCATCCAGCACCGCTTCCAGTCCCAGGGCGACCTGCACGAGCACGCCGTCGGCAATCTGCTGATCGTCGCCCTGTGGGAGCAGCTCGGCGACCATGTGCAGGCCCTCGACCTGGTCGGCAAGCTCCTCGGCGCGGAGGGGCGCGTACTGCCCATGTCCGCTGTCCCGCTGGAGCTCCAGGCCCTGGTCAAGGGGCACGACCCGGCGCGCCCCGACGACGTCGACACGGTGCGCGGCCAGGCCACGGTGGCCCTCACCCCCGGCGAGGTGCAGTCCGTGCACCTCGTGCCGCACGACCCGCCGGCCGTCCCCGAGGCGGTCGCCGCGGTGCTCGACGCGGACTGGGTGGTGCTCGGCCCCGGCTCCTGGTTCTCCTCGGTCATCCCGCACCTGCTGGTCCCCGAGCTGCTCGACGCGCTGATGGCGACCAAGGCCCGCAGGGTCCTCTCGCTGAACCTCGCGCCGCAGCCCGGAGAAACCGAGGGGTTCTCACCGCAGCGTCATTTGGAGGTTTTGGGACGACACGCCCCTAAACTCGCCCTGGACGTGGTGCTGGCCGACGAGGCCGCCGTGCCCGATCGCGAGTCCCTGACCGACGCCGCCAAGGAGGGCTTCGGCGCTGCGGTCGAGCTGGCGCCTGTGGCCAGGCCCGACGGGACTCCGAGGCACGATCCGGAGCTGTTGGCCGCCGCGTACGACCGTATTTTTCGGATGCATGGAAGGATCGGCCCATGGCGATGACGGCAGCGGTGAAGGACGAGATTTCCCGGCTTCCCGTCACCCGGACCTGCTGCAGAAAGGCAGAGGTCTCGGCCATCCTGCGCTTCGCGGGCGGGCTCCACCTGGTGAGCGGCCGCATCGTGATCGAGGCGGAGCTCGACACGGCGATGGCGGCACGACGGCTGAAGCGGGACATCCTCGAGATCTTCGGGCACACCTCGGAACTGATCGTGATGGCGCCCGGCGGGCTGCGCCGGGGCTCGCGCTTCGTCGTGCGGGTCGTGGCCGGCGGTGACCAGCTGGCGCGCCAGACCGGTCTTGTCGACGGCCGCGGCCGCCCGATCCGGGGTCTCCCGCCGCAGGTCGTCTCGGGGGCCACCTGCGACGCCGAGGCCGCCTGGCGCGGGGCCTTCCTGGCGCACGGCTCGCTCACCGAGCCGGGCCGCTCCTCCTCGCTGGAGGTGACCTGCCCGGGCCCGGAGGCCGCGCTCGCCCTGGTCGGTGCCGCGCGCCGGCTCCAGATCGCGGGCAAGGCCCGTGAGGTACGCGGGGTGGACCGGGTCGTCGTACGGGACGGGGACGCCATCGGCGCCCTGCTCACCCGCATGGGGGCGCACGAGTCGGTGCTCGCCTGGGAGGAGCGGCGGATGCGGCGCGAGGTCCGCGCCACCGCCAACCGCCTGGCCAACTTCGATGACGCGAACCTGCGCCGTTCGGCGCGCGCCGCCGTCGCGGCCGGGGCCCGCGTGCAGCGCGCCCTGGAGATCCTCGCCGACGAGGTGCCGGAGCACCTCGCGGCCGCCGGGCGGCTGCGCATGGAGCACAAGCAGGCCTCCCTGGAGGAGCTGGGCGCGCTCGCCGACCCGCCGCTGACGAAGGACGCCGTCGCGGGCCGTATCCGCCGCCTGCTCGCGATGGCCGACAAGCGGGCCCAGGACATCGGCATCCCGGGCACGGAGTCGAGCATCACCGAGGAGATGGCCGACAACCTCGCCGGCTGACCCCGGAGCGGAATGACTCACGCCGGTGCCGGTGCCCTGCCGGGGCACGGGCACCGGCGTTTTCGCTGCGCATGGGGACCACACGGGGTCTGACGGAACTCCTTCGACGCGCCCTTGACTTGACCATGAACTGTCATGAGTCTGGCGTCTGTTCGCTTCTGCGGTGCACCGCGACTTCTGCGGTACACCACAGCTTCTGCGGTACTCACCTGCTTCTGCGGTACACAACTGCAAGGGGGGCTCATGAGACGAAGAGCGAGATCGATCCTCGCCACCACGGCACTCATTCTGGGCGGGCTGGGAGGCGCGGGACTGACACCCGTCGCCCAGGCGGAGAGCGGCGGTGCACCCCGGTCGGACGCCGATCCGGTCAAGGTGTTCCGCGCCGAGGTCACGAAGGAGCAGGTACCCCTGCTCCTCGCGGCCGGGCAGGACGGGCACGAACTCGGCGAACAGGCCCCCGAGAAGGGGAAGGCCGAGGTCGAGGTCTACCTCACCGACAAGCAGGCGAAGCAGCTGGAGAAGAAGGGCGTCGAACTCACCGAGCACACGCTCTCCGCCAAGGCGCGAGCCCGTGTGGCGGCCGCGGGTGACGGCGTGTTCCGCCCCTACAGCGGCAAGGGCAATCTCCAGGAGGAGATCGTCAGGACGGGCCAGGCCCACCCCGGCCTCACCAAGGTCGTCTCCATCGGCAAGACGCTCCAGGGCAAGGACATCCTCGCGGTCAAGCTCACCAAGGGCGCCCGTACGACCAGGGACGGCTCGAAGCCGTCCGTGCTCTACATGTCCAACCAGCACGCCCGCGAGTGGATCACCCCCGAGATGACCCGCCGTCTGATGCACTACTACTTGGACAACTACTCCAAGGACAAGCGCATCAAGAAGATCGTCGACTCCACGGAGATGTGGTTCGTCCTGTCGGCGAACCCCGACGGGTACGACTGGACGTTCAACCCCGACGGCGACCGCCAGTGGCGCAAGAACATGCGGGACGTGAACGGCGACGGCGCGATCACCACGGGCGACGGCGTCGACCTCAACCGCAACTTCGCCTACAAGTGGGGCTACGACGACGAGGGTTCGTCCCCGAGCCCCGCCAGTGAGACCTACCGCGGCGCGAGCCCCGGCTCCGAGCCCGAGACGAAGGCCCTCGACGCCTTCGAGAAGCGCATCGGTTTCCGGTACGCCATCAACTACCACTCCGCGGCCGAACTGCTGCTCTACGGAGTGGGCTGGCAGGTGGCCACGCCGACGCCGGACGACGTGCTCTACAAGGCGCTCGCCGGGACTCCCGAGAACTCCGCGATCCCCGGCTACCACCCGCAGGTCTCCTCCGAGCTGTACACCACCAACGGCGAGGCGGACGGGCACGCGGGCAACGTCAACGGCATCGGGATGTTCACGCCGGAGATGAGCGAGTGCCAGACCGCGTCGGCCGTCGACCCGGACGACCAGTGGCGCCCCGAGGACTGCGAGTCGGTCTTCACCTTCCCGGACGACGAGAAGCTGATCCAGCAGGAGTTCACCAAGAACATCCCGTTCGCGCTCTCCGTGGCCGAGACCGCGGCGCACCCGGATCAGCCGTCCTCCTCGGTCGGCCTCCACGCCCCCGACTTCACCCCGGCCGCCTTCAGCACCTCGTACGCGCGCGGCGCCGACCAGGAGGTCTCGGTGACCGCCCGCAAGTCGGTGCGCGACAAGGAGCTCAACTACCGCGTGGACGGCGGCCGTACGCACGACGAGGACCTGCGTGCCTGGAAGGGCGGCGAGACCTACGGAGGCGACGACAACCTCCACTTCGACGCGTACCGCGCGAGGATCGAGGGCGCGGACCCGGGCGACAAGGTCGAGGTCTGGTTCACCGGACGCGGCAAGTCCGGGAAGCGCACCTCCAGCGAGCACTTCACGTACACCGTGGCCGAGCGGCCCAGGGCCGACACCCTCGTCGTCGCCGAGAACGACGCCACAGGCCAGCAGTCCAAGGCCTACGTGGACGCGCTGAAGGCGAACGGCCGCACGCCGCTCGTGTGGAACGTCGCCACCCAGGGCGCCCCGGACGCACTCGCGGTACTCGACCACTTCAGGACGGTCGTCCACTACACGGGCGCCGACCGCCCCGGCCTCACCACCCAGCTCGCCCTGCGCGACTACCTCAACGAGGGCGGCAAGCTGATCGAGGCCGGTGAGCAGGCGGGCGGCTCCGTCGCCATCGGCGACACGACCACGAACGACTTCAGCCAGTACTACCTGGGCGCGTACTCGCGTACGTCGACACCCGGCGCCACGAAGTTCGCCGGATCCGGCGTGCTCACCGGCGCGGCCGCGGGCCTCGGTGACGCTCCCGGCAACCCGCTGAACATCGCCGCGACCTACCAGGCCACCTCCGACGTGCTGTCCAAGGCCGACTATCCGCAGTTCACGAGCGCGGGCGCCGGTGAGTACGCGGGCACCCCCAACCCGTACAGCCCGTTCGAGGGCAGTTCCATGGCCGCCGCCGTGCACACGGACGACGGCTGGAAGCGCCTGACCCGCACCATCGACCTCACCGGCGTGTCCGCTGCCGACAAGCCGTCCCTGAAGTTCCAGCTCCTGTGGGACACCGAACCCGGCTACGACCACGCGGTGCTGGAGGCGCACACGGCGGGCGCCGAGGACTGGACGACGCTGCCCGAGGCCGGCGGCGCCACCACGAACGCCGTCCCCGCCGAGTGCGAGGCCGGATTCCTGATCAAGGAGCACCCGGCGCTCAAGCGCTACCTGACGCCCGGCAGCGCGGGCTGCACGGCCACCGGCACCTCCGGCTCCTGGAACAGCCTCACAGGCGCCTCGGACGGCTGGAAGCCGGTGACCTTCGACCTGAGCGCCTACGCGGGCAAGACGGTCGAGGTCTCGCTCAGTTACATCACCGACCCCGGCAGCGGCGGCCACGGCGTCCTCGCCGACAACGCGTCCGTCGTCATCGGCGGCGCCGCCAAGGAGACCGAGGGCTTCGAGTCGTCGTTCGGGGCCTGGAAGGTCGCGGGCCCGCCCCCGGGCAGCCCCATCGTCACCAAGGACTGGGCCCGCGCGGGTGAACTGTTCAAGACATACGGAGCCGTCAGCACCAAGGACACCGTGCTCCTCGGATTCGGTCTCGAACACGTCGCCACGGCAGCCGAGCGGAGCGTGCTCGTGGGGAAGGCGCTGGCCTCCCTGAGGAGCTGAAAACCACCGAGCCGAAAATGGGACAAAGCACCCCGCTCACTTTTCGTGAAAAGCGCCAGATGAGCGGGAATCCCGGCGGTCCGTACCCCTACTGGGCGGTACGGGCCGCCGGGCCGCACAAGGGCCCACTCAATGTCACCCGGAGGGCTTCGGAGAGGTAGGGTCGGAGGCGGTCGGGGACATCCCATACAACTCGCCGGCGTCTAAAACCGGCGTACCAACGAGGAGATCGGTTCGTGACGATCCGCGTAGGCATCAACGGCTTTGGCCGCATCGGGCGTAACTACTTCCGCGCGCTGCTTGAGCAGGGTGCAGACATCGAGATCGTGGCTGTCAACGACCTCGGTGACACCGCGACCACCGCACACCTTCTGAAGTACGACACGATCCTCGGCCGCCTGAAGGCTGAGGTCACGCACACTGCCGACACGATCACCGTCGACGGCCACACCATCAAGGTCCTTTCCGAGCGCAACCCCGCCGACATCCCGTGGGGCGAGCTGGGCGTCGACATCGTCATCGAGTCGACCGGCATCTTCACGAAGAAGGCCGACGCCGAGAAGCACATCGCCGGCGGCGCCAAGAAGGTCCTCATCTCGGCTCCGGCCAAGGACGAGGACATCACCATCGTGATGGGCGTCAACCAGGACCAGTACAACCCGGCGACGGACCACGTCATCTCGAACGCGTCCTGCACCACGAACTGTGTGGCGCCGATGGCCAAGGTTCTCGACGAGAACTTCGGCATCGTCAAGGGCCTGATGACCACGGTCCACGCGTACACGAACGACCAGCGCATCCTGGACTTCCCGCACTCGGACCTGCGCCGCGCCCGTGCCGCCGCCGAGAACATCATTCCGACCACCACCGGTGCCGCCAAGGCGACCGCCCTGGTCCTCCCGCAGCTCAAGGGCAAGCTCGACGGCATCGCGATGCGCGTCCCGGTTCCGACCGGCTCCGCCACCGACCTGGTCGTCACCCTGGCGCGCGAGACCACCAAGGACGAGGTCAACGCCGCGTTCAAGAAGGCCTCCGAGGACGGCGACCTCAAGGGCTACCTGTCCTACACCGAGGACCCGATCGTCTCCTCGGACATCGTCGGCGACCCGGCGTCCTGCACGTTCGACTCCTCCCTGACCATGGTTCAGGAAGGTAACTCGGTGAAGATCCTCGGCTGGTACGACAACGAGTGGGGCTACTCCAACCGTCTCGTCGACCTCACGGTCTTCGTCGGCGGCCAGCTCTAAATCCAGAGCAGGCATCTCGATGTGAGCACAGGGTCCGGACCGCGCAACGCCGCGCCGTCCGGGCCCTGTTGTGCGTCAGCCCAACCAAGAAGCCCAGGAGTCCAGCCATGAAGACGATCGACGAACTTCTCGCCGAAGGGGTCGAGGGCAAGCGGGTCTTCGTCCGCGCCGACCTCAACGTGCCTCTCGCCGACGGCAAGATCACCGACGACGGCCGCATCCGCGCCGTCCTGCCCACCGTCAAGGCCCTGGCCGACGGGGGCGCCAAGGTGATCGTCGCCTCCCACCTGGGCCGCCCCAAGGGAGCCCCGGACCCGGCGTTCTCGCTGCTCCCGGCCGCCGAGCGCCTCGCCGAGCTCCTCGGTAAGCCGGTCGCGTTCGCCCAGGACACCGTCGGCCCCGCCGCCCACGACGCGGTGGACGGTCTGGAGCCCGGCCAGGTCGCCGTCATCGAGAACCTCCGCTTCAACGCCGGTGAGACGTCGAAGGACGACACCGAGCGCGGCGAGTTCGCCGACCAGCTGGCCGCCCTGGCCGATGTCTACGTGGGCGACGGCTTCGGCGCAGTGCACCGCAAGCACGCCTCCGTGTACGACCTGCCGGCCCGCCTGCCGCACTACGCCGGCTACCTCATCGCCACCGAGGTCGGCGTCCTGAAGAAGCTCACCGACGAGGTCAAGCGGCCGTACGTCGTGGCGCTCGGCGGGGCCAAGGTCTCCGACAAGCTCGCCGTCATCGACCAGCTGCTCGGCAAGGCCGACCGCCTGCTCATCGGCGGCGGCATGGCCTACACCTTCCTCAAGGCTCAGGGCCACGAGGTCGGCATCTCCCTCCTCCAGGAGGACCAGATCCCGGCCGTCGAGGAGTACATCAAGCGCGCCGAGGACAACGGCGTCGAGCTGGTGCTCCCCGTGGACGTCCTGGTCTCGCCGGACTTCCCCGACCTCAAGACCAAGGCCCCGGCCAATCCCACCACCGTCGCCGCGGACGCCATCCCGGCCGACCAGGAGGGTCTCGACATCGGTCCGGAGACCCGCAAGCTGTACGCATCGAAGCTCGCCGACGCCGGGACCGTCTTCTGGAACGGCCCGATGGGCGTCTTCGAGCACCCCGACTACGCCGAGGGCACCAAGGAGGTCGCCCAGGCGCTCCTCGACTCCCCGGCCTTCACGGTGGTCGGCGGTGGCGACTCCGCCGCGGCCGTCCGGCTCCTTGGCTTCGACGAGAATGCATTCGGCCACATCTCGACCGGCGGCGGCGCCTCCCTCGAATACCTTGAGGGCAAGACGCTCCCCGGCCTTGCCGCACTGGAGGACTGACCTCAATGACCACCCGCACGCCGCTGATGGCGGGCAACTGGAAGATGAACCTCAACCACCTCGAGGCCATCGCCCACGTCCAGAAGCTCGCCTTCGCGCTGGCCGACAAGGACTACGACGCCGTCGAGGTCGCGGTCCTGCCGCCCTTCACCGACCTGCGCTCCGTACAGACCCTGGTCGACGGCGACAAGCTCAAGATCAAGTACGGCGCCCAGGACATCTCCGCCCACGACTCCGGTGCCTACACCGGTGAGATCTCGGGCCCGATGCTCGCCAAGCTCAAGTGCACGTACGTGGCGGTCGGCCACTCCGAGCGCCGGCAGTACCACGACGAGACCGACGAGGTCTGCAACACCAAGGTGAAGGCCGCCTTCAAGCACGGCCTGACCCCGATCCTGTGCGTCGGCGAGGAGCTCCACGTCCGCGAGGCGGGCAACCACGTCGCGCACACGCTGTCGCAGGTCGAGGGCGGTCTCAAGGACATCCCGGCCGAGCAGGCCGAGACCGTCGTGATCGCGTACGAGCCGGTCTGGGCGATCGGCACCGGCAAGGTCTGCGGCGCCGACGACGCCCAGGAGGTCTGCGGGGCGATCCGTGGCAAGCTCGCCGAGCTGTACTCCCAGGAGCTGGCCGACAAGGTCCGCATCCAGTACGGCGGCTCGGTGAAGTCCGGGAACGTCGCGGAGATCATGTCGAAGCCCGACGTCGACGGCGCCCTCGTCGGCGGCGCGGCGCTCGACGCCGAGGAGTTCGTCAAGATCATCCGGTTCCGCGACCAGTGAGCCGCAGGGGCGCGTCCTTGTCGAGAGGGCGAGCGCGCAAAGGCCCGAAGGGTTGAGCGCGGTCGGCCACTCGACACCGACACGGAGCGCCCCGGAGGCGAACGAACAGGTTGCGAGTATGCGGTAGCGGCGTTACGTCGTACCCTTGCGGGGGCCGGGTGGCTTTCCACCGGGCCCCCGCAGCACGTATAAGTCGCAGTACGGATACATCGCAGTACGTATCAGTTCAGTCCGAGAGAATTGCCAGGAAGTAGGGACCAGCCGTGGTTATGGGGTTCTCGATCGCCCTGATCGTCTTCAGCCTGCTGCTGATGCTCCTTGTGCTGATGCACAAGGGAAAGGGTGGCGGTCTCTCCGACATGTTCGGTGGCGGCATGCAGTCGTCCGTCGGTGGCTCTTCGGTCGCCGAGCGCAACCTGGACCGCATCACCATCGTGCTCGGTCTGCTGTGGTTCGCGTGCATTGTCGTGCTCGGCCTGCTCATGAAGGTCAACAACTGACGCCGTCGCACCTGCACATCGCGCACATAAGGCCCCATGTTCGGTACGCGCCCTCCGGCGCGGCCTATCATGGGGCTTGCGTCTAGGGGCGGGGATGTAACTCCAATCACTGGACGCGCGTTGGGCCTTACGTAGACTGAGGCGCCCGCGGCGGAGCGAGACGCCGACAAGCTCCGCGGCACCATCACGCAGGGAGTTACGACCGTGGCAAGTGGCAACGCGATCCGAGGAAGTCGGGTCGGGGCGGGGCCGATGGGCGAGGCCGAGCGCGGCGAGTCCGCGCCGCGTCTGCGCATCTCCTTCTGGTGCTCCAACGGGCACGAGACGCAGCCGAGCTTCGCCTCCGACGCGCAGGTGCCGGAGACCTGGGACTGTCCGCGCTGCGGCTTCCCTGCCGGGCAGGACCGGGACAACCCGCCGGACCCGCCGCGCACCGAGCCCTACAAGACGCACCTCGCGTATGTGCGCGAGCGGCGCAGTGACGCGGACGGCGAGGCGATCCTCGCGGAGGCGCTCGCCAAACTGCGGGGCGAGATCTAGGACTTGAGCACCGGCCGGACACACCCAAGTGTCCGGCCGGACTCGTTCGGCCGTAGCGGTCCGGACAGATGCCGTATACCGGGCCCTGATCAATTAGGTTGGTCAAGCAGCGGGGCAAGGTACGTACTCAGGTACGAGAGAAGGCTGAAGTCCGAGATGAACGCAGAAAGCCGTGCCAGGCTCAATCAGATGCCCGAGTGGACGGCGCTCGCCAAGCACCGGGAAGAACTCGAAGACGTGCAGCTGCGTGAGCTGTTCGCCGCCGATCCGGCGCGCGGCTCCGACTACACGCTCCAGGTCGGCGACCTGCACGTCGACTACTCCAAGCACCTCGTCACGGACGAGACGCTGCGCCTCCTGCGCGAGCTCGCCGCCACGACCGACGTCTTCGGGCTGCGGGATGCCATGTTCCGCGGCGAGAAGATCAATACGACGGAGGACCGGGCCGTGCTGCACACGGCGCTGCGGGCCCCGCGTGACGCGGTGATCGAGGTCGACGGTGTCGATGTCGTCCCGCAGGTGCATGCCGTGCTGGACAAGATGGCTGCCTTCGCGGACAAGGTCCGTTCGGGGGAGTGGACGGGCCACACCGGCAAGCGGATCAAGAACGTCGTGAACATCGGCATCGGCGGCTCCGACCTCGGTCCCGCGATGGCGTACGAGGTGCTTCGTTCCTTCACCGACCGCGGTCTGACGGTCCGTTTCGTGTCGAACGTGGACGGTGCGGACCTGCACGAGGCCGTGCGTGATCTCGACCCGGCCGAGACGCTGTTCGTCATCGCCTCGAAGACGTTCACGACCATCGAGACGATCACCAACGCGACCTCCGCGCGCAATTGGCTCCTCACCGGTCTGAGGGCGGGCCAGGATGCCGTGGCCAAGCACTTCGTGGCCCTGTCGACGAACGCCGAGAAGGTGTCCGACTTCGGCATCGACACGGCCAACATGTTCGAGTTCTGGGACTGGGTCGGCGGGCGCTACTCGTACGACTCGGCCATCGGCCTCTCACTGATGATCGCGATCGGTCCGGACGCCTTCCGGGAGATGCTCGACGGGTTCCACCTCGTCGACGAGCACTTCCGTACCGCCCCCGCCGAGTCCAACGTCCCTCTTCTGATGGGCCTGTTGGGCATCTGGTACGGCAACTTCCACGATGCGCAGTCGCACGCGGTGCTCCCGTACTCGCACTACCTGTCCAAGTTCACGGCGTATCTCCAGCAGCTCGACATGGAGTCGAACGGCAAGTCCGTCACGCGGGACGGCACGGAGGTCGACTGGCAGACGGGTCCCGTCGTCTGGGGCACCCCCGGCACCAACGGGCAGCACGCCTACTACCAACTGATCCACCAGGGAACGAAGTTGATCCCGGCGGACTTCATCGGGTTCGCCGAGCCCGTGGCGGACCTGCTGCCGGGACTCGTCGCACAGCACGACCTGTTGATGGCCAACTTCTTCGCGCAGACGCAGGCCCTCGCCTTCGGCAAGACCCCGGCCGAGGTCCGCGCCGAGGGCGTGCCCGAGGAGCTCGTGCCGCACAAGACGTTCCAGGGCAACCACCCGACGACGACGATCCTCGCGAAGCGGCTCACGCCGTTCGTCCTCGGCCAGCTCATCGCCCTCTACGAGCACAAGGTGTTCGTCCAGGGCGCCGTCTGGAACATCGACTCCTTCGACCAGTGGGGCGTCGAACTCGGCAAGGTCCTCGCCAAGCGCATCGAGCCCGCCCTCGCCGAGGGCGCCGACGTGCCGGGCCTCGACCCGTCCACCAAGGCGCTGGTGGCCAAGTACCGCGAGCTGCGCGGCCGTTGAGTGCCTGAGGGGCGCATCTAATTGGGGTGCGCCGCTGCCCCCGGCGGGTGACACTGCTCCGGTCGCGTCACCTGCCGGGAGGACCCCATGGACCAGCTCATGTCCGCGCTCGCCGACCCCGAACGACTGAAGCTCTACGCGCGGATCGTGCTGGACGAGCTGGAGCCCCGCGACGAGGACTCCCCGGCCGTCCGCAAGCACCTGGGACGACTCGTCTCCACCGGGCTCGTCGAGCGACGGCCGGACGGAACGCTGCGGGCGGACCCCTCCGTGTTCCGCCGTGAGCGCCCGGCGGAGATCCATCCCGCCGTCCCGCGCCGCCTCACGGGGTTCTTCGCCCGCGGCCGCCTCACCTCGATCCCGGTCCGCGCCACCGTGCGCCACGAACTCCTCGTCCACCTCACGGACACGCTCTTCGACACCGAGCGCACCTACACCGAGGTCGAGGTCAACGACGCGTTCCGCACCGTCCACGAGGACACCTCGGCGCTGCGCAGGTACTGCGTCAACGACGGACTGCTCGTACGGGAGCGCGACGGCAGCAGCTACCGCAGGGCGCACACGTAGAGGCCCCGCACCAGCCAACTACGGTGCAGGGCCTCTGTGTTCGTGTCGTCTCGCGCGGCGATCCTCAGGCGACGTGCGGCGGATACAGCTCGGGCGGAAGCTGCGAGGCCGCCGCCGAGTCGAGCAGCCACAGCGTGCGCGAGCGGCCGTACGCGCCCGCGGCCGGCGCCTGGATCTCGCCCGCGCCGGACAGCGCGATCGCCGCGGCCTCCGCCTTGTCCTCGCCCGCCGCGAGCAACCACACCTCGCGCGCGGCCCGGATCGCCGGGAGCGTGAGCGTGATGCGGTTGGGCGGCGGCTTCGGTGCGCCGTGCACACCGACGACGGTGCGCTCGGTCTCCCGGACCGCCGGCAGCTCGGGGAAGAGTGACGCGACATGCGTGTCCGGGCCGACCCCCAGCATCAGGACGTCGAACGTCGGCACCGGACCGTGGTCCTCCGGCCCCGCTGCGGCGGCCAGTTCGGCGGCGTACACCTGCGCGGCGGCGTCCACCTCGTACGGGCCGTCCGAAGCCGGCATCGGGTGCACCCGGTCCGGGTTCAGCGGCACCGAGTCGAGGAGCGCCTCGCGCGCCTGCGTGTAGTTCCGCTCGGGGTCGCCGTCCGGCAGGAACCGCTCGTCGCCCCACCACAGGTCGAGGCGCGCCCAGTCGACCGCGTCCCGGGCGGGAGCGGCCGAGAGGGCGGCCAGGAGTCCGTTGCCGTTGCGCCCGCCCGTCAGCACGATGGACGCGTAGCCGCGGGCGGCCTGGGCGTCCACGATCTTCGTGATGAGCCGGGCCGCGGCGGCCTGCGCCATCAGCTCCTTGTCGCGGTGCACCACCAACTGGGGTGCCGTGCTCATCACTTGGCGGCCGCCTTCGAAGCGGACTTCTTGGCGGCGGACTTGGCGGGCGCCTTCTTGGCCGCCGCCTTCTTCGCGGGGGCGGGATCGGAAGCGGTGGCCGGTGCGGCCGCGTCGGCCGCGGGCTCCTGCCCGTCCGTCGCCGTCGCCCGGTCCGCCGGGTCGACGAGCCGGTCCACGCCGAACTTCAGCGCGGCCGCGTATGTGTCGTCCGGGTCGAGACGGCGCAGCTCCTCCGCGATCAGCTCGGACGTCTCGCGGCGCTTGAGCGCCACCGCGCGGTCCGGCTGGCCCTGGATCGACAGCGTGGCCAGCGAACCGTCCGGGCGGTCGAGCACGATGGCGCCGCAGTCCGTCTGCATGCGCACGGCCGTCAGGCCGGGGCCCGACGAGAGCGACCGCTTGACCGGCACGGAGAGCCGGCCCGCGAGCCACATGGCGAGCAGCTCGCAGCTCGGGTTGAACTCCTCGCCCTCCACCTCCACCGAGTTGACCTTGCAGGTCACCTGGTCGAGAGCGGCGGCGAGCATGGAGCGCCACGGCGTGATCCGGGTCCACGACAGGTCCGTGTCACCGGGCGTGTAGGCGCCGGCGCGGGCCTCCAGCTCGTCGTTGGGCTGCTCCGCCGCGTACGTGTCCGTCACGCGGCGCTGGGCGAGCGCGCCCAGCGGGTCCTTGGCGGGGTCGAGCGGTGCGTTCACCGGCCACCAGGCCACGACCGGGGCGTCCGGCAGGAGCAGCGGCAGGACGACCGACTGGGCGTGGTTGATGACCTCGCCGTACAGCCGCAGGACGACCGTCTCGCCGGTCCCCGCCTCCGCGCCGACCCGCACCTCGGCGTCGAGCCTCGACGTCGTGCGGTCACGCGGCGAACGGGAGACGCGCTTGATGACCACGAGGGTCCGCGAGGGGTGCTCGCGGGACGCCTCGTTGGCGGCCTTCAGCGCGTCGTAGGCGTTCTCCTCGTCGGTCACGATGACGAGGGTGAGCACCATGCCGACGGCGGGGGTGCCGATGGAGCGGCGGCCCTCCATGAGCGCCTTGTTGATCTTGCTGGACGTGGTGTCCGTGAGGTCGATCTTCATGGCCGGCGCCAGCTCCGTCCGTCTCGTGCGAGCATCTCGTCCGCCTCGGCGGGCCCCCACGTGCCGGCCGGGTACTGGGCCGGCTTGCCGTGCTTGTCCCAGTACTTCTCGATCGGGTCGAGGATGTTCCAGGACAGCTCGACCTCCTCCGTGCGCGGGAAGAGGTTCGAGTCGCCGAGCAGGACGTCCAGGATCAGCCGCTCGTACGCCTCCGGGCTCGACTCCGTGAACGACTCGCCGTACGCGAAGTCCATCGACACGTCCCGGATCTCCATGGAGGTGCCGGGCACCTTGGAGCCGAAGCGGACCGTGATGCCCTCGTCCGGCTGGACGCGGATGACGATCGCGTTCTGGCCGAGCTCCTCCGTCGCCGTGTGGTCGAAGGGGGAGTGGGGCGCGCGCTGGAAGACGACGGCGATCTCGGTGACGCGGCGGCCGAGGCGCTTGCCGGTGCGCAGATAGAAGGGGACGCCCGCCCAGCGGCGGTTGTCGACCGACAGCTTGATGGCCGCGTAGGTGTCGGTCTTCGACTTGGGGTCGATGCCGTCTTCCTGGAGGTAGCCGACGGCCGGCTCGCCGCCCTGCCACCCGGCCGCGTACTGGCCGCGGACCGTGTGGTCGCCGAGCTCCTTGGGCAGTCGGACCGCCCCGAGCACCTTGGCCTTCTCGGCGACGAGCGCGTCCGCGTCGAAGGAGGCGGGTTCCTCCATGGCGGTGAGGGCCATGAGCTGGAGGAGGTGGTTCTGGATGACGTCACGGGCGGCGCCGATGCCGTCGTAGTAGCCGGCGCGGCCGCCGATGCCGATGTCCTCGGCCATCGTGATCTGCACGTGGTCGACGTACGACCGGTTCCAGATCGGCTCGAAGAGGGTGTTGGCGAAGCGGAGGGCCAGGATGTTCTGGACGGTCTCCTTGCCGAGGTAGTGGTCGATCCGGAACACCTGGTCCGGGGCGAACACCTCGTGCACGATCGCGTTCAGTTCCTTGGCCGACTCGAGGTCGTGGCCGAACGGCTTCTCGATGACCGCGCGGCGCCACGAACCCTCGGGCGCGTCCGCGAGGCCGTGCTTCTTCAGCTGCTGCACGACCTGCGGGAAGAACTTGGGGGGCACGGAGAGGTAGAAGGCGAAGTTGCCGCCCGTCCCCTGCGCCTTGTCGAGCTCGTGCATCGTCGACTTCAGGCGCTCGAAGGCGTCGTCGTCGTCGAAGTTGCCCTGGACGAAGCGCATGCCCTGGACGAGCTGCTGCCAGACCTCCTCGCGGAACGGCGTACGCGCGTGTTCCTTGACCGCGTCGTGCACCTCCTGCGCGAAGTCCTCGTCCTCCCATTCGCGTCGGGCGAAGCCGATCAGTGAGAAGCCCGGCGGAAGCAGACCCCGGTTGGCGAGGTCATAAACGGCGGGCATCAGCTTTTTACGGGACAAATCGCCCGTGACACCGAAGATGACCAGGCCCGACGGCCCCGCAATACGCGGGAGCCGTCGGTCTGCGGCGTCACGGAGCGGGTTCGCTCCATGAACTGGGGTCAAGATCTCAGCCCTCCGAAGGGGCGAGGCGCTGGAGCTCCGCCTCGGTCGACTTGAGCAGGTCGTTCCAGGACGCCTCGAACTTGTCGACGCCCTCGTCCTCGAGCACCTGCACGACGTCGTCGTACGAGATGCCGAGCTTCTCGACAGCCGCGATCTCCGTGCGGGACTGGTCGTACGTCCCGGCGATCGTGTTGCCGGTGATCTCACCGTGGTCGGCGGTCGCGTCGAGCGTGGCCTCCGGCATGGTGTTGACGGTGCCGGGCGCGACCAGGTCCACGACGTACAGGGTGTCCTTGTACGCCGGGTCCTTCACGCCGGTCGACGCCCACAGGGGGCGCTGCTTGTTGGCCTGCGCCTTGTCGAGCGCGGCCCAGCGGTCGGAGGAGAAGACCTCCTCGTACGCCTCGTAGGCGAGACGGGCGTTGGCCAGCGCGGCCTTGCCCTTGAGCGCCTTGGCCTCGTCGGTACCGAGGGCGTCCAGGCGCTTGTCGATCTCCGAGTCCACACGGGACACGAAGAAGGACGCCACCGAGTGGATCTTGGAGATGTCCAGGCCCGCGGCCTTCGCCTTCTCCAGACCCGCCACGTACGCGTCCATGACCTCGCGGTAGCGCTTCAGCGAGAAGATCAGCGTCACGTTCACGCTGATGCCCTTGCCGATGACCTCGGTGATCGCGGGCAGACCCGCCTTCGTCGCCGGGATCTTGATGAGCGTGTTGGGACGGTCCACCAGCCAGGCCAGCTGCTTGGCCTCGGCGACGGTGGCCGCCGTGTTGTGGGCAAGGCGCGGGTCGACCTCGATCGACACGCGGCCGTCCTGGCCCGCGGTCGCGTCGAAGACCGGACGCAGGATGTCGGCGGCGTCACGGACGTCCGCCGTCGTGATCATGCGGATGGCCTCGTCGACGGTGACCTTGCGGGTGGCGAGGTCGGCGAGCTGCTGCTCGTAACCGTCACCGTGCGAGATCGCCTTCTGGAAGATCGACGGGTTGGTCGTGACGCCCACGACGTGCTGCTGGTCGATCAGCTCGGCAAGGTTGCCGGAGGTGATCCGCTTGCGCGACAGGTCGTCCAGCCAGATCGCGACGCCCTCTTCGGAGAGGCGCTTCAGTGCGTCTGTCATGGAAAATGCATCTCCTACGTGTCGTATATGAGCGTCAGCGCTGGGCTGCGGCGAGGGATTCCCTGGCGGCCGCGGCCACGGCGTCACCAGTGAAGCCGAACTCCCGGAAGAGGACCTTGCCGTCGGCGGAAGCACCGAAGTGCTCCAGCGAAACAATCCGTCCGGCGTCACCGACGAAGCGGTGCCACGTCAGACCGATACCGGCCTCGACCGCGACGCGCGCCTTGACCGACGGCGACAGGACCGAGTCCTTGTACTCCTGGTCCTGCTCGTCGAACCACTCCACCGACGGCATGGACACGACCCGCGTCGGGATCCCCTCGGCCTGAAGCTGCTCACGCGCCTCGACGGCGAGCTGCACCTCGGAGCCGGTACCGATGAGGATCACCTGCGGCCGGCCGCCCTCGGCGTCGAGCAGGACGTAACCGCCCTTGGCCGCGTCCTCGTTCGCCTCGTACGTCGGCACGCCCTGACGGGTCAGCACGAGGCCGTGCGGAGCGCCCTTGCCGAACACCTTCGTGTACCGCTTGAGGATCTCGCGCCAGGCGATCACGGTCTCGTTGGCGTCCGCGGGGCGGACGACGTTCAGACCGGGGATCGCGCGCAGCGCCGCCAGGTGCTCGACCGGCTGGTGCGTCGGACCGTCCTCGCCCAGACCGATCGAGTCGTGCGTCCACACGTACGTGACCGGCAGGTGCATCAGGGCCGACAGACGGACCGAGTTGCGCATGTAGTCGGAGAACACCAGGAAGGTGCCGCCGTAGATACGGGTGTTGCCGTGCAGCGCGATGCCGTTCATCTCGGCGGCCATCGAGTGCTCGCGGATGCCGAAGTGGATCGTGCGGCCGTACGGGTCAGCCTCCGGCAGCGGGTTGTCCGCCGGCAGGAACGACGACGTCTTGTCGATCGTCGTGTTGTTCGAGCCCGCCAGGTCGGCCGAGCCGCCCCACAGCTCGGGGATGACCGGGCCGAGCGCCTGGAGGACCTTGCCGGATGCGGCGCGGGTGGCGACACCCTTGCCGGTCTCGAAGGTCGGCAGGTGCGTCTCCCAGCCCTCGGGCAGGTCGGTCGCCTCGATGCGGTCGTACTCGGCGGCGCGCTGCGGGTTGGCCGTGCGCCAGGCGGCGAACGACTTCTCCCACTCGGCCTTCGCCTCGCGACCGCGGTCCAGGGCCTCACGCGTGTGCGCGATCACCTCGTCGGCGACCTCGAACGACTTCTCCGGGTCGAAGCCGAGTACGCGCTTGGTGGCCGCGACCTCGTCGTCGCCGAGCGCCGAGCCGTGCGCGGCCTCGGTGTTCTGGGCGTTCGGCGCGGGCCAGGCGATGATCGAGCGCATCGCGATGAAGGAAGGACGCTCCGTCTCGGCCTTCGCGGCCTCGATCGCGGCGAACAGGGCCTCGGGGTCGAGGTCGCCGTTCTCCTTCGGCTCCACGCGCTGCACGTGCCAGCCGTAGGCCTCGTACCGCTTCATGGTGTCCTCGGAGACCGCGGTCTCCGTGTCACCCTCGATCGAGATGTGGTTGTCGTCCCAGAGCAGGACGAGGTTGCCGAGCTTCTGGTGACCGGCCATCGAGGACGCCTCGGAGGAGATGCCCTCCTGGAGGCAGCCGTCGCCGGCGATCGCGAAGATGTGGTGGTCGAACGGGGAGGTGCCGGGGGCCGCCTCCGGGTCGAACAGTCCGCGCTCGTAGCGGGCGGCCATCGCCATGCCCACGGCGTTGGCGACACCCTGGCCGAGCGGCCCGGTCGTCGTCTCCACGCCCGTGGTGTGTCCGTACTCCGGGTGCCCCGGGGTCTTGCTGCCCCAGGTGCGGAACGCCTTCAGGTCATCGAGCTGGAGACCGAAACCGGCCAGGTACAGCTGGATGTAAAGGGTCAGGGACGAGTGTCCCGCGGACAGCACGAACCGGTCGCGCCCGACCCAGTCGGCGTCCGCCGGGTCGTGCCGCATCACCTTCTGAAAGAGGGTGTACGCGGCCGGTGCCAGGCTCATCGCCGTACCCGGATGGCCGTTACCGACCTTCTGTACGGCGTCCGCGGCCAGGACACGAGCGGTGTCAACGGCCCGCTGGTCCAACTCGGTCCACTGGAGGTCTGTGGTGGTCGGCTTGGTGCTCACCCTGGGTCAGGGCTCCTCTCCACATGTCGAATGCCGGTGATGATGGGCTCACCGGCTGTTGTCGAGCCTACCCCTGCGAGTACGCGCATTTTTTCGACTCAATCCAGACTGCCGGGCCGTGCCGGAATCCGCCTCCTGACAGGCATCCGCGCCGCTCGACAAGTGAAAGCGCGACCGCTCATCTGGGTGCTCCGAAACACGAACCCACCCCCACGAAGAGCCAGGTATAGGCAACGTCTACAGTGGCGTGGTACGCGCGAGCCTTTACCGGGACTTCACATCCGGGGGCTTGCTGGGAGTCTCTGTCAGGGGTGTGCGTGACGGCCGTCGAATCCCGTCCAGCGGGGCAACTCGGGACGAGCATCAGCCCGAGCCAACGGCCGTTCGGGGCCCGAGTCAAGGCATTCGTGGCGCTGACCAAGCCGCGGATCATCGAACTGCTGCTGATCACCACGGTTCCGGTCATGTTCCTCGCGCAGCAGGGTGTGCCCGACCTGAAGCTGGTGTTCCTCACCTGCCTCGGCGGCTACCTCTCCGCGGGCGGCGCCAACGCGCTGAACATGTACATCGACCGTGACATCGACGCGCTCATGGAGCGCACGTCGCAGCGTCCACTGGTCACCGGAATGGTCAGCCCCCGGGAGTGTCTCGCCTTCGGTATCGCCCTAGCGGTCATCTCCACGCTGCTGTTCGGGCTGACCGTCAACTGGCTGTCCGCCTGGCTCTCGCTCGGCGCGCTCCTCTTCTATGTGGTCGTCTACACGATGATCCTGAAGCGCCGCACCTCGCAGAACATCGTCTGGGGCGGCATCGCCGGCTGCCTGCCGGTCCTCATCGGCTGGTCCGCGGTCACGAACTCGATGTCGTGGGCCCCGGTCATCCTCTTCCTCGTCATGTTCTTCTGGACGCCGCCGCACTACTGGCCGCTGTCCATGAAGGTCAAGGACGACTACGCGCGCGTGGGCGTGCCGATGCTGCCCGTGGTCGCCTCGAACAAGGTGGTCGCGAAGCAGATCGTCATCTACAGCTGGGTGATGGTCGTCGTCTCGCTGCTCCTGACGCCGCTCGGCTACACCGGCTGGTTCTACACCGCGGTCGCCCTGCTGGCCGGAGGGTTCTGGCTGTGGGAGGCGCACGGGCTGCAGAACCGGGCCAAGGCCGAGGTGGCGGGCGCGAAGCTCAAGGAGATGCGCCTGTTCCACTGGTCGATCACCTACGTCTCGATCCTCTTCGTGGCGGTCGCGGTGGACCCCTTCCTGCGCTGACCCACCCAGGAATCTTTCCGACGGGCGGGGGGAGTGGCCAAGGCCACGCCCCCCGCCCGTCGCCAGTTGATCTACCTCTCAGTAGCATCCTGTTCATGGCAGACACTCAAGCGGTTGACGACCCGAAGCAGGCGGCGAAGGACGAGCGCAGGGCCGCCCGGCTCGCCCGGGAGATCGGGACGTTCGCCAAGCAGCACGGCGGGGCCGAGGGGCAGCTCGCGTACCTCGGGGAGCGCGGCACGCGCATCGCGCTCGTCGGCGAGGACGGCGGCTGGGGCAACCTCGTGGCACCCTCCGACGCCATCGCCCGCAAGGCCGTCGAGAAGGCCGGGATCACCGTCCGCGAGGACTTCGACGGCGAAATGGCCGCCAAGGTGAAGACCGGACCGTACGAGTGGACCCGCATGGCGGGCATCCAGGTCGGCGGCCCGAGCAACAAGTAGCCGCCCGTCCAATGCGTCAGGTGTACGAGACCAACACCTGACGCGGGTTTCACCCGTTAGGACCGTAGAAGCACGGTCCATCTACGGGAGCCCGGATGATCGATACGCCATCCCTCGTGGACCAGTACTGCCACGGGGTACTGCGGACGGAACTCGGCCTCGGCACGTTCGAGGCCCATCTCGGCCGGGGCGACCGCCCGCCCGCCGCCGGCACCACCTTCTTCGACACCCAGACCGGCTTCGCCGTACGCCGCTGGTGTCCGCCGCTCCTCGGCCTCGAGCCGCACTGCCCACCCGCCCGCTACCTCGCGCGCCGCCGTGAGCTGGGCGTCGTGGAGTCGGGCCGCAGACTGCTGCGGGGCAGCGGCATCACCACGTATCTGGTCGACACGGGACTGCCGGGCGACCTCACCGGGCCGCGCGAGATGGCCTCGGCCGGCGACGCGGACGCGCACGAGATCGTCCGCCTCGAACTCCTCGCCGAGCAGGTCGCCGACACCTCGGGCACCGTCGAGTCGTTCCTCGCCAACCTCGCCGAGTCCGTGCACGCCGCCGCCGCGAACGCCGTCGCGTTCACCTCCGTGGCGGGCGTACGGCACGGCCTCGCGCTCGCGCCACAACCGCCGGGACCCGGCGAAGTACGGGGAGCGGCGGGGCGCTGGCTCGCCGCCCGCCGCGTCGGCGGACCCCTCACCGACCCCGTGCTCCTGCGCCACCTCCTGTGGATCGCGGTGGCCTCGGGCCGGCCGCTGCAACTGCACGCGGGCCTCGGCGAACCCGGCCTGCGCCTCGACCGCACCGACCCGGTCCTGCTCACCGACTTCGCCCGCGCCACGGCGGGACTCGGCACCGACCTGATCCTGCTGCACGGCTACCCGTACCACCGGCACGCGGCGCACCTCGCCGGCATCTTCCCGCACGTGTACGCGGATCTGGGCCCGGCGCTCGCCCGTACCGGGGCCCGCGCGGCGGCCGTACTCGCGGAGATCCTCGAACTCGCCCCGTTCGGCAAGCTGCTGTTCTCCAGCGGCGCGCACGGCCTGCCGGAGCTGCATGTGGTGGGGGCACGGCTGTTCCGCGAGGCGCTCGGGCGGGTGCTCGGTGGCTGGGTCGCGGAGGGCGCGTGGTCGCTCGCGGACGCGCAGCGGGTCGCCGGGATGATCGGCTCGGTGACGGCCCACCGGGTCTACGGCCTCAGCGGCACGGGCGCCGCGCGGGGCGGCTGACCCGGGCCACGGGCTGTTCGGTTCAGACGCTGGAGAGGGCCGGGTCCGCCTGGGCCGGGACCTCCGGCGTGCCCAGTGGGCGCTCCCGCAGCGACAGCAGGACCCGCAGGACCGCGATCCACACCAGGGCCGAGCCCAGCATGTGCAGGCCGACGAGGACCTCGGGCAGGTCGGTGAAGTACTGGACGTAGCCGATGACGCCCTGCGCGAGCAGTACGAGGAACAGGTCGCGGGTGTGGTGCAGGGGGCCCTTGGGGGCGTCGACCGCCTTGAGGACGAACCACAGGGCGAACGTCAGCGTCACCACGATCCAGGCCAGGACCGCGTGCGCCTTGCTGATGGTCTCCCAGTCGAGCGGCATGCGCGCCACGTCGCTGGAGTCGCCGGCGTGCGGGCCCGAGCCCGTCACCACCGTGCCGACCATGATCAGCACCACCGTGGCCGCCGTCAGGATCCAGACGAGCTGCCGTACCGCCTTGCCGACGAGGGGGCGCGGCTCGGCGTCACCCTCACGGGTGCGCTGCCACATCACCGTGGCGACCGCGATCAGCGCGGTGGACAGCAGGAAGTGGGCCGCGACCGTGTACGGGTTGAGGCCGACGAGGACGACGATGCCGCCGAGGACGGCGTTGCCCATGACGAGCCAGAACTGGGTCCAGCCGAGCCGGGTCAGGCCGCGCCGCCACGGCTTCTGCGAACGGGCGGCGATGATCGCCCAGCCGACCGCGGCGCACAGGACGTACGTCAGCATGCGGTTGCCGAACTCGATGGCTCCGTGGAAGCCCATCTCGCTCGTCGCGGTGAGGGACTGGTCGGTGCACTTGGGCCACGTCGGGCAGCCGAGGCCCGAGCCGGTCAGGCGCACCGCGCCGCCGGTGACCACGATGACCACCGTCATGACGACGGCGGAGAGCGCGGCGCGCCGGACCGTCCGCTGAGCGGGGGTCCAGCGTTCGGCGATGAAGGCGAGCGGGTTGCGCACGGCTTGGGCGGCGTCGGCCGGGGTCACGTTTGGCACGGGCCCCATCGTAGGACGCCGCTTGTGCATGTCTTCACGAGGGGGCCGATCCGGGACGATTGTGACGCCCCGCACGTGCCGTACGGGCTACTCCCAGCGGAAGAAGCGCGCCGCGGCGCCCAGGCCGAGGACCGCCCAGACCGCGAGGATCCCGAGGTCGCCCCACGGCATCGCCGCGCCGTGCTGGAGAACATCCCGCAGTCCGTCGGAGAGCGCCGAGATCGGCAGCAGGTCGAGGACGGACCGGGCCGCGTCCGGGAACTTGTCGAGTGGCACGATGACGCCGCCGCCGACGAGCAGGAGCAGGAAGACCAGGTTCGCGGCGGCCAGTGTCGCCTCCGCCTTGAGTGTGCCCGCCATCAGCAGGCCGAGCCCGGAGAAAGCGGCCGTGCCGAGGACGAGCAGGAGCAGTACCGCGAGCGGGTTTCCCTGCGGGGACCAGCCGAGCGCGAAGGCGATCACCGTCACGAGGATCACCTGGAGAACCTCGGTGACCAGCACGGACAGCGTCTTCGCCGTCATCAGGGCCCAGCGCGGCAGCGGCGAGGACGCGAGCAGCTTGAGCACGCCGTAGCGGCGCTCGAAGCCCGTCGCGATGGCCTGGCCGGTGAACGCGGTCGACATCACGGCGAGCGCGAGGATGCCCGGGGCCAGGAAGTCCACGGCCTTCCCGTCGCCCGTGTCGACGATGTCGACCGCGCTGAACAGGACGAGCAGCAGGGTGGGGATGATGACGGTGAGCAGCAGCTGCTCACCGTTGCGCAGCAGCATCTTCGTCTCGAGGACGGCCTGCGCGCCGATCATGCGGGACAGCGGCGCGGCCCCCGGCTTCGGCGTATACGTACTGGCGACACTCATCCGCGCAGCTCCCTGCCGGTCATTTCCAGGCTGTGTCTTCCCGGGGGACAACCCCCGGACCCCCGGCCGGGGGCCGGCTGGGCCTTGTTCATCCGCGTAGCTCCCTGCCGGTCATTTCCAGAAAGACGTCTTCGAGGGTGTGGCGTTCGACCGAGATCTTCTCCGGCATCACACCGTGCTGCGCGCACCACGACGTCACCGTCGCGAGCAGCTGCGGGTCGACCTCGCCGCTCACGCGGTACGAACCCGGGGTGAGCTCGGCGGCCGCGGACTCCGTCGGGAGGGCCTTGAGGAGCGAGGCGACGTCGAGGCCGGGGCGTCCGGAGAAGCGCAGGGTGTTCTCGGCGCCGCCCCGGCACAGCTGCTCGGGGGAGCCCTGCGCGATGACGCGGCCCGCGTCGATGATCGCGACGTCGTCGGAGAGTTCCTCCGCCTCGTCCATGTGGTGCGTGGTGAGGATGACGGAGACGCCGTCGGCCCGCAGATCCCGTACGAGGTCCCAGGTCGCGCGGCGTGCCTGCGGGTCGAGACCGGCGGTCGGCTCGTCCAGGAAGACGAGCTCGGGTCGGCCGACGACGGCCATGGCGAGCGCGAGGCGCTGCTGCTGACCGCCGGAGAGCCTGCGGTACGTGGTGCGGCCGCAGCTGCCGAGGCCGAGGCGCTCGATGAGCACGTCCACGTCCAGGGGGTGCGCGTGGAGCTTCGCCACATGGCGCAGCATCTCGTCCGCGCGGGCGCCGGAGTAGACACCTCCGGACTGGAGCATGACGCCGATCCGGGGGCGCAGTTCGCCTGACTGGCCTACGGGATCCAGGCCGAGGACCCGGACCGTTCCCGCGTCGGGACGGCGGTAGCCCTCGCAGGTTTCGATCGTGGTGGTCTTTCCGGCGCCGTTGGGGCCGAGGACGGCGGTGATGCCGGCCGAGGCCTCCAGATCGAGGCCGTCGACCGCGGTCTTGGTTCCGTACCGCTTGACCAGACTCTGGATCCGGACGACGGGCTCGCTTCGCATGAGCGCCAAGTCTAGGGACGCGCCACGCGGCCCCGGCGGGCGGGGCCCATGGCGCTCAGGACCGGTTCCTCACCGGCCACCCCTGGGCGGACGCCGAGTGCGCGCAGGTCGGTGACGAGGGTGCCGCGCGTGACAAGTGGGCCGGTGGGAGGGGGTGCGGGCATGGTTCGCAGGCTCCTCGGGCGAGTGTGGCGGGTACCACCGAATTGATCGATCAAAGATCGTTTCCGCAGGTCATCTTAGGTATGCCTAAGTGATGCAGTGCACCGAAGATCGTCCCGGACCCCGCTTGTCAGGCCTTGACGAATTACGCAACAATGGCGTTGTGAAATACGTCGGCGAGGCTCAGGTGGCTCCCCAGGGAGCCCCGCAGGAGGAGATCGCGACCGGTGAGCGCTCGACGCGCAACCGGGTCGCCCGCTCCATCCTGGACCACGGCCCGTCCACCGTCGCCGATCTGGCCGGCCGCCTCGGTCTCACTCAGGCCGCCGTGCGCCGCCACCTGGACGCGCTGGCCGCCGACGAGGTCGTCGAAGCGCGTGAACAGAAGATCTACGGAGCGCGTACGCGCGGCCGCCCCGCCAAGGTGTTCGCCCTGACGGACTGTGGCCGGGACGCCTTCGACCAGTCGTACGACACGCTCGCCGCCGACGCCCTGCGCTGGATCGCTCAGCGCGAGGGCGGGGAGGAAGCCGTCATCGCCTTCGCCCGCGCCAGGATCGCCGAACAGGCCGGGGCGTACCGGGCGGCCGTCGAGTCAGCCGCCCCCGAGGAGCGCACGGAAGCCCTCGCCAAGGCGCTGAGCGCCGACGGGTACGCTGCTACGGCGCGAAGCGCACCGGTCGGCGAGCAGCTGTGTCAGCACCACTGCCCGGTCGCACACGTCGCCGAGCAGTTCCCGCAGCTGTGCGAGGCGGAGACCGAGATCTTCTCCCAGCTGCTCGGCACGCATGTGCAGCGGCTGGCCACCATCGCCCACGGCGACGGGGTGTGTACGACCTTCATTCCGAAGATCGCACCCAAGACCACCGCCCCAAAAAACGACACAAACGCATCTGCAAGCACCGCCGGGAGGAACCCCGCATGACGCTCCCCATCGAGGAGACTGCCCACCCCGAGCTCGAGGGTCTGGGCAAGTACGAATACGGCTGGGCCGACTCCGACGCCGCCGGTGCCTCTGCCAAGCGCGGCATCAACGAGGACGTCGTCCGCGACATCTCGGCCAAGAAGTCCGAGCCGGAGTGGATGACCAAGCTCCGCCTCAAGGGCCTGCGCCTCTTCGGCAAGAAGCCCATGCCGAACTGGGGCTCGGACCTGTCGGGCATCGACTTCGACAACATCAAGTACTTCGTGCGGTCCACCGAGAAGCAGGCCCAGTCCTGGGAGGATCTGCCCGAGGACATCAAGAACACGTACGACAAGCTCGGCATCCCCGAGGCGGAGAAGCAGCGCCTCGTCGCCGGTGTCGCGGCCCAGTACGAGTCCGAGGTCGTCTACCACCAGATCCGCGAGGACCTGGAGGAGCAGGGCGTCATCTTCCTGGACACCGACACGGCCCTGAAGGAGCACCCGGAGCTCTTCAAGGAGTACTTCGGCACGGTCATCCCGGTCGGCGACAACAAGTTCGCGTCGCTGAACTCGGCCGTGTGGTCCGGCGGATCCTTCATCTACGTCCCCAAGGGCGTGCAGGTCGAGATCCCGCTCCAGGCTTACTTCCGTATCAACACGGAGAACATGGGCCAGTTCGAGCGGACGCTGATCATCGTCGACGAGGGCGCCTACGTCCACTACGTCGAGGGCTGCACGGCGCCGATCTACCAGTCGGACTCCCTGCACTCCGCGGTGGTCGAGATCATCGTGAAGAAGGGCGCCCGCTGCCGTTACACGACGATCCAGAACTGGTCGAACAACGTCTACAACCTGGTCACCAAGCGTGCCGTGGCGTACGAAGGCGCGACCATGGAGTGGATCGACGGCAACATCGGCTCCAAGGTCACCATGAAGTACCCGGCCGTCTACCTGATGGGCGAGCACGCCAAGGGCGAGACCCTGTCCATCGCCTTCGCGGGCGAGGGGCAGCACCAGGACGCCGGCTCCAAGATGGTCCACATGGCGCCCAACACCTCCTCCAACATCGTGTCGAAGTCGGTGGCCCGTGGCGGCGGCCGTACCTCGTACCGCGGTCTGGTCGAGATCGGTGAGGGTGCCGCCGGCTCCAAGTCGAACGTGCTGTGCGACGCGCTGCTCGTCGACACGATCTCCCGCTCCGACACGTACCCGTACGTCGACGTCCGCGAGGACGACGTGTCCATGGGCCACGAGGCGACGGTCTCCAAGGTCTCCGACGACCAGCTCTTCTACCTGATGAGCCGCGGTATGACGGAGTTCGAGGCGATGGCGATGATCGTGCGCGGCTTCGTCGAGCCGATCGCGAAGGAGCTGCCGATGGAGTACGCCCTCGAGCTCAACCGGCTGATCGAGCTGCAGATGGAAGGCGCCGTCGGCTAACGCCGCAAGCCCGTCCGTCAGCACACGTCTTGAACTGAGAAAGAGAGCACTACGACAGCCATGGCTGAGGCTCAGAACATCCCGGCGGCGGGGTCCACGACCGCCGGCTCGATCGCGGTGGCCGCAGAGTCGACCGTCGCCACGCGCATGAGCGCGCCCCCGTCCTACGACGTCGCGGACTTCCCTGTCCCGCACGGCCGTGAGGAGGAGTGGCGGTTCACGCCGCTCGAGCGGCTGCGCGGCCTGCACGACGGGACGGCGGTCGCCCGGGGCGGCCTGCGCGTCGAGGTGAGCGCCCCCGCGGGCGTCACCCAGGAGACCGTCGGGCGCGACGACGCCCGCGTCGGCAAGGCCGGCAAGCCGGTGGACCGCGTCGCCGCCCAGGCGTTCTCGTCCTTCGAGAAGGCCTCGGTCGTGTCCGTCCCCAAGGAGACGGTGCTCACCGAGCCGATCCGCATCGCCGTGCACGGCGAGGGCGGGACGGCCTTCGCGCACCAGGTCATCGAGCTCGGAGCGTTCGCCGAGGCCGTCGTGGTCATCGACCACACCGGTGACGCGGTCCTCGCCGCCAATGTCGACTACATCCTGGGCGACGGCGCCAAGCTCACCGTCGTCTCCGTCCAGGACTGGGACGAGAAGGCCGTCCACGTCGCGCAGCACAACGCGCTCGTCGGCCGCGACGCCTCCTTCAAGTCCGTCGTCGTCACCTTCGGCGGTGACCTCGTCCGCCTGCACCCGCGCGTGAACTACGCGGGCCCCGGCGGCGAGGCCGAGCTGCTCGGCCTGTACTTCACCGATAAGGGTCAGCACCAGGAGCACCGCCTCCTGGTCGACCACGCGGCCCCGCACTGCAAGTCCAACGTCGCCTACAAGGGCGCGCTGCAGGGCCAGGACGCGCACGCCGTGTGGATCGGCGACGTCCTCATCGAGGCCACTGCCGAGGGCACCGACACGTATGAGCTGAACCGCAACCTGGTTCTGACCGACGGCGCCCGCGTGGACTCGGTCCCGAACCTGGAGATCGAGACCGGCGAGATCGTCGGCGCGGGCCACGCCTCGGCGACCGGCCGCTTCGACGACGAGCAGCTCTTCTACCTGCGCTCGCGCGGCATCTCCGCCGACGATGCCCGCCGCCTCGTGGTCCGCGGCTTCTTCGCCGAGCTGATCCAGAAGATCGGTCTGCCGGACGTTCAGGAGCGCCTGCTCGCCAAGATCGAGGCCGAGCTGGAGGCTTCCGTCTGATGGCCTTCGACCGTGCCCGGTTCACCCGGGCCTGCGGATTGAGCGAGCTGGAGGAGGACACCCCGAAGCGGGTGGAACTCGACGGCACGCCGGTCTCGGTCGTCTACACCGAGGGTGAGGTGTTCGCGATCAACGACATCTGCTCGCACGCGAACGTGTCGCTCTCCGAGGGCGAGGTGGAGGACTGCCAGATCGAGTGCTGGCTGCACGGCTCCGCGTTCGACCTCCGCACCGGCAAGCCGTCCGGCCTTCCCGCGACGCGCCCCGTCCCCGTTTACCCCGTAAAGATCGAAGGGGACGACGTGCTCGTCTCCCTCTCCCAGGAGTCCTGAGGCACCCATGGCAACGCTTGAAATCAAGGACCTGCACGTCACCGTCGAGGCCGACAACTCCACCAAGGAGATCCTCAAGGGCGTCGACCTGACCGTGAAGCAGGGCGAGACGCACGCCATCATGGGCCCGAACGGCTCCGGCAAGTCGACCCTCGCCTACTCCATCGCGGGTCACCCCAAGTACACGATCACCCAGGGCACCGTCACCCTCGACGGCGAGGACGTCCTCGAGATGTCCGTCGACGAGCGCGCCCGCGCCGGCATGTTCCTCGCCATGCAGTACCCGGTCGAGGTCCCCGGCGTCTCGGTCTCCAACTTCCTGCGCACCTCGGCCACCGCGATCCGCGGCGAGGCCCCCAAGCTGCGCACGTGGGTCAAGGAGGTCAAGACCGCGATGGAGCAGCTCCAGATGGACCCTGCCTTCGCCGAGCGCAACGTGAACGAGGGCTTCTCCGGCGGTGAGAAGAAGCGGCACGAGATCCTCCAGATGGAGCTCCTCAAGCCGAAGATCGCGATCCTCGACGAGACCGACTCCGGCCTCGACGTCGACGCGCTGCGCCAGGTCTCCGAGGGCGTCAACCGCGTCCGCGAGACCGGCGAGGTCGGCACCCTGCTGATCACGCACTACACGCGCATCCTGCGCTACATCAAGCCGGACTTCGTCCACGTCTTCTCGCAGGGCAGGATCGTCGAGTCCGGCGGCCCCGAGCTCGCCGACAAGCTCGAGGCCGAGGGCTACGAGGCATACACGAAGGGCGGCGCATCCGCGTGACACAGCTGCCGGGCCTCCTCGACACCGAGGCGATCCGCAAGGACTTCCCGATCCTCGACCGGGTACTTCACGACGGCAAGAAGCTCGTGTATCTGGACAACGCGGCGACCTCGCAGACGCCGCGCCAGGTCATCGACACGCTCAGTGAGTACTACGAACAGCACAACGCCAACGTCCACCGGGGTGTGCACGTGCTCGCCGAGGAGGCCACGGCGCTGTACGAAGGTGCGCGTGACAAGGTCGCGGCCTTCATCAACGCGCCGAGCCGCGACGAGGTCATCTTCACCAAGAACGCCTCCGAGTCGCTCAACCTCGTGGCGAACATGCTGGGCTGGGCCGACGAGCCCTACCGCGTGGACCACGAGACCGAGATCGTCATCACGGAGATGGAGCACCACTCCAACATCGTGCCGTGGCAGCTGCTCTCGCAGCGCACCGGCGCGAAGCTGCGGTGGTTCGGGCTGACCGACGACGGCCGCCTCGACCTCTCCAACATCGACGAGGTCATCACCGAGAAGACGAAGATCGTCTCGTTCGTTCTCGTCTCGAACATCCTGGGCACCCTCAACCCGGTCGAGGCCATCGTGCGCCGCGCCCAGGAGGTCGGCGCCCTCGTCCTCATCGACGCGTCCCAGGCCGCCCCGCACATGGTGCTCGACGTGCAGGCGCTCCAGGCCGACTTCGTGGCCTTCACCGGCCACAAGATGTGCGGCCCGACGGGCATCGGCGTCCTGTGGGGACGCCAGGAGCTGCTCGAGGACCTGCCGCCCTTCCTGGGCGGCGGCGAGATGATCGAGACCGTCTCCATGCACTCGTCGACGTATGCGCCGGCGCCGCACAAGTTCGAGGCGGGTACGCCCCCGATCGCCCAGGCCGTCGGCCTCGGCGCGGCCGTGGACTACCTGACCTCGATCGGCATGGACAAGATCGCCCAGCACGAGCACGCGATCACCGAGTACGCGGTGAAGCGGCTGCTCGAGGTCCCGGACCTGCGGATCATCGGCCCCACCACGGCCGAGGACCGCGGCGCCGCGATCTCGTTCACGCTCGGTGACATCCACCCGCACGACGTGGGCCAGGTCCTGGACGAGGAAGGCATCGCGGTCCGCGTGGGTCACCACTGCGCCCGCCCCGTCTGCCTGCGCTACGGAATTCCTGCGACCACGCGAGCGTCGTTCTATCTGTACTCCACGCCCGGCGAGATCGACGCGCTGATCGACGGCCTGGAGCACGTACGGAACTTCTTCGGCTGAGGGGCTGGCTGGGAACGTGAAGCTGGATTCGATGTACCAGGACGTCATCCTGGACCACTACAAGCACCCGCACGGGCGCGGTCTGCGCGATGGCGACGCCGAGGTGCACCACGTCAATCCGACGTGCGGCGACGAGATCACGCTGCGCGTGAAGTACGACGGCTCGACGATCAGTGACGTCTCGTACGAGGGCCAGGGCTGCTCGATCAGCCAGGCTTCGGCCTCTGTTCTGAACGAGCTGCTCGTCGGCAAGGACCTGGCCGAGGCGCAGAAGATCCAGGAGACCTTCCTGGAGTTGATGCAGTCGCGGGGCAGGATCGAGCCCGACGACGCGATGGAGGAGGTGCTGGAGGACGCGGTCGCGTTCGCCGGTGTCTCCAAGTACCCGGCCCGTGTGAAGTGCGCCCTCCTGAGCTGGATGGCGTGGAAGGACGCGACGGCCCAGGCGCTGGACGGCGCGGAGAGGAAGACGGCATGAGCGAGACTGTGACCACCAAGCCGGCGTCCGAGGAAGAGGTCCGCGAGGCCCTCTACGACGTCGTCGACCCCGAGCTGGGCATCGACGTCGTCAACCTCGGCCTGATCTACGGCATCCACATCGACGACGCCAACATCGCCACGATCGACATGACGCTGACGTCCGCGGCCTGCCCGCTGACCGACGTCATCGAGGACCAGGCGAAGTCGGCCACCGACGGCATCGTGAACGAGCTCCGGATCAACTGGGTCTGGATGCCGCCGTGGGGCCCGGACAAGATCACCGACGAGGGTCGCGAGCAGTTGCGCGCGCTCGGCTTCAACGTCTGATCGGTCCTCCCCGGTCTGCCATACCTGTACGGCCCCCTGTGCTCCCGGCACGGGGGGCCGTGCTGTTTGCTGTTCGCCTCCCGGTCGTGGGGCGTACGCCTGTAGTTGGCGCACGTGGCCGAAGGTTCTCGTCGACACCCGCCCCGATGAGAGGCCCTCATGCAGCACATCTCTTCCCCGTCCCGCCGCAGGGCCGTCGCCGTGACGGGCGGAGTGCTCACGCTGGCCCTCGCGGGGCTCAACAGCCCGGCGGGCGCCGCGAGTTACGGGACGCCGACGATCGCACTCTCCGCCGAGTACGTCTCCGGGGCGGTCGGCGCCACGGGCGACCCGGTCGTGACCGTCACCGTCGGCCAGAGTGGTGCCGACGCGTCGGCGCTGACCGTGGCCGCGTCCGCGAGCAGCAAGTCGTCCGTCGCCGGCACGGGGAACGTCACCGTCACCGGGTCGGGCGCCACCCGGCAGGTGTCCGTCGCCGCGCAGGGCCGGGGCTACACCGACCTCACCCTCAAGGTGACCGGCGTGGACGGCAGGACCGCCACCAAGACGCTCCACTACGCCGCCTCGGCCGCCGTGCAGCAGGGCCCCGACACCCGCTACTTCACGGGCTCCAGTGACGCGTCCGCCGCCGTCGACGCGGGCGGCGGCTACGTCCTGGTCGCCGACGACGAGTCCAACGTCCTTCGCCTCTACAGCGGTTCGGTCTCCGGCGCGCCCGTGAAGACCTGGGACTTCAGCTCGCAGCTCGGGGTGTCCAAGGAGGTCGACATCGAGGGCGCCACGCGCGTCGGCGACACGATCTACTGGACCGGCTCCCTCGGCAACAACAAGGACGGCGAGTACAAGTCGCCCCGGAACACGGTCTTCACGACCACCGTGAGCGGCAGCGGGGCCGCGACGCAGCTGTCGTACGGCAAGGCGTACAAGAAGCTGCGGGACGACCTGGTCGCCTGGGACGAGGCGAACGGGGACCGCTACGGGTTCGCCGCCGGCACCGAGGACGGACAGGTGCCCAAGCAGGTCGACGGGTTCAACGTCGAGGGTCTCGAATTCGCGCCCGGGTCGACCAGTACCGCGTACATCGGGTTCCGCGCGCCGCTCGTGCCGCCGAAGGACGGGGGCCGGGCGCTCATCGTGCCCGTCACCAACTTCGACAAGGTCGTGGCGAGTGGCACGAAGCCCGTGTTCGGGACGCCCATCGAGCTGGACCTGGGCGGGCTCTCCGTGCGCGACATCCGCAAGAACGCCGCGAACCAGTACCTGATCGTGGCCGGCAGCTGGGCCGCCGACGACAACTCCGACCCGTACGCCCTGTACCAGTGGGACGGCGTGGCGGGACATGCGCCGGTCAAGCGGATGGACCTGCCGACCAGCGACCCCGGCGGCTGGGAGGCCGTGGTGAGCGTGCCCGACCTGACACAGTCCGGCGCCCGCGCGCAGCTCCTGACCGACAACGGCTCCGCCGACCTCTACGGCGACGGCACCGAGGCCAAGGACCTCACGCACCCGGAGTGGAAGAAGTCCAGGGCCGCCTGGTTCGGCGTCACCAACTAGTCCGTGGGCACGGCGAGGACGGGACGTGGGCCGTCCTCGCCGACCCGACTCTCGACAGAGACAGAAGCTGTGGCCGCCCGAGGCTAGGCGTCCGACCGGGACGCGAGCTCCAGCGTGTGGGCGAGTCCCTCCCTGCGGATGCGCTGGTCGATGTAGAGCAGCGCGGTGACCAGGGGCAGGAACACCGAACTCACCAGCTGTACAAGCAGGTTGCCGATCATGGACAGGGCCATGACGAAGCCCAGCTTCGGCAGCATCGCCTCGAACACGTCGGACGCGCTCTGACCCGGCTGGTACGCCTGCGGAGTCGTGTCGGGCATCGCGACCTGGAGCGGCACCCGCACCGCGAGCGACACCACCATCATGATCACGCCGGCCAGCAGGGAGATGCCGAACGTGCGCCACCAGGCGCCCCGCACCAGGCGCGCCGAGCGGCGCAGCGCCTGGATCGGTCCCGCCTCCTCGAGCGTGGCGGCCGCCGGGCCGAACAGGAACAGGACGTAGACCCAGACCACGAGCGGCACCGTCACCGCCATGAGTAGGAACAGCATGCCGACCGGCGCGACCGACTGTGTGAGCAGCATGACGAAGATCGACACCAGGAACGCCACGGCCAGGCTCGCCGGGATCAGCGCGATCAGGCCCATCAGCAGGCCCACGCCGAGCACCGAAGGGGTGCGGGACCAGGCCCGCCGCCACACCGCTCCGAAGCGTGCGGGACGGCCGAGCACCGCCTCGCGCAGCACCACGGTGCACGCGGACTGGATGAACGCCGTGCCGACCGTGAGCGCCAGCATGCCGACGGCCCACACCACGCCGAACGCGGTGAACACCGGCCGCGCGTGGCTCCACTCGAACTCGCTGTGCCGGTCCAGGAGTGCCCGTACGTCGTCGGAGACGGCCGTATAGGCGAGCGCCAGCGCGCCCGCCATGAGCGCGGCGAGCACCGCGTACACGATGAGGACGGTGCCGAACAGCGGCTTCGCGTGGCGGCGCATCGTGGTGAAGGCGCCGCCGAGTATCCGGTCGACGCCGAGCGGGGCGAGCGGGATGACGCCCGGCTGCGGCGGGGGCGGCGGCGGGGTCCACGCACCGCCCCAGCCGTAGCCGCCCGGTCCGTATCCGGGTCCCTGACCCGGCCCCTGTCCCCACATGTCCGTCATCTCGCCGCACTCCCGGGAGTAGTTCGTCCCTGTGGCCCCCCACAGTGATCGCGACACCATAGCCCGACCGCGCTATGTACGCCCGTACACAGTGTTGCGTACACTCGTACACATGGGATACGTACTGCTTTCCGGCGCCATCGCGGCGGAAGTGGCCGCCACCACCGCCATGAAATACAGCGAGGGATTCAGCAGGCTCTGGCCCTCCCTGATCACCGTCTCCGGCTATCTGATCGCGTTCGCGCTGCTCGCCCAGACGCTGAAGACCGTGCAGGTCGGGACCGCGTATGCGATCTGGGCCGGCGTCGGCACGGCCGTCATTGCCGGGATAGGCATGCTCTTCCTCGGCGAGGCGTTGACCGCGGCCCGGCTCGCGGGCATCGCCCTGGTCATCGGCGGCGTGGTGCTGCTCAACCTGGGCGGCGCCCACTGATGGCGCGGCGCTACGACCCCGAACGGCGGCAGCGCATCATCGACGCCGCGATCCGCGTGGTGGGCGAGAAGGGCATCGGCGGGCTCAGCCACCGCAGCGTCGCCGCCGAGGCCGACGTGCCGCTCGGCTCGACGACGTACCACTTCAAGACCCTCGACGAACTGCTGGTCGCCGCGCTGCGCCAGGCCAATGAGGGGTTCGCGAAGGCCCTGGCCGGCAGCGCCGTCTTCGAGGCGCCGCGCGCCCGGCTCGCCGCCGGGCTCGCCGCGGTCCTCGGCGAGTGGCTCGCCGGTGAACGCACCGGCGTCGAGCTCGAGTACGAGCTGTATCTCGCCGCCCTGCGCAGGCCCGCGCTGCGGCCCGTCGCCGCCGAGTGGGGCGAGGACGTCGCCGACGAACTCGCCCGCCGCACCGACCCGGTCACGGCCCGCGCGCTGGTCGCCCTGATGGACGGAATCTGCCTCCAGGTACTGCTCACGGACGCCGTCTACGAGGAGGAGTACGCGCGCGACATGCTAGCGCGGGTCATCGACGGAGCCCCCGGCGACGACCCGGACGGTGCCGCGGCCGACCCGTCGGGGGAGCGCGGCGCGCCCGGCACCTGAGACACCGGCCGCACCGGTTCGCCCCCGCGGCGCACCTCCGGTTAGGTTTCACCCATGTCTGACTCTCCCGCCAGCACCACCGCTCAGCGCACCACCGGCGCCGTCGCCGCAGGCCTCGCCACGCTCACCGCCGACGGCACCGTCCTCGACACCTGGTTCCCCGCCCCGTCCCTCCAGGACGAGCCGGGCCCGGCCGGCACCGAGCGGCTCTCCGCCGAGCGCGCCGCCGAACTGCTCGGCGAGGGCGCCGCGAAGGCCATCGGCACCGACGCCCGCCGCGGTGTGGAGACCGTCGCCGTGCGCACGGTCATCGCCTCGCTCGACGACAAGCCGCTCGACGCGCACGACGCCTACCTGCGCCTCCACCTGCTGTCCCACCGGCTGGTCAAGCCGCACGGGCAGAACCTGGACGGCGTCTTCGGCCTCCTCGCCAACGTCGCCTGGACCTCGCTCGGCCCGGTCGCCGTCGACGACGTCGAGAAGGTCCGCCTCAACGCCCGCGCCGAGGGCCTGCACCTCGCCGTGACGTCCATCGACAAGTTCCCCCGCATGACGGACTACGTCGCGCCGAAGGGCGTCCGCATCGCCGACGCCGACCGCGTCCGCCTCGGCGCGCACCTCGCCGAGGGCACCACCGTCATGCACGAGGGCTTCGTCAACTTCAACGCCGGCACGCTCGGCACGTCGATGGTCGAGGGCCGCATCTCCGCCGGTGTCGTCGTCGGCAACGGCTCCGACATCGGCGGCGGCGCCTCCACCATGGGCACGCTCTCCGGCGGCGGCAACGTCCGCATCACGATCGGCGAGCGCTGCCTCGTCGGCGCGGAGGCGGGCGTCGGCATCGCCCTCGGCGACGAGTGCGTCGTCGAGGCCGGTCTCTACGTCACCGCCGGTACGCGCGTCACGATGCCCGACGGCGAGATCGTCAAGGCCCGCGACCTGTCCGGCGCCTCGAACATCCTCTTCCGCCGCAACTCGGTCACCGGCGCCGTCGAGGCCCGCCCGAACAACGCGGTGTGGGGCGGCCTGAACGAGGTTCTGCACAGCCACAACTGATCACAGGCGGCCGTGACCTGCGGTTGCCTAATCGATCACCGTTCTGACCTGCCGTTGAGCTGTCGGCAGTTGTCGACGCTGGTCATCGTTGAGCGCCCTTCCACGGCCCGAGGACGGCCCGGGAGGGCGCTCCGCGCATGGGCGAAGACACCTACAGAATGTCTGGTAGCCGAGGTTGCTGTACTTCCGTGCTGTACAGCAGGAATTCTGACCGGCGTGGGCGCGTGCCGTCACAGCAGTCGGCTTCATAGGGCCGGGCCGAGTACCTCGTCGGCGCTGCGGGGCTCTGTGCGCGGCTGCTGGTTGAGCTTGTGGCGCTCGATGGAGGATCGCCGGTAGACCTCCTTACGGGCCCGCATGATGTTGCCCAGGGGTGCGTGTTCGGCGGTGACCCGCCAGGGCGTGAAGGACAGTGAGTCCATCTTCTCCAGGTTTTCCGGGCCGGAGATGTCCTGCTGCGGCAGCCGCAGTCTGGCCACGGTGACGGAGGGCGAGAGCTGCTCGGGCCACTCCACGGTGGTGTCCTCCACCGGCATGCGCTCCAGGTCGGTGCAGAGTTGGACCTGGATGTCGAAGGCGTAGGGCCGCTCCTGCAGCTCGGCTTGCAGGGCCGGTCGGAAGACCTCCTGCGCGGAGGTCGGGTCGATGGTGCGCCGGACCACCGCGGCGGCGCAGGACGGATCGGGGGTGATGCGTACCTTGGCGATGTAGTCCCCGTGCCGGACCGCGCCCATCGTCCAGTAGCTCGACAGCAGCAGGTTCGCCGGAGGGGTCTTCGACAGCCGCAGGAAGGCCAGGAACTCGTCCCACGCCCAGTTGTCCTGGTCCAGCGTTCCCTTGCCGGTCACGAACTCGGTGAAGAAGCGACGCGCACCGGGTCGGCCCTGGGAGAAGTAGGCCGGCGCGTCCAGGAACAATTCCTGGATGAACAGGTAGTGCTCGATTGTGTTGCAGAAGAAGATCGGCCCGTTGATGTTGGCGTAGTCGAATGTGCCCGTGTCCGGTTCGTCTTCCAGCAGGGTCGGGCCGGGGATGTCGAAGATCTTCAGCGCCAGCCCGGTGGCGGCGCCCAGTCGCGCGTCGGCTCCCGCGTGAGGCGAGCCGTTGGAGAAGCGGATGAGCGCACCGTGGGTTCCCGGAGTCGCGTAGATTCCCTGGGCGTACTCGGGCGGAAGCCCGTCCAGGATCTCCACTTCCCCTCGGACCAGCCCGTAGCCCTTGGCGTGGGCGTCGCGGAGGGCCCGGCCGGTGCCACCGGCCTTGACCGACTCGGCGATGTAGCTCTCTGTCTTCTCGATCACCGTGTGCAGGTTGCGTTCGAAGTTCGGGTCATCGTCTTCGACATCAGGCGTGTAGGGGACGAACTGTGTTGCCATGACTGCGACCTCTCCTCGGAGACCGTGATGGGACCTCAGGGGGGCAGCAATTGCCGTCAGTCCTCCAGTTCGGCAAGCCAGCGCAGGGCACGCAGACCCGGCACGAAGCAGTACTCACCGCCCCGGGTGACCACGAAGCTCGGCAGATTCTGCAGACGGCGCCGGACCGGCTTCTCCGGGATGGTGACGCTGCCGGTTCCGCTGTGATGCCCGGCCACCGGGTCCTTCTCGCCGGGATAGCCGATGAAGTTGCCGTCGTTGACCCACTCGGCCTTGATGAACTCGAACTGCCGTTCCAGGTGGGCCCCCAGGAAGACGCCGACCAGGCCCCGGTCGGCGCCGTCGTCCTCCAGGACGCCCTCCGGTAGCGGTGGGCCGTAGGTGGTGCCGCGGCGGATGAGGCGGTGCATCCGTGCGTCGCCGATGATGGTGGAATCGCGGGGGTTGACGCGCCGGATGTGCGCACCGGCGGGGCACCGGAAGCCGCGATCGTCGTTCTCCCGGTACAGGAAATTGTTGACGCGGTGCGGATCGGCCGCCAGCTCCGGATCATCGTGCTCCGGCGCCAGCGTCAGCGGCGCCCCGCTGGGCCAGCGCCCGACCATCTTCGCCGCCAGGAGTGCCTCCTCCTCGGCACCGGAGCTGTTCGCGCGCAGGTACTGCCGCCAGGCCGCCACGTTGGTGTGGACCTTGCGAACGGCCGCGTAGGTCCCGTTGCGCCCCAGCACATCGGGGCTGGGCATGGGCGGCAGATTGCCGGTCTCGTCGGGGTAGCCGAGGATGAACTCGCCCGCCTTGATGGGGGCTTCCTGCGGGTTCGAGCCGGGCAGTCCGACGCCCTCGATGTTCGGATGGCTGATGCCGTCGCGGAATCCGAAGGTGGTGCGCCCGGTCGGGAGCTGGTGAACATCCTGCTGCCAGATGACCTGGACACCGGGAGTGTCCTCGTAGGCGACGCGGGCCCGCTCCAGCTCCTTGTCCAGCTGCGCCGCATCGGAGGAGAGAGCGCTCAGCGCGATATGAACATCGCCCGTTCCAAACGGTGCCTCCCAGCGGGCCGGGGAGCTCTCGCCCGCATCGCCGATCAGCTCCGCCCGAGCGGCCATGCCCTCACGAAACGCCCGCGGAAAGCTGTCCAGCGACTCCTGGGGCACCCCCAGGGCCCTCAGTCCCTGGTAGGTGAACGCCACAGCCACCCAGGCATCCTGGCTTCGGTCCACGCTGGGCAGACCGCTCGCCGTCACCGGAAGCAGCCGCCGCAGCAGGGCGCGCCCGGCGTGGCGGTCATCGACCCGCAGGAAGACGAACTTTCCCTCGTACGGCACGGGCCGTGGACGCAGTGCCCCGCTTTGGACGTCGTCGATCTCGACGCCAACGCTGGCTGCGCCGTTACTTGCCGCCGTGTTCATGCTCGCTTGTGCCTCCACATCGGTCTCCGCCTGGGCAGCCCTGCAGTGGCCGGCCCGCGCCCTCCGACGCGGTCCGCCGATGTTGGGTCGGCTCTGAGGGTTGGTTGTGTCCGACTTCTAGGCCGCGGCTTCCTCCAGCAGCTTCTGGAAGGTCGGCGTGCCCACCAGCTCCGCGTTGGCCGGGTTGTCCAGCATCGCCCGGAATTCGGCGGTGTCCAGCACCGCCTGGAACGCGTCGTCCACGCGCTGGTCCTTGTAGATCTGCTGAACGGTCAGATCGGGATAGGCGCTGACGAAGACCCCTGCGGGCTCCTGTTGGGAGACGAACCAGTCCTTCGCCCCTGGGTCAGTGACGCCGGGGAACCCTTCACAGTGCGAGAAGACCTTGTCGAAGCGGGCCCCGACCACCGTCTGGGCGAAGTCGTCGATGTAGGTGTCCCAGGAGCCGTCGAAGACACTGGCGAACATGAACCGGGTGTCGTTGTCGAAGATCACGTGCCGTGCGTCATGCAGGGTGCCGATCTGGCGCACCGCCGCATGGACGTTCTCGTCAGCCGCCGCGTCGGCCATCGCGGCGAGATCCTCGCGCAACGCATCGGCATGGCCCGGCTTGATCTTGGTAAAGACGGTGAACTCGCTGCAGACCCCATCCGACCTGCCCGGGCGCTCGGGGTGAGCCGATTGGGCTGCACCTGTCGTCGCAGTCATCGTGAGATTCTCCTGCCACGGATCGGTCCGAGGGTCGCCAAGCGCTCAGACATGAGGCGCCATCGCCCTCACCTTCAATCCTTACTCCGCACGCACCGCCTCGCACTCCCGGCCACGGGTCATGTGATCACCCGTGGGCGGATTCTCGCGACGCTCCGCCACAGCGGGATCCAGCCTGATCACTTCACGATTCCCCCCCCACAATGTCGGGCTACGGTCCGTGCCCGATGGATCGCAGGGCCGTACCTCGTCCGTCACGATGCCGAGGAAGAAGGCCGCCTCGGCTGCCGACTTGCCGTCCAGTTCCGGGAAGGCAGCAACGCGGTGGCCGTCAGGCAACGGCCAGGGTCTCCTCGTCCTGAGGAGCTCCCGAGGACAGATCCGGAAAGGCGCAGGAAGATGGAATCGGGAAGTGCCGACCACGTCGCCGTCACGCTCTCGGGCAGCCGCTTCAGCGTGGCCATGGAGACAGCGGCGCGTCGAACGCACAACAACCCGTCGCTCCGCCCAGGCGCCGTCCAAGCTGCACCGTAAGCGGACTTGAGCAACGAGACGCTCAGCAGTGAAACGCCTGGGAAAGGTGCCGGACAGGCGTTGACCGCCGAGGGAAGCGGCCGTTCAGAACGGCCGCTTCGGGAGAGGCCGCGATCCACGGTCCTGGGTCCGTCTGCAGACCCGGGCACTTCCACGGCAGGCCCACGATGGGCGCAGGGCCGTCAGGGGCACCGACCCAAGCGTTGCTCAACCGGATCGCCGCCCTGATCCCCCTCTGGAGGCAACCATGGGCGCAGTTCTCGGTGACGTGCTGGGTTTTGCGGCCGCCGTCGCGATCAGCCCGCTCCCGATCATCGCAATCATCCTCATCCTGGCGACGCCTCGGGGACGTCTCAACGGACTCCTCTTCACCGTCGGCTGGATTCTGGGACTCTCGGCGCTGGGGGCGGTGATGCTGGCGATCGCTTCCCCCGCTGGTGCCTCCGCCCACAATCAGCCGGCCACCTGGGTGGGAGCCGTCAAGCTCGCTCTGGGCGTGTTCCTCGTCCTCTTCGGCGCCCGGCTGTGGCACCGGCGTCCGAGAGATCCCTCGCAAGCCCAGCTGCCGAAATGGATGGGCGCGATAGACCGCCTCACGCCGGTCAAGGTCCTCGGACTCGGACTGGCCCTGGCCGCGCTCAACGCCAAGAACGCCCCGCTGACCATCGCTGCGGCCGCCTCCATTGGCTCAGCCGGACTGCCGGTCGGGCAGCAGATCGCATCGCTGGCCATCTTCGTCCTGATCGCCACTCTCGGCCTGCTGGCCCCACTGGGAGTCTTCCTGCTCGGGGGAGAGCGAGCGAAGACCACGCTGGGCAACTGGAAAGACTGGGCTGCGCAGCACAACGTCGCCGTCATGGCGGTCCTGTTCTTCGTCCTCGGGGTGAAACTGCTCGGAGACGGCATCGGCATCCTCACCTCCTGACGGGCTTGCTCACGCGTGACGGTGTGGTCCGCCAGCGACCGCTGTTCCCCGCTGTTTTCCGACCGAACGGGCACGGGAGGGCGCGTCGACCGGCCTCGCTAGACGGCGAGCAGCCCGGCGAGCGTCAAAGCCGCCACCGCAAAGAAGACCCGCAGCTTCCTCCAGCCCGGTCCCGAAGCTTGGCGGGTCAGTTCCCAGATGCCCACCAGACCGCCACTGAGGCCCAACGCGCTCCGCAGCAGGAAAGCGGTGGTGTTCACAGGGAGCCTCCAGGGACCTTCGAACGGACTGGAAGGCTACCCCTGGTGGTGGTCGCGTGGATGACCAGCCCCAGTTCGGAAGGCCCCGTATGCGGACGGGGTCTGACCTGCGGAGACGCTGAGCTGCGGCTGAGCTGCCAGGTCCCCGCAAGTCCCCGTGGTTCCCCGCTGTGTTCCTCTGGTTCGGGCACGCGGCGGGCACGCTTACATCAGCTCGATGATCAGCGGCGTGAGGGCTGGGATGACGCTGACTGCGGCCGTAAACCCGTCTGTAACCGGGCACCCCGGACAGCTCTCATTTTGACTGTCCGGGCGGTTGTCGCAGGTCAGCGCCCAAACCGGACAGGCGGACAGCTGGGCACCTGGGGTTATCCCTGGTCGAAGCCCATGAGTGGCTTCGATCAACGCGGGTGGCGGGAGCGAAGCGCCGTAGGAACACCACCCGTCTGGCGGTCCGCAGTCGTGCTGGGGGCTGTTCGGGTACCCGGCGTGGCGTGGCCGTCTATCGGCACGCTGCGCCGGGCAATCTGGGTGGTGGAGGTGATCTTTGTGGCGGACAAGGACCCGATGCGCGGAACGCCGGCGGGTGGGGACGCGGTGGACTGGGTGGGTGGGGCGATCTTGGATGCCTTGTTCACCCGGTCGCCGGTGGGGCTGCACGTTCTGGATACGGGGCTGCGGGTTGTGCGGGTCAACTCCGCCGCGCGGAGCATGCATGGTGTGTCGGTCGAAGGTCTGGTCGGGTTGCATTTCGCCGAGGCGTATGCCGGTCTGTCCGCGCCCGACGAGGTGGAGACAATGCTCCGTGGCGTGCTGGAAAGCGGTGTGCCCGTGCGCGAGTATCTGGTCCGCGCGCGGATGGCTTCCGAACAGGGGCGGGAAGAATGCGGGTCGGTGTCGGTGTTCCGCCTGCAGGACCCGCAAGGGACGGTCCTGGGACTGGCTGTCACGGTGGTCGACGTCACGGAACAGGAACAGGCGCGTGCCCGGAAGCGTGTCCTGACCACCGTGCGCGAGCGTGTGGGACGGACCCTGGACGTGATCGCCACCTGCCAGGAGCTGGTGGAGGCCTTGGTGCCCGGCTTTGCCGACATCGCCATGGTGGACATCGTGGATGCCGTGGTACACGGCGAGGAGTCCCCGACAGGGACACTGGCTCAGGATGTTGCTCTGCGCCGTGCCGCCTACCGCGCCCGCGACGGCCTGCAAGCACAGGACCATCCGGTGAGTGACGTGCGGAGTCTCAACTTGCTGACCCCCTACGCGCAGGCCATGAGCGACTTTCGTCCCCGCCTCCTGGCTCTGAGTCCGGACAGCTCGTGGCTCGACGCCTCCAGGGCCAGGGGGGTCCGCGCAGCCGGAGCGCACACACTCATCGTGGCGCCGCTGGCTCTGCGCGGAACGGCCCTGGGAGTGCTGAGCCTCATCCGCGCCGGCGGGTCCGATCCCTACGACGAGGACGATGCCGGCCTTGCTGTCGATGTGGCCACCCACACCGCCCTGTGCATCGACAACGCCCGCCGATTCACCCGCGAGTACACCATCGCCGCGACAGTCCAGCGCCACCAGCTCCCCCGCTATCCCGCCTCACACAGCACCGTCGAAACCGCCCACCTGCACGTGCTCGGAGCCAGCGGCGGGGGAGGCTGGTACGACACGATTCCCTTGTCCGGCGCCCGCACCGCCCTGGTCGTCGGAGAGGTCACCGGCCGCGGCATCCAAACCGCCACCACCATGGGACAACTGCGAACCGTCATCCGTTCTCTGGCCGCGCTGGACCTGCAACCCGACGAGCTCCTCGCGCGCCTCAACGACACCGCGGTGTTCCTGGCAGCAGAGCGCGCGGCTCTTCACCCCAGCGACCCCCTGCACCCGCAACCGCTCTCCGCGAACTGCGTCTACGCGGTCTACGACCCGGTCACCCGCACGTGCACCTTCGCACGGGCCGGGCACACCACACCCGTGATCATCCGCCCCGACAGCAGCACCGAGGTCCCGGACAGCACCCCAGGGCCTCTCCTGGGCAGCGCGGAAGGTCCGCCCTTCGCCGCCACCACCACCGACCTCCCCCACGGCAGCATCCTCGCCCTCTACACCCCCGCGATCCTGCCCACACCCCCCGCCGATTCCGACGGTGGCCCCGCACTCCTGCGCGACGTCCTCGCTCAACCCGGCCGGCCCCTCCAGCACCTGTGCAACGACATCCTCTACACCCTGCGCAGCAAGGACCGCCCCGGCGACGCCGTCCTCCTCCTCGCCCGCACCCGGCCCTTCCCCGCCCACTCCCTGGCCACCTGGCTCCTCGACCACGACCCCACAGCAGCCGCCACCGCCCGCGGACACACCCGCCGGACACTCGCAGACTGGAACGTGGACGAAGACACCGCTTACGCAGCCGAACTGATCGTCAGCGAACTCGTCACCAACGCGATCCGTTACGGCGCCCCACCCCTGCAGCTACGTCTCATCAAGAACCGCACCCTCACCTGCGAAGTCCACGACGACAGTGCTACTTCCCCCCGCCTGCGCCACGCCCGCACAGTCGACGAAGGGGGGCGGGGCCTGTTCATCGTCGCTCAACTCGCCCAGAGCTGGGGCACCCGCTACACCACCGAAGGCAAGACGGTCTGGAGCGAACAGCCCCTCCCCACTCCGGCCTCCCCGCACTCTGAGACGACAGCCGAGTCCAGAACGGCCGCAAGGTGGCCACACCCGCCGTGGAGAAGCACCCGTCGTGGGCGGAAGCGGGGCTCTCGCCGGACGGCAAGCTCGTCGGGGGTGACTTCGCCGGCCAGGGAGACGAGATCGCCTCGGCGATCGTCGATCCCCTCAGCGGCAAGATGATCACCAAGGTGCCTGGGCAGCAGCTGCTCGCCTGGGCCGACAACAAGAGGCTCATCGCCTGGGGCTGCGACCCCAAGAAGTGCCGCGGCAAGGGCGAGTTCCACAACCAGCTGCTCCTGCTCACCATCGGCAGCGACAAGGTCGTCCGGCTCAGCGACTTCCGCAAGGAGTCCGACGACTACCCGGGCCGCTGGACACCGCAGTTCACGACGCGTTGAGGGAGAGCGTGTCTTCCGGCCGGGGGGCCGGGGGTTGTCCCCCGGGGAGACACAGAACTACGCGCTGACGAATCTTTCGTACGCGGTCAGCAGCCCGTCGGTCACCTCGTGGCCGGCGGGCCGCAGTGGTGCGCGGACCGGGCCGCCGGGCAGGCCGAGCGCGCCGAGCAGCGCCTTCGTGGTGACCGTGCCCGGCAGGCCTGACGCCATCATCAACTCGACGAGCGGGGCCGCCAGTTGCTGGCGCCGGGCCGCCTCCCGGGTGTCGCCCGTGTCATAGGAGTCCAGGACGGCCCGCAGCGCACGCGGCGCCACGTTCGCGACCGTCGACACGAAGCCCGCCCCGCCCACCGCGTACAGCGGGAGCGCGAACTCCTCGCAGCCCGCGTAGTACGCGAGACCGGTCGCGCCGAGCACCTTCTGCGTGCTGAGCATGTCGTACGCGCAGTCCTTGACAGCCACGATCCGGGGGTGGGACGCGAGCCGGATCAGGGTGTCCGGCTCGATGCGCGTGCCGGTGCGGCCCGGGATGTCGTACAGCATCACCGGCAGTCCCGATGCGTCCGCGATCTCGCGGAAGTGTGCCTCCAGGGCATCCTGTGGCGGGCGGCTGTAGTACGGGCTGACGACCAACAGGCCGTCCGCGCCCGCCTTTTCGGCCCCGGCGGCAAGCTCCACGGTGTGTCGGGTGTCCGCGGTGCCGACGCCCGCGACGACGGGGACCCGCTCCCCGACCGCGTCCTTCACGGCCCGCACGAGCGCGGCCTTCTCGTCGTCCGACGTCGTGGGGGACTCGCCGGTGGTGCCGGACAGGACGAGACCCTCGCACCCCTCGGCGACCAGGTGGGCCGCCAGGCGCTGCGCGCCGTCCAGGTCAAGGGCGCCGTCGTCGGCGAATGGCGTGACCATGGCGCACAGGGCGCGGCCGAAGGGCGGGTGCGGGGAGTTCACGAGGCTCATATACGCAGTCTCGGCGCCCCGACCGTACAGCTCCACTTAATTTTTCTACGAGGTAGTGGCAAGTCTTGCTAAGCAGTCGGGGGTGCGTGGCCGAGTTCCGACGGGATATTGGCCGAGGGGCGACCTTCAGAAGGGGCGCCCGGATTCCGAGTTATCAGGAAGAAGTTGTACGTATGTGTAGACATATAAAACGTATAAGGATCCCGTGGTGCGTGACATCGTCCTGGCCCTCGCCGTTCCCCTGCTGATCTGTGCGAGTGGCATCTACGCCGTGTGTGACGTCTGGTGGCGCCGCAGGTACCCCGCTCAGGGCTCCCACGCACATGCCGGGCGCCGCCTCGCTGCCGAACGGGCGGTGGCCGACGCGGAGGCGATCGTGGCCGACCGGTACGCGATCCTCGCCGAGGCGGAGCGCAGCGCCGCGCGGCCCGGCTCGGCGGACAACAGTAGGGCGGGGCGTTCACTCCCTGCCGGTGAGTGAACGCCCCGCCCTCATGTGCGGTGTCAAAGAGCGGTGGTGCTGTTGATCAGCGCTTACCGGTGTTGTTGAAGAGCGAGCGCGACCAGGTGTAGCCGAGCACGGCCAGCGCCACGCACCAGACCACGGCCAGCCAACCATTGTTGCCGATCTCGGTGCCGAGCAGCAGTCCGCGCAGGGTCTCGATGGCCGGGGTGAACGGCTGGTACTCGGCGATCGGCTGGAACCAGCCCGGCATCGCGTCGACCGGCACGAACGCGCTGGACAGGAGCGGCAGGACCATCAGCGGCATCGCGTTGTTGCTGGCCGCCTCGGCGTTCGGGCTGGACAGGCCCATGCCGACCGCGATCCAGGTGAGCGCCAGGGAGACGAGCGCCAGCAGCCCGACCGCCAGGATCCACTCCAGGGCGGTGGCATCGGTGGACCGGAACCCGATCGCCACGGCGACGACCCCGACGAGCACCACGCTCATCACGCACTGCAGAACACTGCCGACGACGTGCCCGATGAGCACCGACCCGCGGTGGATCGCCATCGTGCGGAAGCGGGCGATGATGCCCTCGGTCATGTCCATGGAGACGGACACGGCGCTGCCGATCGTGGTGCCGCCGATGGTCAGCATCAGGATGCCCGGGACGAGATACGCGATGTACGCGGAGCGGTCGGCGCCGCCGCCGCTGATGCCGGCGCTCATCACGTCGCCGAAGATGTAGACGAAGAGCAACAGCAGCACGACGGGCGTCAGCAGCAGATTCAGCGTCATGGAGGGGTAGCGCCGTGCGTGCAGCAGGTTGCGGCGCAGCATGGTGGTCGAGTCGCGCACGGCGAGGGACAGGGAGCTCATCGGGCTTCCTCCTTGGGCTGGTTCGGCTGGTTGGGGATGCCGGCGCCGCCGGTCAGGGCGAAGAACACGTCGTCGAGGTCGGGGGTGTGCACGGTCAGCTCGTCCGCCTCGATGCCGACCGAGTCCAGCCAGTCGAGGATGGAGCGCAGTTCGCGCTGGCTGCCGTCGCTGGGGATCTGCAGGGCGAGGGCCTCGTCGTCCCGGTGGGCCTCGCGCAGTGAGAGGGCGGCGGACTGGTAGGTGTCCGGGTCGGTGAACCGGAGCCGGATGTGTCCGCCGGGGATGAGCCGCTTGAGTTCCTCGGCGCTGCCCTCGGCGGCGATCTTGCCGTCGTTGAGGACGGCGATACGGTCGGCGAGTTCGTCGGCCTCGTCCAGGTACTGCGTGGTGAGGAAGACGGTGACGCCGTCGGAGACCAGCTCGCGGATGATGCCCCACATGTTGTGCCGGGCGCGCGGGTCGAGGCCGGTGGTCGGCTCGTCGAGGAAGATGATCCGCGGGTTGCCGACCAGCGTCATGGCGATGTCGAGGCGGCGCTTCATGCCGCCGGAGTAGGTGGAGGCGGGCTTCTTCGCGGCGTCGACGAGGTCGAAGCGCTCCAGCAACTCGGCGGCGACGCGCCGTCCTTCGGACTTGGGCAGGTGGTGCAGGTCGGCCATGAGGAGCATGTTCTCCTCGCCGGTGATCAGACCGTCGACGGCGGAGAACTGGCCGGTGACACCGATCGCGGCGCGTACGCCGTCCGGTGACGTCGCGAGGTCGTGGCCCGCGACCTGGGCCTGGCCGCCGTCGGCGGAGATGAGCGTGGACAGGATCTGCACGGCCGTGGTCTTGCCGGCGCCGTTCGGGCCGAGCAGGGCGAACACGGTGCCGGTCGGGATGTGCAGGTCGATCCCGTCGAGGACGGTCTTGTCGCCGTACGACTTGCGCAGACCGACGGTGGAGACGGCGGCGGGCGGCTGCTGGCCGTTGCCCGACATGGACGTGGGCATGACAGATGAAGGCATGGAGCCCTCCCGTTCGAAGGCGTGGTGAGCGGTGAAGTGGTGTGTGGCGTAAGGGGCTTGGGGCGGGTCAGGCCCGGGCGCGGCGGATGTCGATGTTGCCGAACTTGGTCCGGGCGCGGACCTCGACCGTTTCCTCGCTCTTCTCCGGGCTGTCGGACGCGGTGAGCGTGTTGCGCACCTGTCCGTTGCCCGAGCCGGCGTCGAGCCAGGCGGCCGTGCCCTCGCGGATGCCGACGTCGATGGCGCCGTAGGAGGTCTCCAGCTGGACGGTGCCACGGGCCACCTCGCCCACGCGCAGGGTGCCGTGGGCGGTGGTCGCGGTGACCGAGCTCTCGGCGCGCCGGATGTCGATGTCGCCGTTGGCGCCGCTCACCCGCAGATCGCCGATCGCGGTGCCGACGGTCGTGGAGCCGTGCGAGTTCTTCAGGACGGCCGGACCGTCCACGACACCGACGCGCAGGCTGCCGGAGCTGGTGGTGATCTCGGCCAGGCCCTCGACCCGGTCCACGGTGATCGAGCCGTGCGACGCGGTCAGCTGGAGCGGGCCCGTCGCGTCCAGGCGGACGTCACCCGACGACGTCTTCACGCGGACCTCGCCGAGCCGGCCCTCGCCGAGCACCTGGGTCCAGGAGCCGGTCGTGTCGATGCGGGAGCCGGTGGGCAGCTCGACCGTCACGTCGACGCTGCCGGTGGGCCCGACGAGGTAGCGCCCCTTGGGTGTCCTGATGGTCAGCACGCCGTTCGCGTAGGTGACCTCGGTCTGCTCGGCGACCCGCACGTCCTTGTCCTTCTTCGGGTCGCGGGGCCGCAGCTCGACGACCGTGTCGAGGCGGTCGCTCGCGGAGAACTGGATGGAGCCGGCGGCCACGTTGGCGATGACCGAGATCGGCTGGGGCGTGTCGAAAGAAGGCATGGCTGTCCCGTCCTCTTGGGTCTCAGGGTGAAGTTCCGGGTGAATTCGGGCGGGCGGGATGCGCGGCTAGCGCACCCAGCCCGTGAAGCTCTGTCCGACGGTGCGGGTGGTGCGGGTGGCTTGGGTGCTTCCCGGTGCACGTGACGGGGTGCCGCCGTCGACCGCGGCCGACACGGCTCGTACCAGCCACGCGTTGACCGACAGGCCCTCGCGGCCCGCGGCCTCCTCGGCGCGCGTCTTGAGGTGGGCGGGCAGGCGCAGATTGACGCGGGCGGTGCCACCGTCGTCTCCGTCGGCGGGCGCCGGGGCCGGCGCCTTGAGCGGCTCGGCGGGCCCGCTCCTGTCCTCGTACGCCTCCTCGGCCGCCGGCCGCGTCACGACGAAGTCCGGGTCGAGCCCGCGCAGCCGTACGTCGACCGAACCGGGGGCGAGTTCACGGGTGATCTCGTCCATCGCGGCGGAGAGCACGTTGAGCATCGTCAGGCGGGTCGCCGACTCCAGGGGAGCGGTGAGCCGCTCGGCCAGCTCGCGGGCTTCTTCGCCGCCGGCTTCGGCGGCCACCGCGAGTTCGCGGCGGAGGTTGTCGACATACGGCGTGAGGTCCATGACGTCATAGTGGCACCACTTTGGCGCCATGCGCAAGCGTATGAGGAATGCGAATGTGGGTCAGAATTGATCAAGCGGCTCTGACCTGCGGAAACATGGTGACATCGAGTTGTGTCAATGCGGTGCCGCGTGGAGCCCTGTCCGCTCTGGCGCCCCTGGTGGTGCCATGTGGTGCCACGTGGTGCCACCGGGGTCTGTTCATGTCAGGGCAGGTGGTCCCCTTTCCCGACCTCCCCGACTCGCCGAACAATCGAGTCTTCTGGACAAAAAAAGTTTTCGGTGAGACGGTGGGGTCATGTTGGACGTCACCGTGATCGAGGACCCGGCGGCAGCCGCGGTCTCCCTCGACCCGATCAGGGCCCGGCTGCTCGCGGAGCTGGCCGCCGGACCCGCATCCGCCGCCATGCTCGCCCCCAAGGTCGGCCTGCCGCGCCAGAAGGTGAACTACCACCTCAAGGCACTGGAGAAGCACGGCCTGGTCGAGCTGGCGGGGGAGCGGCGCAAGGGCAATGTCACCGAGCGCCTGATGCGGGCCACGGCCGCCTCGTACGTGATCTCACCGGTCGCGCTCGGCGCCGTGCGGCCCGACCCGGACCGGGCCCGCGACCAGCTCTCCGCGCGCTGGCTGCTCGCCGTCGCGGCACGTCTCGTACAGGACGTGGGAGCGCTGCTCACCGGGGCCGCCAAGGCGAAGAAGCGCCTGGCCACCTACGCGCTCGACGGCGAGGTCAGGTTCGCGTCCGCCGCGGACCGGGCCGCGTTCATCGAGGAACTGACCCAAGGGGTCGGCGCACTCGTCCGCAAATACCACGACGGATCCGCCGAGGGCGGCCGCGACCACCGCGTGGTGATCGCCGTGCACCCCTCGGTGAAGGATCCGCAGCCCCGACCGCCCCTCGAAGACTGACCGCACCAAGGAGTTACCGCCATGACGAACGAACCCAGGGAATTCGAGATCGCCCGCGAGTTCGAGGTCGACGCCACCCCCGAGCAGGTCTGGGAGGCACTCACCGCGGGCACCGGCGGCTGGCTGTGGCCGATGGAGTACGAGCCGAAGGAGGGCGGCCGCGGTCCCCACGGCGCCACGATCACCGCATGGGACCCGGAGCACCGGCTCACCGCCCGCTCGGACAACGCGGAAGCGCTGCCCCCGTTCCAGACCCTCAACCAGCTGGACCATGTCATCGAGGCCCGCGACGGCGGCAGCCGCGCCTGGGTCCGCTACGTCCACAGCGGGATCTTCGTCGACAACTGGGACGACTACTACGACGGCGCCGACAAGCACACCGACTTCTACCTGCACACGCTGCGCCAGTACCTGACGCACTTCGCGGGCCGCCCCGTCGCCTTCGCCATGTTCGACGGGCCCGCCGCGTCGGCGAACCCCGAGGCCCTCGCCGCCGTCGGCCGCGCCCTCGGCCTGCCCGACGACGCCGCCGAGGGCGCCAAGCTGCGCGTCCGGGGCCCCGGCGGCGAGACCCTGGAAGCCGTACTCGACTACCGCAACGCGTACTTCATCGGCCTGCGCACCGACGACGCCATGTACCGCGTCTTCGGGCGCGGCCGCTGGGGCGCGCCCGTCGGCATCGTCGTCCACGACTTCGCGCCGGACGCCGACGCCGCGCAGGACGAGGCGGCCTGGCGCGGCTGGCTGGACGGGGTCTTCGCCTGACGACCCCGCCCGCCGGACAGCCCGCCGGTGCTGCGGACAGGCCCTCAGGTGCTACGGACGGAACCGCAGCACCTGCGGGTCGTGGTCGCTGATCTGGTCGTTGAACTCGCTGTTGACGTGCACGCTGTCGTACGCGAAGTCGTCGTGCCGGATCGACGGGCTGATCAGGATCTGGTCGAGGACCTGGCTGTTGCCCTGGTAGTCGTACGTGTAACGCTCGCTCCTCGGCAGGGACTTGATCGCCGACCACAGGGCGCCGCCGTCCTCCAGGCGTTGCGCCGTGCCGGAGAACTCGAAGTCGTTGATGTCGCCGAGCGTGACGACGGCGGCGTTCTTCTGCGCCTTGAGGATCTCCTTCACGAAGCCGTTCACCGCGTCCGCCTGCGCGTGGCGCTGGGTCTCCGAGCTGCGCGCCGGCGGCTGGTACTGCGCCGTCAGGCCCTGGTCGCCGCCCTTGGACGCGAAGTGGTTGGCGATGACGAAGACCGTCTTCCCGCGGAAGACGAACTCGCCCGCGAGCGGCTTGCGGCTGTTCTTCCACGCATCGTCGGCCGGGGCGATCCGACCCGGGGACGCGGTCAGCGCCGCCCGGCCGTGCGTCCGGGTCACGCTCACGGGGGTCGTGGAGTCGCCGCCCGCGCGGTCGGTGAACGAGACGCGCTCGGGGTTGAAGAGGAACACCTGGCGGATGTTGCCGCCGGGCTCGCCGCCGTCCTGGTCGTTGACCGGGTCGATGGAGCGCCAGTCGTACTTCGGGCCGCCGGCGGCGACGATCGCGTCGATCAGCTTGTTCACCGTGACGTCCGCGGCGACCGTGCCGTCGTCCTTCGCGCCGTTGTTGTCCTGGATCTCCTCCAGGGACACGACGTCGGGCGACTGGAGGTGGTCGACGATCGCGGCCGCGTGCGCGGCGAACGTGCCGTCGGCCGGGTCCAGGTTCTCGACGTTGTACGTGGCCACGGCCAGCTCGCCGCGCTTCTGCTTCCGCGTCGTCTCCCGCTCCAGGCCCCCCTTGTCCAGGGTGCCGAGCTCCCGCGCGACCAGCGTGTAACCGCCGAACTGGGTGTAGTCCAGGGGGCCTTCGGTCCGTCCCGCCAGGGTGTCCCCGACGTTCGCCGCCGGGAAGTCGGCGACCGTGCCGAGCGACTGGATCTGGAGGCGGCCCGTGTTCTGGGACCCGTACGAGCCGTAGACGGTGCCGCCACGGCGCGTGGGGTTCTCGTGCGGCTTGACCGTCACCCACAGCTCGGCGTACGCGTCGGAGGCGGTGACGACACGCGAGGAGCCGACGCGTACGTTCATGCCCTCCAGGGACTCGTAGAGGTCCAGGGCGTACTTCGACGGGCGCAGCGGCAGCGCGTTGACCGAGCCGTTCGCCGCCGGGTCGCCGGCCGGGGCGTACGCGGCGGGGACCGACTTCGCGTCGATGACCGTGGCGGCCGGGAGCCCGTTGCCCGACGAGACGACCGTGACCGTCGGCTTGGTGATCTCCGTGACGGACTGGTTGCCCGACGAGGCGCCGCCGGGGACGTACTCCGAGACCGTGCCCGAGACCGTCACCGCGTCGCCGGCGGCGGCCTTCGGGGCCGAGCTGGTGAAGACGAAGACGCCCTCGCTCGTGGCGGGGTCGTCGTCAGGCGCCGTGTCCTGGATCCAGAAGCCCTTGGACGAGCCGTAGGTTCTGACGCCCGTGACCACACCGGCCACGTCCGTGACCTGTTTCCCGGCCAGCGGGGACGTCCGGGTCGCGCCCTGGATGTCATGGATGCGTATCGCGTCCGCGTGCGCGGGCGAGGTGAGGACGACGGCGGAGACGGTGGAGCAGACGGCGGCGACGGTCAGCGCGGCGAGGCGCGACGAGTTCTTGCTCGGCAAGGGGTCCCTCCGGGGACGTGCGTGATGCGCCGGGACGAGGGTGGAGCGAGCGGGCCGCTCCGTACTCTTCTACGCGCGTAAATGTCTTGTGGGGCAAGGGGAGTTGTCAAGGTTTCAGCGGTGTACGGTTCCTGACGGGTACATGAACCGGGCGGCATGCTGCCAAATCCGTCTAGGCTGAGCGGTCGCACAACACGTCCGGAGGAGAACAAGGCGATGTCAGACAGCTCCCCCCTGCCGCCGGCGAGGCTGCACTCCGAAGCGGAGCTCGCGCGCGACGCCCTCGCCACCCCGCTGCTCTCCCGCGCGGTGCGGCTCGCCCGCTGGGCGGGACCCACGATCCGGGTCGGCGCGGGCGGCGAACTCGTCGAGGAACAACTGCCCGCCGCGGCGCTCGAACTAGGGCTCGCCGCCGATGCCGACGGGGCCGCGGACGCGAGTGAGGCCTGGCGGGTCGCGGTCGACACCGGGCTCGTGGAGATCGTGGACGAGGAGGAGGGCACCGTCGCCGCGGGCGAGGACCTCGCCGTCGTCGCCTCCGGCAGCCCGCAGGACATCCTCGCCCTCTGGCTCGGCGCCCTGGACACCGCGCTCGCCGACGCGAGCGTGCCGGACCTCGACGACCTCGTCGACGTCTTGGAGGAGACCGGCGAGGTCGACTTCTCGCAGCTCGACTGGGACCCCGAGGCGGAGGCCGAGTTCCTCGAGGGCGTCCTCGGCAACCTCTATCTTCTGACCGTCACCGAGGCCGGCGCGGCCGACGAGCCCGTCCCGCTGCCAGCCCTCGCCGCGTCGATGATCGTGCCCGACGACATGGGCGAGCCCACGGACGACGTCCTGGAGCAGGTGTCGGACGCGATGCTGAAGCTGGACGAGCAGTTCCGGCTGCTCGTCCCGGTGGGACTCGTCGAGTTCCAGCCGGTCGACGAGGCACTGATGGCGGAGATCGAAGAGGGCGAAGGGGGCACAGAGCCCGACGCCTTCGACGACTCGGACGTCACGCGGTACGGCATGGTGCGGCTCACCCCGCTCGGGCTCTACGGCGTCCGCGCGCGCATGATCGACGCCGGTCTCGACGCGCCGGTCGTCGGCGACCTCGCGGACAAGGGCGCCGACACGCTGCTCGACGGCACGTCGTCGTTCCCGCAGGCCGCGGCGCAGGCCGAGATCGAGCAGTGGCTCGCGCGACGCCAACCACTCGTGGCGGCACGGGAGTTGCTGGCCGCGGCGCGCGGGACGGACACGGGGGCGCCGCTGCGGCGGCTGCGCTGCCAGCAGGCGCTGTCCCTCGTGGGCGGCGAGGCGGAGCCGGCGCTCAGGGAGGTGCTCGACGACGCGGAGTTGGGCGGTCTCGCGCGGGTCTGGCTCGCCGAGCACGGGGCGGGCGACGTGCCCGCGCCGCCGGAGTCCCTGATCTTCTGGCTCACCGTCGACACGATCGCCGCGCAGCTCGCCCTTGAGGGCAACTCCGACGAACTCCAGGGCCTGGTCGAGGGGCTCGCCGCGCAGCACCGCGGGTTCTTTGCGGCGGCGTGGAAGGTGGACCACCCGGCGACGGCGGACGTCCTGGAGGCGATGGGACGTCTGCACCCCGACAAGAAGGTGGCCAAGGAGGCCCGCAAGGCGGCGTTCAAGGCGCGTTCCGCGCAGGGCGGATAGCGGACAACGACGCCGGGACAGGGAGGGGGCGGGGCGCGAGGGCGCCCCGCCCCCTTTCGCGTACCGCCCGTCTCACCCACCCTCCGCCCCGCCCGCCGACGACCGTGAACGTGTTCGCTCTGCCGGCGTCGTGCGGAGTTCAGCCGCCGTTCAGGCATGGCAGGGACCGTGTGGCCGAAACCGCATCAGCGCCCGCTCCACCGCCACAGCCACCCGGTCACAGGAGACACCATGTCGCTCACCCGCAGGGACTTCACGAGACGCTCCGCCGCCACGGGCGCGGGCATCGCCCTGGCCGGCACCGTCGGCGCGCTCGCCACCGCTCCCGGTGCGCTGGCCGCCGAAGGGGACTATGAGGACGCGCACACCGAGGGCCGCGAGGGCCAGGACGGGCACCACCACGGTGTCGGCTACGGCCCGCTCGTCGACGACCCGAAGGGCCTGCTCGCCCTGCCCGCCGGATTCTCGTACCGCGTCATCACGTACACCGGGAAGACGACCCTGGAGTCGGGCGAGTCCACCCCGTCCAACCACGACGGCACCGCCACCTTCGACGGTCCCCGCGGCGCCACGCTGCTCGTCAACAACCACGAGATCGGCGGTGCCCGCACCAAGGCGAAGTACCCGGTCCCGCTCGCCGAGGGACTCGTCTACGACCCGGCCGCCGCCGGCGGCTGCACCGTCGTCGAGGTCCGCCGCGACGGACAGGTCGCCGAGTGGGTCGGCATCGCCGGCACCGCCACCAACTGCGCCGGCGGGCGCACCCCTTGGGACACCTGGCTGACCTGCGAGGAGACCGAGGACAAGGCCGGCGCCAACGGCATGACCAAGGACCACGGCTACGTCTTCGAGGTCGACCCCGCGGACCGCCGCGCGAACCGCGCGCCCAAGCCGGTCAAGGCCTTCGGCCGGTACGCGCACGAGGCCGTCGTCATCGACCCCAAGCGCGGGCACGCCTACCTCACCGAGGACGCGTCCGGCCCCAACGGCCTGCTCTACCGCTGGACCCCGCCGAAGGGCTTCCAGCACGGCCGCGGCAAGCTGCGCACGCTCGCCGACGACGCGGGCGTCCTCCAGGCCACCAAGTGCTTCGACTCCGGCGGCCGCTTCGTCGACGACCTGTCGCGCGCCACCCAGATCGGCACGGTCTACGGCGTCGACTGGGTCGACGTGCCCGACCGCGACGCCAAGACCGTCTCCGTGCGCAAGCAGTTCGCCGACGGTGAGGTCACCCGCGCCCGCAAGCTCGAAGGCATGTGGTGGGCCGACGGCGGCACGTACATCGTCTCCTCGTTCGCCCGCGCGGAGAGCCCCGTCCAGCACGACGGACAGGTCTGGTTCTACGACCCCAAGCGCCGCACCCTGACGCTCAAGGTCCTGCTCGGCGTGAACGCGGACCCGTCCAAGGACGGCGCCTTCGACGGCCCGGACAACATCACCGTCTCTCCGTACGGCGGCCTCGTCATCGCCGAGGACGGCAACGGCATCCAGCACCTGTTCGGCGCGACCGACAGCGGACGCACGTACCCCATCGCGCGCAACGAGCTGAACATCGGCACCGAACAGGAGCCGGAGTACAGCGAGTTCACCGGCGTCACGTTCTCGCCCGACGGCCGGACCCTCTACGCGAACATCCAGACCCCGGGCATCATGCTCGCCATCACGGGGCCGTGGAAGCGCCAGCGCTCGAACTGAGCGCGTTCACCCTCCGGCCGGCGCGCACGCACCTGTCGTGCGCGCCGGCCGCGGTCGTTCCCGGGTCAGTCCTGCTCCTCCGCCGACAGCCGCTCCGCGAGCGACTCCTCGTGCACGTGGATGAGAGCCGCGACCTCCTCCTGCTCCCACCAGGGATACGGGGTCGCCCGCGCGACGCACCACGCCAGGACCTCGGGGACCGTCGGACGGGCGTACGGGGACTTTGCCAGGCAGCCGGCGAGGAACGCCTCCCACTCCTGGTCCGGGACGCCGACCAGGTCCGGCGGCTCGTGCAGTGTGCGATGGATGACGTGCGGGGCGTTGCCCGCGCCGTGCGGATTGCGGCCCGTCGCGCAGAGGCCGAGCAGCGCGCCGAGCGCGAACACGTCCGCGGGCGCGCCGGCCGGGACGGCGTGGGTGATCTGCTCGGGCGCCATGAAGCCGGGGGAGCCGACCGGTTCGGGGGCCGGTTCGCCGATGCCGGGCGTCCCGCCGCCCGGGACCGCCGCCTTCGCGACACCGAAGTCGATGACCTTGGGCCCGGCCGGCGTCACGACGACGTTCGCCGGCTTGAGATCGCCGTGCACGAGCCCCGTCGCGTGGATCGCCGTGAGCGCCCCGGCGAGCGAGGCGCCGATCGCGGCGAGAGCACCCGGGTCCGGGAGGCCGAGCGCCGCCACCGCCTCGGACAGCGAGGGGCCCACGCAGAACTCGGCCGCGAGCCAGGGCACCGCCGCCTCGGGATCGGCGTCGAGCACGGCCGCCGTGAAGGGCCCCCGCACGGCCCGCGCCGCCTCCGTCTCCCACCGGTACCGCGCCCTGAACAGCGGCTCGGCGGCGAGAGGTTCCCGCACCGTCTTGACCACCACGACCTGGCCCGCGGGGGAGCGCGCCAGGTGGGCGGTCCCCGTGCCGCTGTCGCCGAGCTGACTGACGAGGCGATATTCCGCGAGACGCACCATGGAACGCCATCCTCCTGTACGGCTTCGAACAGCGGTACCGCGGCTCGCCGCCGGCGGGCAGGGACGCCCGGAAGACCCGGGCCGCCGAGAGCCGCCGACGATCACTGCGACGCCCGGCAGCCACCGGGGGGTTCCCGCGAACGCCATTGGTATCTAACATTTCAGTTCATGGCGGCCATCCGACGGGTGCAGCGCACCCTCCTCAGAGACCAGGCGTGCACCGCGATCCGTGACGCCATCGTCGGCGGGGACATCGCGCCCGGCGCGGTCGTGCGTGACGCGGATCTCGCCGAACTCCTCGGCCTGTCCCGCGCGCCGGTGCGTGCGGCGTTCTCACGGCTCGTGGACGAGGGGCTCCTGGAGACCAAGCCGCAGAGCCACACCAGGGTCACCCACCTGGTGGCGGCCGACGTCCGGGACGCGGCCGCCGTCGTACGCGCCATGCACGAGCTCGCCGTCCGCACCGCCGTGCCCCGCCTCACCCGCGCCGACACCGACGCGATGCGCGAGGCCAACCGGCGGTTCGCCGCCGCCGTCGCGGCCGGTGACGTGGACGCGGCCCTGCGCGCGGACGACGAGCTGCACGGCGTCCCGGTCCGCGTCTCGGGCAACCGCGCCGCGGCCGAGACCGTCGCCCGCTACACGCCGCTCATCCGCCGCCTGGAGCGGCGCCGCTTCGGCCAGGGCGCCGCGTGCGGCTCCGCCGAGCCGCACGCCCGCCTCATCGACGCCTGCGCCGCGGGGGACGTGACGGGCGCGGTGCGGATCACGACGGAGATCTGGCGCGTACTGGAGGAACTGGCCGACGAGGAGGCGTAGCCGGCCGGCACACAAGGCGGGTCCTCGCACCCGCGACCCCGAACCGACCCCGGGAGGTCCCGTGACGATCGACGCGTACGAGCGCTACCCCCTGCTCTTCGGCCCCTCGCCCGTGCACCCGCTGGACCGGCTCACCGCGCACCTCGGAGGGGCCGCCCTCTGGGCCAAGCGGGAGGACTGCAACTCCGGGATCGCCTACGGCGGGAACAAGACCCGCAAGCTGGAGTACCTGGTCGCGGACGCCCTCGCGCGGGGCTGCGACACGCTTGTGTCGATCGGCGGGGTGCAGTCCAACCACACCCGCCAGGTCGCGGCCGTCGCGGCTCGCGCGGGACTCAAGTGCGTTCTCGTGCAGGAGAGTTGGGTCGAGTGGCCCGACTCCGTCTACGACAAGGTCGGCAACATTCTCATCTCCCGGCTCGCGGGCGCGGAGGTGCGCCTGGTGCGGGCCGGGTTCGGCATCGGCGTCAAGGAGAGCTGGGAGCAGGCGGTCCGCGAGGTGGAGGAGGCGGGCGGCCGCCCGTACGCGATCCCCGCCGGATGCTCCGAACATCGCCTCGGCGGCCTGGGGTTCGCCCGGTGGACGTCCGAACTGGCCGAACAGGAACAGGAGTTGGGTGTCTTCTTCGACACCGTCGTGGTCTGCTCGGTCACCGGGTCGACCCAGGCGGGGATGATCGCGGGATGCGCGGCGCTCGTCGAGTCCGGCGGCCGCCCCCGCCGCATCCTCGGCATCGACGCCTCCGCCGAGCCGGACCGCACCCGCGAGCAGATCCTGCGGATCGCCCGGGGCACGGCCCGGCTCATCGGCGTACGGAGGGAGCTGACGGAGGACGACGTCGAGCTCGACGAGCGCTATCACGCGGGGACGTACGGGGTCCCCGACGAGGCCACCCTCGACGCGATGCGGCTGGCCGCCCGCACCGAGGGCATGGTGACCGATCCCGTGTACGAGGGAAAGTCGATGGCCGGGATGATCGATCTGGTGGCCCGGGGCGAGATCGGCCCCGACGCGACCGTCCTGTACGCCCACCTCGGCGGCCAGCCCGCCCTGAACGCCTACAGCGCGTTGTTCCAGTGATCTGCGTCGCTGCAAAAACCCGTTCCGGAGGGCTCAGGCGCAGGTGAGCGCAGGTCGCGAGGGGTGCTTCACGGACATCGTCACCGAAGTGTGAGGACGTAGGCGTGGTGTCCGCGGGTGCGCGGGGCGCATACTCGTTGAATGACAAGGCCCCCCAGTACGCGCCGCCAACTTCCGGGCAGCCCCTTCAACGTTCCGGCAAAGCCCGCTCCGCCGGTCGAGCAGTTCGCCGTGGGCGACCGCGTTTCCCATGATCAGTACGGCCTCGGCAGGATCATCGGGGTCGAGGGCGAGGACGCCGTGCTCATCGACTTCGCCGGGCAGCAGGGCCGATTCCTGAGCCCGTTCTCCAAGCTGTCCAAGCTCTGACGTATCCGACGCTTCGGAACCGGCGCCCTGGATTCGGGGGTCGTGTCCACGGCTTCGGAGCCTGACGCCATGAGGCGGTCGGCAGCATGGGAACCCGTGCCGCCGACCGCCTCTGTCGTGTCCGCTCGTCACCCCTCGTGACGCCCCGGATCCCGGCGGCAACCCCTCGCTCGCATGAGCGAGGGACTGTCGTCCTCGGGGATCCTGTGCCGCAGGCCGTTCTCAGAGCGCCTGTGCCGCCGGCTTGACCATGCCGCGTACCGTCCGCGACTTCACGAAGTCGCCCATGGCCGTCATGTCCCACTCGCCGGAGAACTGGCGGATCAGCTTCGCCATCATCACGCCCGTCTGCGCCTCCGCGTTCGTCAGGTCGAAGCGGACCAGCTCCTCGCCTGTCGCCGCGTCGATGAGACGGCAGTACGCCTTGGCGACCTCGGTGAACTTCTGGCCCGAGAACGAGTTGACCGTGAACACCAGGCCCGTCACGTCCTGCGGGAGCCGGCCCAGGTCGACGACGATGACCTCGTCGTCCCCGCCGCCCTCGCCCGTGAGGTTGTCGCCGGAGTGCTTGATCGCGCCGTTCACGATCGAGAGCTTGCCGAAGTAGCAGCTGTCCACGTGGTTGCGCTGGGGGCCGAAGGCGATGACCGACGCGTCCAGGTCGATGTCCTTGCCGCGGAACGCCGGCTCCCAGCCGAGACCCATCTTGACCTGTGAGAGCAGCGGCTGCCCGCCCTTGACCAGGGACACCGTCTGGTTCTTCTGGAGGCTGACGCGCCCCTTGTCCAGATTGATCTTCCCGGCGCCCGGAGCGGGGGCCGCGGGCGCGGCGGCCGGAACCGCGGGGGCCGGCGCGGGCGGCGCCATGCGTGGGTCGACCGGGGGAGCCGTCGGCGCGGGCATGGCCTGCACGGGCTGTGCGGGCTGCACCGGAGCGGGGGCCGGGGCCGCGGGCTCCTCGACGCTCACGCCGAAGTCCGTGGCGATGCCCGCCAGGCCGTTCGCATAGCCCTGGCCCACCGCGCGCACCTTCCACGCGCCGTTGCGCAGGTAGATCTCGACGATCACGAGGGCCGTCTCGGTGCCGAGCTGCGGCGGAGTGAACGTGGCGAGCACGGAGCCGTCGTCGGCGCCCCTGATCGTGGCCGTGGGCTCGATGCCCTGGAAGGTCTGGCCGGCCGCGTCCGGGCTCGCGGTGACGACGATCTTCTCGACGCCCGGCGGCACGGCGGCCGTGTCCACCACGATCGCGTCCGGTGCCGTGCCGCCGCCCGAGCGGTAGGTCACGCCCGGGCCCGAAGGCTGGTTGTAGAAGATGAAGTCGTCGTCGGAACGCACCTTGCCGTCGGCGGTGAGCAGCAGGCCCGAGACGTCGAGCCGCACCGGGGCGGCGACGTCCACCGCCACGCGGGCGGTGGACAACGGGATGTTCGAGCCGGGGGTCATAGCGGTCATGCCGGGGTAACGAGCGATGTCGCTTTGCCGTTCCCTTACCTGCCGATGACTTCGCACAGATGGCTCACGGCACCACGACGATCTTGCGCCCCACCCCGGACGCGAACTGGTCGAGCGCCTGCGGATACGCGTCGAGGGGCAGCCGGTCGCTGATGAACACGTCCGGGTCGAGGACACCGCCCGCGAACAGCTCGGCGGCCCGCTCGTAGCTGTGCAGGACGGCCATCGAGCCGGTGATGGTGATCTCCTGGTTGTAGATCCGGTACGGGTCGACGGACACGCGCGTGGCGTAGTCCGCGACGCCGAACTGGAGGAACGTCCCCGCCTTCGCGACCCGCTCAAGACCGTCCTGGATCGCGCCCGCGTTGCCCGTCGCGTCGATGACGACGTCCCAGCCCTGCGGCCGGTCGAGCTCGTCCGCGTTCGCCCCGGACCCCGAGACGCCCAGCTTCCGGGCGGTGGCGAGCCGGTCCGCGTTCAGGTCCACGACGTCGACGCTCGCGGCGCCGGTCCGCTTGGCGAGCTCCAGCATCATCAGGCCCATCGTCCCGGAGCCGTAGATCAGCACATGCGAGCCGAGGCGCGAGTTCAGCACGTCGTAGCCGCGTACGGCGCACGACAGGGGCTCGATGAGGGCCGCGTCCTCGGTGCGGACGTGGTCGGGGAGGCGTACGCAGTTGGCCACGGGCGCGACGGCGTACTGGGCGGCGCCGCCCGCGGTGGTGACGCCGATCGCGGCCCACCGCTCGCAGAGGTTGTTGTGGCCCGAGCGGCAGTAGCGGCACTCGTAGCAGTAGAGGGAGGGGTCGACGGCGACGCGGTCGCCGACCGACACCTCGCGCACGTCCCGCCCGAGGCCGACGACCACGCCCGCGAACTCATGACCGGGCACCACCGGCAGGGTCGGCGCGAACTCGCCCTGGAGGATGTGCAGATCGGTGCCGCACAGCCCGCACGCCGCGACCTCCACGACGACGTCGCGCGGTCCTGGCGTGGGGTCGGGGACCTCCGTGACCACTGCCTTGCCGACGGACTCGATGACGGCGGCCTTCATTTCACAGCTCCCAACGACAGGCCCTGGACCAGTTTGTCCTGGGCGGCGAATCCCGCGGCGAGTACCGGCAGGGAGATCACGAGGGACGCGGCGCACACCTTCGCCAGGAACAGGCCCTGGCTCGTGATGAAGCCGGTCAGGAAGACGGGCGCGGTCTGCGCGACGACACCGCTGAGCACGCGCGCGAAGAGGAGTTCGTTCCAGCTGAAGATGAAGCAGATCAGCGCCGTCGCGGCGATGCCCGGCATGGCGATGGGGGCCACCACGCGCGCGAGGAGGGTCGGCAGGCGCGCCCCGTCGATCCGCGCGGCCTCGATGACCGCGATCGGCACCTCGGCGAGGAACGACTGCATCATCCACACCGCGATCGGCAGATTCATCGAGGTGTAGAGGACGACCAGGAGCCAGATGTTGTCGAGCATCCCGGCGTTCTTGGCGAACAGGTAGATCGGCAGGAGGCCCGCCACGACGGGGAGCATCTTCGTCGACAGGAAGAAGAACAGGACGTCGGTCCACTTCTTCACGGGCCGGATCGACAGCGCGTATGCGGCCGGCAGGGCCAGGACCAGCACGAACAGCGTCGAGGCGAGCGACGCCACCGTCGAGTTGACGAGCGCGGGCCACGGGCTCGCACCGCCCGCCGTGCCGAAGAAGTCGCGGTAGCCGTCGAGGGTGAGGGACGCCGCGAACGAGGGCGGGTTGGTGGCGGCGCTCTCCTCCGAGTGGAAGGACGTCAGCACCATCCAGGCGATGGGCAGGAAGAACAGGATGCCGGCGAGCCAGGCGACGAGCCCGAGCCCTTTCACACGCGGTGGACGGAGATTCATGCGCGGGACGCCTCCTCGCGGAACAGCGACGACACCACGCGCAGCGCGAACGTCGCGATGATGATCGAGCCGAGGACGACCAGGACACCGGCGGCCGACGCGAGACCGTTCTCGTGGGCCTGGTAGAAGCTCTGGTAGACGGTGTACGGCAGGTTGGCGGTGCCGAGGCCGCCCGAGGTGATCGTGAAGACGGCGTCGAAGTTCTGCACGATGTACACCGAGCCGAGCAGGGCGCCCAGTTCGAGGTAGCGGCGCAGGTGGGGCAGCGTCAGATACCGGAAGACCTGCCAGTTGCCGGCGCCGTCCATCCGGGCCGCCTCGATGAGTTCGGGGGAGCGCGACTGCAGGCCCGCGAGCAGGATCAGCATCATGAACGGCGTCCACTGCCACACCAGGGCCGTCTCGACGGCGAGCAGCGGGGTGTTGGAGATCCAGTCGGGCTGGGGGCCGCCGACGTAGTGCAGCAGGCCGTTGAGGAGCCCGTACTCGGGGTTGTACAGGACGTGCTTCCACAGCAGCGCGGCGGCGACGGGGACCAGCAGGAACGGCGCGATGAGGAGCGTGCGCACGAGGCCGCGGCCGCGGAACTTCCGGTCGAGGAGCAGCGCGAGGCCGAGCCCGACGACCAGGCTCACGATGACGACCGTCGCGGTCAGCAGGATCGTCGTCAGGACGGACTTGCGCAGGTCCGGGTCGGTGAGCACCTCGCCGTAGTTGGCGAACCAGGTGAAGCGGCGGGCGTCCGGATACAGGGCGTTCCAGTCGAAGAACGAGATCACCAGCGTCGCCACGAAGGGCAGCTGGGTCACCACGATCATGAACACGAGGGCGGGCAGGAGCGGGGCCCTGGTGGCCCAGGCGCGCAGCCGGCCGGGGGACTTGGCGGTGCCCACGCGCGCGTGGGCGACGGGAACGGTCGTGGTCGCGGTCATCGTCCCTCGTACTCCTTCGCGATCTCGTCGGCGAGCTTCTGGGACTTCCTCAGGGCCGTGTCGACCGACTGGCGTCCGGCGATGGCCGCGCTGATCTCCTGCGAGACCTTGGTGCCGAGATCGGTGAACTCGGGGATGCCGACGAACTGGATGCCGGGCGCGGGCCGCGGCTGGACGCCCGGGTCGCTGGGGCGGGCCCCTTCGATGGCCGCGCGTGTCACGTCCTGGAAGGCGGCGGCCTCCTTGCGGTACTCCGGGTTGGTGTACGTCGAGGCGCGCTTGCCGGCCGGCACGTTCGACCAGCCGATCTGCTCGCCGACCAGGTTCTCGTAGCCCTTGCCCGACGCCCAGGAGACGAACTTCCACGCCTTGTCGGGGTTGCGCGAGGCGTTCTGCACGCCCCAGGCCCAGGTGTAGAGCCACCCCGAGCTCTCCGTCCTCTCGACCGGCGCGGGTACGTATCCGATCTTGCCCTTGACCGGGGACTTCGCCGATTCGAGCGAACCGGCGGCGGCCGTGGCGTCGTACCACATGGCGGTCTTGCCCTGGGTGAGGTTGTTGAGGCACTCCGCGTAGCCGGACTGGGCCGCTCCGGACTCGCCGTGCTTGCGGACGAGGTCCACGTAGAAGCGGGTCGCCTTCTCGAACCCGGGCGAGGTGAGCTGCGCCTTCCAGTTCTTGTCGAACCAGGTGCCTCCGAAGGTGTTCACCACCGTCGTCAGCGGCGCCATGAGCTCGCCCCAGCCGGGCAGGCCGCGCAGACAGATGCCCTTCATCCCGGGCTCGGCGCCGTCCGCCTTCGCGGCGAGGTCGGCGACCTGCTGCCAGGTGGGGTGCGCGGGCATGCGCAGGCCCTTCTTGGCGAAGACGTCCTTGCGGTACATGAGGAAGGACGACTCGCCGTAGAACGGCTGGCCGTAGAGCTTCCCGTCGTCCCCGGTGAGCGACTCGCGCATCGGCTCGAGGATGTCCCGCTCGTCGTACGCGGTGTCCTTGCGCGCGTACGAACCGAGCTCGTGCAGCCAGCCGTTGCGGGCGTAGATCGGTATCTCGTAGTTGCTCAGCGTCGCGACGTCGTACTGGCCCGCCTGGTTGGCGAAGTCCTGGCTGATCTTGTCGCGGACGTCGTTCTCCGGCAGGACGGTGAAGTTCACCTTGATGCCGGTCTCCTTGGTGAAGTGCGCGGCGGTCAGCTTCTGCAGCTCGGTCATCTGCGGGTTGTTCACCATCAGGACGTTGATGGAGTCACCGCCCGAGCCGGTCCCGCCGGCACCGGCCCAGCAGCCGGAGAGCAGCGGGGCGAGCAGCGTCCCTGCGGCGGCCGCGGCGCACAGCGCGCGCGGCCTCCGTCGGCTCTGGGTTCGCATGAATGCTCCTGAACGTATGAGGCAAATAGGGAGAAAAGGGGTACGTCGGGGTGGCGGTACCCGTCGGCGTACGCAGGTAGGAGTGTCAGACGCGGATGACCTGGGGCCCCTGCAACGCATAGCGGTGAGCCTCGGACGCGGGCAGCTGCGTGCTGGTCACGATCGCCTCCAGCGAGGAGACCGGCGCGAACCGGCAGAAGCTGACCGCCCCGAACTTGGTGTGCACACCCGCGAACACCGTGCGCCGGGAGGCCCGCACGGCCTGCGCCTTGACCTCGCTGACCGCGGGGTCGGGCGTGGTCAGGCCGTGCTCGCGCGAGATGCCGTTGGCGCCGATGAACGCCAGGTCGATCACGAACCCGGCGAGCATCTTCGTCGTCCAGTGGTCGACCGTGGCCAGCGTGCCGGACCGCACCCTGCCGCCGAGCAGCAGCACCGTCGTGTTCTCCGCCTCGGCGAGTGCGCCCGCCGTGGCCAGCGACGCGGTGACCACGGTGAGCGGCCGGTCCCGCGGCAGGGCCTCGGCGATGAGCTGGGGCGTGAAGCCTTCGTCGACGAAGACGGTCTCCGCGTCCCCGAGCAGCTCGGCCGCCGCGGCGGCGATCCGGCGCTTCTCCGGGACGTGCATGGTGGTGCGGAAGGCGAGCGTCGTCTCGAACCCGGCGCTCTCCACGGGATAGGCGCCCCCGTGCGTGCGCCGCACCAGGCCGTGGTCCTCCAGGGCCCGCAGGTCGCGCCGCACGGTCTCCTTCGCGACGCCGAGTTCGGCCGCGAGCACGGTGACGTCGACGGAGCCGCTGCGGCGTGCGGCGCGCACGATCTCCCGCTGGCGTCCCTCCGCGCTCATGCTGTGCACCTCTCTGTGCGGTCCTGGCTGTGCGTTGCGGGCCGTGGGGGCCTGCCCGGTGTCCGGTCCCGCCGCCCGTTCGGGCTCGTGCGGTGGCTCTGGGAAATTTGTACAGCGGGCCCGCGGTCGTGACCAGGTTCGTTACCGGTCCGATGCTGCCCGTGTGTGCCCGTTCGCGCCGGCGCCTGCCCGCCGCGGACCTGGGGCGGTGCGCGCAAGCGGGCACGGCGATGCCCGTTCGGGGCGCCGCGGCCGCCCGTTCGCTGCCCGCCTGCCGCGGTCGCTTTGCGTCAAGGAGTGCCGAGAAGGCGTCAACAGCGCGTCATCGGCGGGGCCGGAGTGGGGGCGGGCGGGCATAACGTCACTGCCGGAGCACTCTTTCGTCAGCACTCTTCTGTCACCACCCAGGAGCAGCCGTGAGCGACCGCATCGAAGCCGACGACGCCGAGCCCTGCGAACCCACCCCGGCCGGACCCCTGTTCGTCCCCGTCCGGCCGGGACCGGGGACCTGTGCGACCCGCCTCTTCCGCACCGCGTGCGGCGGCCGCACCGCCGTCGGCTTCACCAGCGAGCGCCTCCTCGCCGACGTGCTCGGCCCCGGCCAGCCGTGGATCAGGCTCGCCGAACCCGCCCTGCGGGCCCTCACGGGACCGGTGGGCGTCACCGAGCTCACCGTCGATCCGCGCCCGGCGGCCGCGCCCGCCGGTCACCGCGGCTGAAGGGGCCCGTCCACATGGCCGTCACGACCATAGCCACCGCCATCCCGGCGCAGTCGCCCGACGATCTCTCCGTCTGGCCCGCCACCACCGTCCGGGGACCGCACGGCGACCCGACCGTCTCCGGGGTCGAACTCCCCGACGTGGCCGAGCAGTTCGGCACCCCCGTCCACGTACTCGACGAGACGGACGTGCGTGAACGCTGCCGCGCCTACCGCAGTGCCTTCCCCGGCGCCGACGTCCTCTACGCGGCCAAGGCGTTCCTGTGCCGCGCGATGGTCCACTGGGTCCACGAGGAGGGACTCGGGCTCGACGTGTGCTCGGCGGGCGAGCTGGAACTCGCCGTCATCGCCGGCCTGCCGCCCGAGCGGATCGTCTTCCACGGCGACGCCAAGAGTCCGGAAGACCTGCGCGCGGCCCTGCGGCACGGCGTGGGGCGCATCGTCGTCGACTCGACCTCCGAGATCGCCCGCCTCGCCGCGTACGTCCCTCAGGGCACCCGGCAGCGCGTCATGGCGCGCGTCGTGCCGGGCGTCGCGATCCGCACCGGGACGGACGACCAGAAGCCCGGTCTGTCCATCGCCGATGGCTCCGCGATGCACGCCGTGACACGCCTCGCCGAGCAGCCGGGGCTCGAACTGACCGGACTGCACTGCCACATCGGCTCGCAGATCGACACCGTGAAGCCGTACGTCGTCGCCGTGCGGCACCTCGTCGGCCTGATGGCCCGCATCCGCGACCGGCACGGGATCACCCTGCCCGAGCTCGACATCGGCGGCGGCCACGCGGTCGCCCACCGGCCCGGCGAGCACCCGCTCGACGTGCCGGAGCTGGCCCGCCGCGTGCGCCGCGAACTCGCCGACGCCTGCGCCCAGTCGGACCTTCCCGTGCCGCGCCTCGCCGTCGAGCCGGGCCGCGCCGTCGTCGCCCGCGCGGGCGTGGCCCTGTACCGGGTGCTCGCCGTGAAGCGCGCCGGTGCCCGCGTCTTCGTCGCCGTCGACGGAGGCATGAGCGACGACCCGCGGCCCGCGCTCCACGGCGTGCGCTGCGCGCCCCGCCTCGTCGGCAGGCGCTCCACGGCGGCCACGCGCCCCGTCACGGTCGTCGGCCGGCACTGCGAGGCGGGCGACGTCCTCGCCTCGGACGTGCCGCTGCCGGACGACGTACGGCCCGGGGACCTCCTCGCCGTGCCCGTGGCGGGCGCCTACCACCTGTCGATGGCGTCCGGCCCCAACCTGGTGGGACGGCCGCCCGTCGTCGCCGTGGCGGACGGGCGGGCCAGGCTCCTGGTGCGCCGCGAGTCGGCCGAGGACCTCAGGAGCCGCGACGTAGGGCTCTGAACCGCCGCCTCAGTACGGCCAGATGGGCGGGTTCGTCACGAAGTGACCGCCCATCCGCGTGTGGTCGGGGTTCTCCGGGTCCAGCTCGCCGAACTCGGCGAGCAGCTTCTCCGCGAACTGCTCCGAGTCGTCCTGCGGTTCGTAACCGAGTGCCCGCGCGGAGGACAGGTCCCACCACACGCGGGTGTTGTCGGACGAGCCGTAGACGACGGTGTGCCCGACACCCTCGGCCCTGATCGCGGCGTCGAAGAGCCTCGCGCCGTCGCCCGGGCTCAGCCACACGGACATCATCCGTACGTTCGTCGGCTCCATGAAGCACGAGCCGATGCGTACGGACACGGTCTCCTGGCCGAACTTGTCCCAGTAGAACTGTGCGAGGTCCTCGCCGAACGACTTCGACAGGCCGTAGTAGGTGTCGGGGCGGCGGAGCGTTTCGACGGGCACGCGGGGGTCGCTGTCCGTGGGGCGGGGCGTGTAGCCGATCGCGTGGTTCGACGAGGCGAACACGATGCGGCGCACGCCTTCCTCGCGCGCGGCCTCGTAGAGGTTGTAGAGCCCTTCGATGTTCGCCTTGAGGATCTTGTCGAAGGTGGACTCCAGGGAGATGCCCGCGAGATGGACGATCGCGTCGACGCCGCGCACGGCCTCGCGCAGGGCGTCCCGGTCGGCCAGGTCGGCCGTGATCGCGTCGGGCTCGCCCTCGATCGGCCGGGCGTCGAGGAGGCGCAGCTCGTAGCCGTAGGCCGGAAGCAGTCCGCGCATCAGGGTGCCGAGGCCGCCGGCGGCTCCGGTGAGCAGGACGGTGCGGGGAGCGGGCATGCGGGAGTCTCCTCGAATAGTCAGCCAGATGGCCGCATTCATGCACGGCATTCACATCCGTGGACACGCTAAAGATTGCCGCCGGGCGGAGTCAAGTCTCCCGCGGAGGCTCGAAATCCGCTGCCAGGATGCGAGTTAGCGTGCTTGACCCATGCCCTGGGGGCGGATTAGCGTGAGTGCGTTCAGAAATATGGACGTAAATCAGAACCATGCACGCCAAGGGAGAGCCCGTGACGTCAGCCCCTCTCGCCGCTCGACTCAGCATCCCCAGCGGGCCGCTGTTCTTCCCGGTCACCGCCTTCGGACCCGACGGCACCCTCGACCTCGACACCTTCCGTACCCATGTGCGCCAGGGCGTCGAGGCCGGGGCCGCCGCGGTCTTCGCGTGCTGCGGAACGGGCGAGTTCCACGCCCTGACCCCCGAGGAGTTCCAGGCGTGCGTGGCCGCGGCCGTCGAGGAGACCGCGGGACGGGTGCCGGTCGTCGCGGGCGCCGGGTACGGCACGGCCCTCGCCGTGCGCTACGCGCGCCTCGCCGAGGAAGCCGGCGCCGACGGGCTCCTCGCCATGCCGCCCTACCTCGTGGTCGCCGGCCAGGAGGGCCTGCTGCGCCACTACTCCGAGCTGGCCGACGCGACCTCCCTGGAGATCATCGTCTACCAGCGCGACAACGCGGTGTTCACGCCCGCGACCGTCGTCGCCCTCGCCCGCCACCCGAAGATCCTCGGTCTCAAGGACGGCCTCGGCGACCTCGACCTCCTCCAGCGCACCATCAGCGCCGTACGTGCCGAGGGACTCACCGACTTCCTCTACTTCAACGGCCTGCCCACCGCCGAGCTCACCGGCCTCGCCTACCGAGGCATCGGCGTCGGCCTCTACTCGTCCGCCGTTTTCTGCTTCGCGCCCGACATCGCCCTCGCCTTCCACACGGCCCTGCGCACCTGCGACGACGCCACCGCCAACCGCCTCCTCGACGGCTTCTACCGGCCACTCGTCGAACTCCGCAACGAGGGCCGCGGCTACGCCGTCTCCCTCGTCAAGGCCGGTGTCCGGCTGACCGGCCTCGACGTGGGCGAGGTCCGCCCGCCCCTGCACGAGCCCACCGACGAGCACGTCAAGCGGCTCGCCGGCATCGTCGAACGCGGCCGCGCGCTCCTGGCGGAGACGGGGGACCGGGCGTGAGGGCATCCGCCTTCGTCTACCCCTGGGACGTCAACGGCGACCCCGAAGCCGCCGGCCGCATCGCCGGCCTCGGCGTCCAGCAGGTCACCCTGGCCTCCGCCTACCACTCCACCCGCGCCCTGACCCCCCGTCACCCGAGCCACCGCGTCGTCACGGCCGAACACGCGGCGGTCCTCTACCCGCCCGGCGACCGCTGGCAGGGCCGGGAGCTGCGGCCGTACGAGGCGGGGGACTGGGCACCCGGCGACGCCTTCGGGCAGGCCGCCGAGGCGCTCGCGGGCGCCGGGCTCGACGTCCACACCTGGGTCGTCCTCGCCCACAACTCCCGCCTGGGTGCGGAAAGCCCGAACACCTCCGTCGTCAACGCCTACGGCGACCGCTACCCGTGGGCCCCCTGCATCGCGCAGCCCGCCACGCGCGCGTACCTCGTCGACCTGGCGGCGGAGGCGGCCGTGCGGCCCGGCGCGAAGGGCACCGAACTCGAATCCCTCGGCTGGTACGGGCTCGCGCATCTGCACGCCCATGACAAGACCGCGGGCGTCGGTCTGGGGGAAGCGGGCCAGTACCTGATGTCGCTCTGCTTCTGCCCGTCGTGCCGCGACGGATACGGCCGACAGGGCCTGGACGCCGGGGAGCTGGCGGCCGACGTCCGGCGCGCCCTCGACCCCTTGTGGCGCGGGCACGGCACCCCGGACGGTGGCTGGGCGGCAGTGGAGAAGCTGCTCGGGGCGCGCGCGGCGGCGGGCACGCGCGCGTGGCGCGACGGCGTCGCCCGTGGCCTCCAGGAGGACGCCGTCGCCGCGGTCCGTGCGCAGGCCCCGGACGGTTTCCGCATCCTGCTGCACGCCGACCCGGCGTCGTACCACTGCGGGGCGAACGCGGGCGTGGACCCGGCGCACATCCTCGCGGTCGCGGACGGCGTGGTCGTGCCGTGCACGGGCGGCACGGAGCTGATAGCTCCCTTCGCCGCTCAGGGCAGGGGAGTGGTGGCCGCCAACCTCACCGTGGTCGCCGGGATGGGCGGCAGCCCCGGCACGCTCGCCGCCGACGCGCGGCGCGCCGCCGGACTCGGCGCCACCGAACTGCGGCTCTATCACGCGGGCTTGGCGTCGGACAGCGACCTGGAACTGATCGCGGAGGCCCTGTCGGACCTCGCCTGAAAGCGGTTACCATCCGCGCACCACAATCGACGCTTCCTACGGAGGGGACACGAGGTGCGCGTGCGTAACCAGGGGCGGGGCCAGGGTCGCAGACAGGTTCGGAGTCAGGGGGCAGCCGCGCTGCTGTGCGCGGGGGTGATGGCGGGCGCGGCGGTGCTCGGAGGGACGGTTCCCGCGGCGGCGGCGCAGGGGGACGTGGCCGGTGTCGTCGCCCAACGGGAGGACATACAAGCCCAGTTGGCGGCCATCCCGGGCATGTCGGTCGTCTCGGTGACCGACAAGGAGGGCTACCCCTTCTATACGCTCACGTACGCGCAGCCGGTCGACCACAGCAACCCGAAGGCCGGCACGTTCACGCAGCGCCTCACGCTCTGGCACAAGGCGGCCGCCAAGCCCACCGTCTTCTACACCGGCGGCTACACGCTCTCCTCCAGCACCCGCGAGATCACCAAGCTGCTCGATGCCAACCAGGTGTCCATCGAGCACCGCTACTTCGCCGAGTCCCGCCCCAAGGGCGCGGCGGGCGACGACTGGTCCAAGCTCACGGTCTGGCAGGAGTCCAGCGACGAGCACCGCGTCACACAGGCCCTGCGCACCATCGAGAAGGGCAAGTGGCTCGGCACGGGCGGCAGCAAGGGCGGCATGACCGCCACGTTCCACGAGCGCTTCTACCCGAAGGACCTCGACGCCGTCGTCGCGTTCGTCGCCCCGAACGACGCCGACAACAAGGACGACAGCGGCTACGAGAACTTCTTCAGGACGGTCGGCACGCCCGAGTGCCGTGCCGCCCTGAACGCCGTGCAGCGAGAGATGCTGGTGCGCCGCGACGCCCTCATCCCCAAGTTCGAAGCCGACGCGGCGGCGGCCGGTGACACGTTCGAGGAGACCCTCGGAACCACCGACAGGGCTTACGAGTTCGCCGTGCTCGACCAGGTGTGGAACTTCTGGCAGAGCGGCACGATCGACGACTGCCCGACCGTGCCCGACGCCAAGAAGGCCACCGATGACGAGCTCTACACATGGTCGAAGGGGCACGGCTTCAGCGTCTACCAGGACGAGACCCTCGGCACGAACGGCACCGGGCCCTACTACCGGCAGGCCGCCACCCAACTCGGCTGGGCCGATCTCAAGTTCAAGCACCTCAAGGACGTCCGCCACTACCCGGACATCTACCAGCCCAACTCGGTCCTGCCCGCCGCGATGCGCGGCACCTACGACGGCTCCGCGATCTCCGGCGTCGACAAGTGGGTCAAGACGCGGGGCGAGCGGATGATGTTCGTGTACGGGCAGAACGACCCGTGGAGCGCCGAGAAGTTCACCCCGAGCAGGCACGACTCGTACCGCTACGTCGTGCCCGGCTCCAACCACGGCGCGTCCATCGCCAAGCTGCCCGCGGACGAACAGGCCAAGGCCGTCGCCACCGTCAAGCGCTGGGCCGGCGTGCAGTAGCGCACGCGAGCGCGAGTCCGGCCGCGCCGAGCAGCGCCAGCAGGACGCGGTGGTCCACGACCGTGATGAGGCCCGCGCCCATCGCCAGGGCCACCGCGTTCGGCGCGAACATCAGTGTGTTCGCGGTCGCCACCGCGCGGCCGACGAGCGCGTCCGGGATCTCGCGCTGGACCGCCGTGAGCGCCGCGATCAGGACGCACGGCAGGCCCATGCCGATCGCGGCGCTGCACCCGAGCGCCACCGCGTCGTACGGGAGCGCGCGCAGGCCCGCGCCGGCCGCGAACAGGCCGATGCCCGCCGCCGCGAACCGGCGTTCGCCGAGCCGCCGCAGCAGCCCTCCCGCGGTGAGCCCGGCCGCGACCGAACCGGCGCCCTGCACGGCGTACAGGACGCCCGCGTAGGAGGGGGAGCGGCTGAGGCCGCCGTCGACGACCGCGTAGAGCGCGGCGCCGTTGAGGCCCGCCAGGAGCATGGTGGCCGCGGCGGCAAGGACGAGGGGGCGCAGCCGCTCCTGCCGCCACAGCGCGCGCACGCCCTCCGCGGTGCGGGTCCGCACACCCGCGGCCCGGCGGGCGGGCGCGGACTCCCGGGCCCGGAGCCGCGCATACAGCGCGGCCGCGGCGGCGAAGGTCGCGGCGTCGAGCAGGACCACGCCCGCGCCCCCGTACACCGCGAAGAGGCCCGCCCCCGCGAGCGGTGCGACCAGTTTCATGCCCTCGTTGGCCGTCATCCGCAGCCCGTTGAAGTCACCGAGCGACTCCCTGCCGACGACGGCCGGTACGAGGGCGGCCTCGGCCGCGTCGGTGACGACGCCGCACGCCCCGTAGGCCACGAGGACCGCGAACAGGATCCACAGAGTCCCGGCGGAGTCGACGGCGAGCAGCGACAGGAGCAGCAGCCCGAGGCCCAGATTCGCGGCGACGAGGAGCGGCCGTCGCCGGGTGCGGTCGGCGACCGTGCCGAGCAGGGGCCCGGCGAGCGCGGGCGCCCACAGCGCGAAGGAGCACAGCGCGGCCAGGCTGTCCGAGCCGGTCAGATCCTTCACCCAGATCCCGGCGGCCAGCCACATGGCGGAGGTCCCGAACCCGGAGACGACGATGCCGGCCAGGAGAAGCCGGAAGCCGCCCCGTGTGGCGGTAGAAGTGGACGTCATGCCAGGTCATCGTGGCCCTAAGGCCCCCGGCGCGGGATCGGGAGGATGCCGTAGGCAGGTACGGCGATGAATTCCGGGCGGTGCCGGGGTCTACAGGTGAGTACGCAATGCGAGTCCTGACATCGCGAGTCCTGAAACAAGGAGACGGCATGACCGACGCGACCGACCAGACGGCGCAGCAGATGGTGGACTTCGGCCCGCAGACGCGGATCGTGGCGCGCCTCGCGGACGGCGTGGGCGAGGACCAGCTGGGCCTTGCCACCCCGTGTCCGGAGTACGCGGTGCGCAACCTGCTCGGGCACATCCTCGGACTGACCGTCGCCTTCGGCGACGCCGGACGCAAGAACCTGGGGCCGACGACGGACACGAGCCCCACGGCCCTCCTGCCCGACATCACGGACGGCTGGCGCGAGGCGCTGGCCAAGGCGCTGGACGAACTCGCGGAGGTCTGGAGCGACCCGGAGGCCTGGCAGGGGATGACCCGCGCCGGCGGGGTCGACCTGCCCGGCGCGGTGGCAGCGTTCGTCGCCCTGGACGAACTCGTCGTGCACAGCTGGGACTTGGCGAAGGCCACGGGTCAGGAATACGCCCCCGACGAGGCGGCGTTGCAAGCGGCCCACGCCTTCCTGCTCCAGTCCGCCGAGGGGCCCCGCCCCGACATCTTCGGCCCGGTGGTCCAGGTGGCGGACTCCGCGACCCTGCTCGACCGGACGGTGGGTCTGAGCGGCCGGGACCCGAACTGGAAGCCGACTGCCTGACGATAAATCAGTTCAGGTGCCAGAGGGCGTACGAGACGGCCAGCAGGACGAGCCCGGCGAACGCCATGAGCGCGCCCAGGAACCGGAGGTATCCGGGCGTGGCGAAAACGGTGGGTGACGCGTCGAGGCGACCCATCGCCGCCCAGGTGTCCGCGTTCTTCTGCCGAATCCGCTCGGACCGGCGGGTGGTGATCCCCCGCACGTCGAACGCCCAACTCACCCCACACCAGAGGGCGACGAGCCCACCAAGGGCAAAGACGGCAAGAAGCACGGGCGAGGGTGCGTGGACCCCGGCGGCGAGGGTGAATTCCTCGGTTGCATACACGGTTTCTCAGGCATCCTCGGTCGGGCGGAGAGAGGTGAGGGGAGGGCGGATCTGAAGGCCGCCGACTCATGACCTTAGGCGGGCCGGTTCAAGGGGGAGTCATGTGAGTTTCACGCGGGGGTAATGGATCAAGGGGGGTGGAGGCGGGGCAGGGGTGCGGTTGGCCGGGGCAGGTATCGATCGGGCAACAGTGGTCGCGCCGGAGTGTGTGACGCGCGTAGAAAGCGTGTCATGCAGAAGCCCCTACGCGTCGCGGCTGTTGCCGCCGCATCCTGTGCCCTCGCCGGTGCCGCCCTCTACGGCACCGGTGTCGCGAACGCCGGTGGAGAGTCCGCGCGGACCACCGCCGAGCCCCACAACATCGGGCAGCTCGTCAAGGAGATCGACTCCTATTACGGGACCGCCCTCGACAAGGACGGCGTCTACCAGGCGTCGCCGTCCAGCCAGTACGCCCAGGACCTCGCCGACATCGAGGCCGGGGCCAAGAAGCAGATCGCCAAGGCCGCCGCCGGTCATCACCACAAGGGCGACAAGCCCGCCATCGTCTTCGACATCGACGACACCCTTCTCCTCAGCCTCGACTACGAGAAGAAGACCAACTACGTCTACAACGACGCCACGTGGAAGGAGTACGTCGCCAAGGCGAACCGGCCCGCCGTGATCGGGACACCGGACCTCATCGCGTACGCGCAGAAGAAGGGTGTCGAGGTCTTCTACAACTCCGGTCTGGGCGAGGCGCAGCGCGCGTCCGCCGTGGAGAACCTCAAGAAGGTCGGCATCGGCGTCAACCTCGACGCCGCCCACATGTTCCTCAAGGACAAGACCAACCCGCCCGCCTACCTGAGCGGTTGCGCCACCGCGAGCGCCTGGAACTGCACCACCGTGCAGTACAAGTCCGGCACCCGCAAGCACATCGAGTCCCTCGGCTACGACGTCGTCGCCAATTTCGGCGACCAGTACTCGGACCTCGAGGGCGGCCACGCCGACCGGACCTACAAGTTCCCGAACCCGACGTACTTCGTCGAGTGAGCACACCCACCCGCACCCGCATTCCGTAACACTGCGAAAACCTGAAACGGGCTCCTCGGGGGAACAATCCAGCCACCACTTGGCACGGCTGACCCGAGGAGCCCGTCATGCTCGCCCCGTTGGACCGTTACTTCCGCATCACCGCGCGTGGATCCACGTACTCCCGCGAAGTGCGCGGCGGATTCGCCACGTTCTTCACCATGGCCTACATCCTTGTCCTGAACCCGATCATCCTGGGCAGCGCGAAGGACAAGTTCGGGCACCAGCTCGACGGGGCCGAACTCGTCACCGCCACCGCCCTCGTGGCCGCCGTGATGACCGTCATCATGGGCGTCGGCGGCAATCTGCCGCTCGCCCTCGCGGCGGGCCTCGGCCTCAACGCCGTCGTCGCCTTCCAGATAGCCCCGCTGATGAGCTGGCCGGACGCGATGGGGCTCATCGTCCTGGAGGGCCTGCTGATCTGCGTCCTCGTCGTCACCGGGCTGCGCGAGGCCGTCATGCGCGCGATACCCCAGCCGCTGAAACAGGCCATCAGTGTCGGCATCGGGCTGTTCATCGCCTTCATCGGCTTCGTCGACGCCGGGTTCGTGACCCGGATCCCGGACATCGCGCAGTCCACCGTGCCGGTGCAGCTCGGCGGCACGGGTACCCTCTCCGGCTGGCCCGTCCTCGTCTTCTGCCTCGGCGTGCTGCTGACCATCGGCCTGCTGGCGCGCAAGGTGAAGGGCGCCATCCTCATCAGCATCGTCGTGATGACGGTCGTGTCCGTCATCATCAACTCCGTCGCCGATGTGAAGAGTTGGGGACTGACCACGCCCGAGATCCCGGACGACGTGTTCGCCGCGCCCGACTTCGGGCTGCTCGGCGACTTCAGCCTCTTCGGCGCGTTCGGCAGAACCGGCGCGCTCACCGTGATCCTGCTCGTCTTCACCCTCATCCTGTCGGACTTCTTCGACACGATGGGCACGGTGGTGGGTATCACCGCCGAAGCCGGGCTGCTGGACGAGAAGGGTCAAGTTCCCAATCTGGGACGGGTGTTGCTCATCGACGGTGCCGCCGCCGTCGCGGGCGGCGCGGCCTCCGCCTCCTCCTCGACCACCTACATCGAGTCCGCGGCCGGTGTCGGCGAAGGCGCCCGCACCGGATTCGCCAACCTCGTCACGGGCGGCCTCTTCGCGCTCGCCCTCTTCCTGTCCCCGCTCCTGACCATCGTGCCGCTCCAGGCCGCGGCCCCCGCCCTCGTCGCGGTCGGCTTCCTGATGATGACGCAGGTCAAGCACATCGACTGGGACCGTTACGACATCGCGGTGCCGGCGTTCCTGACCATCGCCGTGATGCCGTTCACGTACTCGATCACGAACGGCATCGGCGTCGGCTTCCTCACGTACGTCGTCATCAAGACCGTCGTCGGCAAGGCGCGTGAAGTGCACTGGCTGCTCTGGGGCGCCTCCGCCCTCTTCCTCGTGTACTTCGCGATCGACCCCTTGGAGCAACTGCTCGGCGTCAGGTAGGCGTGATCCGGTGATCTACCGTGGTGCGATGACCGGCTATCTCGACCGCCTCGCGGAGCTGCTGCGCGAGGCGCACGGGCTTCCGCCGGACCATGTCGCCGCCACGGTCGCCGATCTCGCGGAGTATCTGGCGCAGGCCGGGGGAGCCGACCCGCAGGAGGCGTTCGGTCCGGTCGACGCGTTCGCCCGGCGCCTCGCCCCGTCCGGGACGTCCGCAGCCGACGAACACCTGGAGACCTGGCGCTGGCTCGCCGACACGTATGTCGACGAGCACCTCCTGAACCGCTTCGGCGACGAGGGCTGGGAGGTCGAGCGGGTCGACCCGCTCGGCCGCTTCGTCAGCCACCGTGACCCGGAGCGGCCGCGGCGCTGGGAGTACCGGCGCGAGCTGATCACCGGGGGCGGCGAACGCCTCGACGAGCGGCTCGCGCCCGACGGCTGGGAGCCGTGCGGCAGCTGGGTCGTGTACGCGTGGTTCAAGCGTGAGAAGGCGGTCGGCGCCGGCCCGGCGCCCGCGCCACCCGAACCGCCGCCGGTCCCGTGGCGCCCCACGTTCCCGGGGCGCCGGCGCGGCTGCGTACTCATGGGTGGCGTCCTGGTCCTCGTCGCCGCTGCCGTGCTGGCGGCGAGGACCGGCACAGGCTTCGGCGTCGGTCTCGCGGTGGGCCTGCTGGTGGGAGTGCTGGTGACCAACTGGGCGGTACGCGGCCGGCGCCGCTAGGGCCTTCATGGCGAGGGGCCGGAACACCGGTTTTGGCCCCTCGCCGAGCCCGCCTACCCCTTGAGCGCCGCCGACATCATCGCCTTCGCGATCGGCGCTGCCAGACCGTTGCCGCTCACCTCCGAGCGGGCCGCGTCCGACTGCTCCACCACGACCGCCACCGCGACCTCCTTACCGGTGGAGTCGTCCTTCGCGTACGACGTGAACCAGGCGTACGGCGTCTTGCTGTTGTTCTCGCCGTGCTGGGCCGTGCCCGTCTTGCCGCCCACCGTCGCGCCCGCGATCTGCGCGTTCGTACCGGTGCCCTGCTCCACGACCGTCTCCATCGCCGACTGGAGCTGCGAGGCCGTGGACTTGCTGACCACGCGCGTGTTGTCGCCGTCGGCGAAGCTCTTGATCGCGTTGCCGTCGGCGTCCGTGACCTGCGAGACCATGTGCGGGGATGCCTGCTCGCCGCCGTTGGCGATCGTCGCCGAGACCATCGCCATCTGCAGCGGCGTCGCCGTCACGTCGAACTGGCCGATGCCCGACAGGCCGGTCTGCGCCTTGTCCATGTCCTTCGGGTACACGCTCTGCGAGGCCCGGACCGGCATGTCCTGCTCGGCGTCGTTGAAGCCGAACTTCTCGGCCATCGCCCTGACCTTGTCCTGGCCCAGGTCGACGGCGATCTTCCCGAAGACGTTGTTGCAGGAGTAACGCAGCGCCGTGCGGATCGAGGCGTCCTCGCAGGGCGCGGACGCGCTCTCGTTCTTCAGGTCGGTGGTCGTGCCCGGCAGGCGGAACGGATTCGGGCTGTCGGTCTTCGCGTCCACCGACGAGTACAGCCCGTCCTCCAGCGCGGCCGCCGCGACGACCAGCTTGAACGTGGATCCGGGCGGCAGCGCCTGCTTGATCGCGCGGTTCAGCGTCGGCTGGTCCTTGTCCTTCGACAGCGCCGTCCACGCCTTGCCGTCCGTGGACGAGTCCGAGCCGCTGATCTTCGACGGGTCGAACGACGGCGTCGAGACGAGGCCGAGCACCTTCCCGGTCTTCGGATCGATCGCGACGGCCGCGCCCTTCTTGTCGCCGAGCGTGCGGTACGCGGCCTTCTGCACCGCCGGGTCGATGGTCGTGACCACGTCACCGGGCTCGGTGTGCTTGCCGGTGACCGCGTCGACGGGGTTCTTGAGCCGGGTGTCCGTCCCGTCAAGGATGTCCTGGTAGATGCCCTCGAGCTGCGTCTGGCCGTACACCTGCGAGCTGAAGCCCGTCACACCCGCATAGAGATCGCCGTCCTTGTACGTGCGCTTGTACGCGAGGTCGCTGCCGTCGCCCGTTCTCTTCGAACCGGTGACCGCCTCGCCGCCCACGATGATGTCGCCCAGGGGATACGCGTACTGCTCCATCACGTTCCGCCGGTTGTTCTTGTTGTCCGCGAGGGCCCGGCCGTCGTAGAACTGCACCCACGTCGCCCTCACCAGCAGAGCGAGCACGAGGAGCAGACAGAAGACCGAGGCGCGTCTGATCGTCTTGTTCATCCCGCACAGAAGACGAGCGGACGAGAGCGAATCGTTCCGTTCCGGCCCGGTTTCTCAGCGGATCCTCATCAAGAGATCCTCGTCACGCCCCGGCGGAAGACGCCCCTCGCGATGAGGCTCACGCCTTCATGAAGCCGCCCTCGTACGCCGCGATAACGGCCTGTGTACGGTCCCGGGCCCCGGTCTTCGCGAGGACCGCCGCCACATGCGTCTTCACCGTGGCGGGGCCCACCCCCATCCGCCGCGCGATCTCCGCGTTGGTCAGGCCCGCCGCCAGGTGCCGCAGCACCTCGCTCTCGCGGCCCGTGAGCCGCGTCACCCAGGCGGCCGCCGCGGGCTCGGCGCGCCCGTACTCCGCGGCGAGGGCGCGCACGGCCGCGGGGAACAGCAGGGAGTCCGTCTGTGCGACGAGGCGCACCGCCTGCACGAGCGCGTCCGCCTCGGCGCGCTTGAGGAGGAACCCCGCGGCCCCGGCGCGCAGCGCCTCGTACACGTACGCGTCGTTCTCGAAGGTGGTGACCACGACGATGCGCGGGGGAGCGGCCGTCGACCCGAGGATCTGTTCCGTGGCGCGAATGCCGTCGATCTCCGGCATCCGGACGTCCATGAGGACCACGTCGGGCGCCAGCTCGCGCACCACGGACACCGCCTCGGCGCCGGTCGCGGCCTCGCCCACGACCTCGATGCCGTCCTCGGCGGACAGGATGGCGCGCAGGGCGGTGCGCACCATGCGCTCGTCGTCGGCGAGGACGACACGGATCGCGGTCATGGGGAGGTTCCTCTCATGTCATGCGCTCAGGGGCAGCCGTACGGTCACGCGCCAGGACCCGCACTCGGGGCCTGCCTCAGTGGTGCCGCCCAGCAGCCGGGCCCGGTCCGCGATGCCGCGCAGCCCGTGGCCGCCGCCGGGGCGGGTGCGCGGCGGGTGCGGCGGCAGCGGGTTCTCGGCGGTGATGAGCAGGTCGTCGCCGTCGCGCGCGAGGCGCAGCGTGAGGGACGTGCCCGCGTGCCGCAGCGCGTTGCTCAGCACCTCCTGCACGATCCGGTACGCCTCGCGGGACACCGGCGGCGGCAGTGCGGCCGGGTCGAGGGCCACGACATCCGCCTGTACGCGCAGGCCGCCGGCCCGCGTGCGGCTCAGCAGCCCGTCCAGGTCGGCGGCGAGGGTCGGCGCGGGCGCCGTGGACGCAGGGTCGCCCGCCTCCCGCAACACGCCCAGTACGGCGTCGAGTTCGCCCACCGTGCGCCGCGTGGTGTCCTCGATCGCCGCGAGGGCCTCACGGGCGAACTCCGGGTCGTGGTCGAGGACGCGGCGGGCCGCGCTCGCCTGGAGGGTGACCGCGCTCAGGGCGTGGCCCACCGAGTCGTGCAGCTCGCGCGCGAGCCGGTTGCGCACGGCGAGGTCGGCGGCGCGGCGCTCGGCCACGGCGAGCCGGTCCGCCGGGGTCGGCCCGAGGAGCACGGGCGCCCACCGCGCCAGGAGGGCGCCGGCCACCGCGGCGCAGCCCGCGAGCGCCACGAGCATCGCCGCGCCCGCGACGGGGGCGAGCGCCAACGCCCAGGCATGGTGCAGGACTTCGGGCAGTGCGAGGGCCGAGTCGCGTAGCCCGGCGAACAGGGGAAGTGCCATCAGCGTCACCGCGAACGGGGGCAGCGCGAGCGTCATCCCGCTGAGTACCCCGCCGAACCCGAGGTGCAGCGTGAACCAGGCGACGGTCCGCCCCCGCGCGGCGCGGCTCCGGGGCGGCCCGTCGGCGAGCGCGTCGGCCGGCACCCCGCACAGTGCGCGCACCGCCGCCACCGAGATCGGCCGGGTCAGCGGGAACAGAGCGGTGACCGCGGCGAGCGGCAACCCCACGGCGAACGCGCCGAGTTGGAGCGTCAGCGAGGTGAAGACGTCGCTCACGCCGGTGAGCGGCCCGATGACGACCGAACCCACCAGGACGTACGGCATGGCGAGTGCGCCGCCGAGGATCAGATGGATCCACCGCCGGCGCGCCCGCCGCCCGAACAGGGCGCTCCAGAAACCCCTCATGACGCCGTACGTCGCTCCGCGCGGCCCGCGAGGAAGCGGACGCCGACGGCGACGACCAGGATCCCGACGATCATCTGGGCAGCGTAGGTGAGGTTCATGACCGGTGTCGGCCGCCGCGTGATGTCGTCGACGCCGGCGAGGGAGGCGAGCGCGAGCCAGCCGCCCCAGCAGGCCGAGGCCCCGGAGCCGAGCCACGCGAGGGCCAGCGGCAGCTTCACCGGCAGGCCGCCGCCGCGCCGGAAGGCGAGGACCGCCGCGCCGAGCACGGCGGCGGCCAGGAAGGCCACATCCGTCGCCTCGAGGACGTAGAAGTCGCTTGAACGGTCCGCGATCCGGGCGGAGTTGAGGCCCGTGGTCGCGCCGCACGCCCACAGCAGGTGCAGGGTCAGGGGGAACAGGGCGAGCACCGCGGCGGCGACCGCCAGGGTCCGGCGGGCGGCGTCGGCCGGGGGACGCGGCAGCTCCCGGACCGGGCCGCGCCACGTGTGGCCCCAGCGGTCGCGCGCGTACAGGGCGAACAGGGTGCCGAGGGCGAGCCCTTGGAGGATGAAGCCGGTGTAGACGACCCCGAACACCCACTCGTCGAGGAAGGGGCCGTCCTTGGACCCGCCGTGGTTCACGGAGCCGCCAAAGGCCCTGACCAGCAGCTGGAGCGGGTACCCGGTCATGATCGGGGCGAGCAGCCCGGTCGCCACCCACATCGGGAACACGAGGAGCCGGGCCGGGACACGCCGCCCCCACGGCTGGGTCAGAAGCAGCGCGAGGACGATCACGGCGCCGTCCATGAGCACGGTCACGCTGTTGGCGGCGGCCATCGAGGCCCGGTGGTCGAGCAGCGGGCTGCCCTCGGGGATCCCGATGTGACTCCCGCCGATCCAGGCGATCTTGAGCGTGAGGTACGGCAGGCACGACACCACGGCGACCGCCCGCAGCACGCGCCTGAGCCTGCCACTGCGCAGTGCCGGCCGGGGAGCGGTACGGGAGGCGGGAGCGGCTGTCTGTGTCATGCCCCCACGCTCCCGCGCCGTCCGCGCCCGCACGTCGTGCCCACAGCCGATCCGCCTCCGCCGCACGGGGGAGAGCGCGGCCGCCGCAGGCGCACGGGACACCCGCCGGGTACCGCTTACGCGTCGAGTGCCAGCACGTACTCGGGAATTTCCTTCCCGCGCGCGTGGGCGAAGTCCGAATCCTGGCCGGTGACGCGGAAACCGCACTTCTCCAGGACGCGCAGCGAGCCGATGTTGTCGGTCGCGGCGCGAGCGTGCAGCGGGCGCTCCGGGACCTCGGCGAGCAGCGCGCGGAGCGCCGCCGTGGCGAGTCCGCGCCCCCAGTGCGCGCGGTCGATCCAGTACGTGACCTGGAGATCACCCGGCTCCCCGTACACGGCTGCGCTCCCCACGAGTTCGCCGTCGGCGACGACGGCGCGCACCACGTCGGACGACGAACAGATCCGCTTCCAGTGCGCCTCGAAGTGGCCCCAGTCGGACCCCCTGGGGGAGACGAACGCGGCGACGCGGGCCGCCTCCGGGTCGTTCATGTGCCGGAAGAAGACGCGGACGTCGCCCTCCTCGACGGCACGCAGCGCGACCTCCATCAGAGCCTCCGCGTCGCCAGGGTCAGCCGGTCGCGGGCGTCGAACAGCGCGTCCTTCACCATCTGCTCGTGCGCGGGGGTCAGGCGCGCCACCGGCACCGAGCAGCTGATCGCGTCGCGCGCCGGCGTGCGGTACGGGATCGCGACGCCGAAGCAGCGGAGGCCCAGGGTGTTCTCCTCGCGGTCCACCGCGATGCCCTGCTCGCGCACCGCGTGCAGCTCCTCGATGAGCTTCTCGCGGTCGGTGATGGTGTGCTCGGTGAGCGCCGGGAGCGTCTCGGGGAGCATCTTGCGGACCTGCTCGTCGGTGTGGGTCGCGAGGAGCGCCTTGCCGAGGGACGTGGAGTGCGCGGGCAGCCGGCGGCCGACGCGGGTGAAGGGCCGCAGATAGTGCTGCGACTGGCGCGTGGCCAGATAGACGACGTTCGTGCCGTCGAGGCGCGCCAGGTGGATCGTCTCCGTGGTGTCGTCGGAGAGCCGGTCGAGGGTGGGGCGGGCCGCGGCCACCACCTCGTCGCCGTCGATGTACGACGTACCGACGAGCAGGGCGCGTACGCCGATGCCGTACCGCGTGCCCGTCGCGTCCGTCTCCACCCAGCCGAGCTCGACGAGCGTGCGAAGGAGCATGTAGAGGCTGGACTTGGGGTAGCCGACCGCTTCCTGGACGGCAGCCAGGGAGTGCATTCCGGGCCGGCCCGCGAAGTATTCGAGCAATTCCACGGTCCGTACCGCGGACTTGACCTGCGCCCCGCCGCCCGTCTCACCTGCCGACATTCCCTTGACCCCTTCGTTCGACCAGAATTAGTGTCCTGAGTCCGTAGCGTATTCATCATCAGGGACAGCGTTCAGCATATCGAACAGCTGCTGTTCGTCGTCAGGTGAGCGGCACAAATCTGGAGGAACCCGCGGTGGCAGCAGCACCAGTCTGGAGTGTCGACCCCCGAACCGGGAAGCAGCGGGAGCAGGTTGCGGTGGAAGCCACAGCCGAAGAGGTGGACCAGGCGGTCCGCGCCGCGCGCGCCGCCACGGGCGCCCTCGCGGACCGCACCGTGCGCGCCGCCTTCCTGCGCAGCGCCGCCGAGCTCCTCGACGCCTCCAAGGGGCACCTGGTGGAGGCCGCGGACGCGGAGACCGCGCTCGGTCCCGTCCGCCTCACCGGTGAACTCGCCCGCACCAGCTACCAGTTGCGCGCCTTTGCGGACATCGTCGACGAGGGCGCCTTCCTGGGCATCGTCATCGACCACCCCGACGACTCGGCGACCCCGCCGATCCCGGACCTGCGCCGCTACAAGGTGCCGCTGGGCGTCGTCGCCGTCTACTCGGCGTCGAACTTCCCGTTCGCCTTCTCCGTGCCCGGCGGCGACACCGCGAGCGCGCTCGCCGCGGGCTGCCCCGTCGTCGTCAAGGCCCACCCCGACCACCCCGCCACCTCCGAACTGGTCGCCTCTGTGCTGCGCAGGGCCGCCGCCCAGCACGGCATCCCGGAGGGCGTCCTCGGCCTGGTCCACGGCTTCGAGGCGGGCGTCGAGCTCGTCAAGCACCCGCTGGTCTCGGCCGCCGGATTCACCGGCTCCGTACGGGGCGGGCGCGCCCTCTTCGACGCGGCGGCCGCCCGCCCCGTGCCGATCCCCTTCCACGGCGAACTCGGCTCCCTCAACCCCGTGGTCATCACGGCCGAGGCCGCGGCCGAGCGTGCCGAGCAGATCGGCGCCGGGCTCGCGGGCTCGATGACGCTCGGCGTCGGCCAGTTCTGCGTGAAGCCCGGCCTCGTCTTCGCGCCCACCGGCGCCGACGGCGACCGCCTCGTCAAGTCCCTCACCGACGCCGTCAGCGACACCGACGCGGGTGTGCTCCTCGATCACCGCATGCGCGACAACTTCGTCGCGGGCGTCGCCGAGCGCGCGGAGCTGCCCGACGTGGACGCCCCCGTGACCCCGGGCGCGGGCAGCGAGCACACCGTCAGCCCCGGCTTCCTCACCGTCCCGGCCCAGCGCCTGGCCACCGACGGCGGCGACCACGACCTCCTCCTGGAGGAGTGCTTCGGGCCGGTCACGGTCGTCGCCCGCTACGAGGACGACGCCGAGGTCACCTCCGTGCTCTCGCGGCTGCCCGGCAACCTCTCGGCCACCGTCCACCTGTCCGAGGGCGAGGCCGCGGGCCAGGGACGCGGCGCCGAGATCCTCGCCGAGCTCACCCCGCTCGCGGGCCGCGTCCTGGTCAACGGCTGGCCCACCGGTGTCGCCGTCGCCCCCGCCCAGCACCACGGCGGCCCGTACCCGGCCACGACGTCCACCTCGACGTCCGTGGGCGGCACCGCCGTCGAGCGCTGGCTGCGTCCGGTCGCGTACCAGAACACCCCCGAGGCGCTCCTGCCGCCGGAGCTGCGCGACGACAACCCGCTGGGTCTGCCGCGCCGCTACGAAGGCCGTCAGGAACTCTGAACACGCCCGCCGCTCGTCACCTGGAAAACTGACCTGATGGACATCGAACTCCCCGAACTCCCGTTCCCGCTGCGCACCTACGGCCCCGACGGGCACTGGTCGTACGAGGACGGGGCGCTCACCGGCTGGGCCGGACCCCGCCAGGACCGCTTCGTGCCGCCCACCGGCACGGCCCTGGACCCGGCGTCCGACGCGCCCCGCCTGCTCGGGGCGCCGAAGGGCGACTTCCAGCTGCTCGCCCGGGTCACGGTCGGCTTCACCGCCGCCTTCGACGCGGGCGTGCTCTATCTGCACGTCGGCGAGCGCGAGTGGGCCAAGTTGTGCCTGGAGCGCTCGCCCGACGAGCCGACCGTCTGCACCGTCGTCACGCGCGGCCGCTCCGACGACGCGAACGCGTTCGTCGTGGGCGGCAGCACGGTGTGGCTGCGCATCAGCCGCACCGGTTCGGCGTTCGCCTTCCACGCCTCGCCGGACGGCGAGAAGTGGACCTTCGTCCGGATCTTCTCGCTGGGCGACGAGGAGTCCGCGGGCGCCGCCCTGGTCGGCTTCATGGCGCAGGCCCCGGTCGGCGACGGCTGCGTCGTCACGTACGAGGACATCGAATTCCGCCCGAGCTGGCCGCAGGGCCTGCGCGACGGTTCCTGACACCCCGGAAAGCCGGGGGCGCGGGAACCCGGGAGCCGGGGAGGACGTCTTTCCCGGCGTGATCAGAACAGCCGTCCCCGCGGACGCCCCGGCCATCGCCGCCCTGCACCTGCGCGCCCGCGCCACGTACTACCCCGACGGTCTGCCGGACGACGGCACCGACTGGGAGCAGGTGTGGGTGGAGGCGATAACCCGCCCTCGCTCGCACGTCCTGGTCTCCGTACGGGAGGGCGCGCTCGCCGGCCTCGCCTCCTTCCGCACGCCCGACGGTGAGCCGAAGGAGGCGGTCAAGCTGTTCCAGTTCCACGTCAGCCCCGACCTCTGGCGCCGCGGCGTCGGCGCCGAGCTGCACGCCGCCTGCGTCGAGGAGTGGCACGCGGACGGCGTCGAGCAGGCGTATCTGGACGTGCACGGCGACAACACGCGCGCCCAGGCGTTCTACGCCCGCCAGGGCTGGACCGACGAGGGATACGGCGACGAGGGCGGCAGCCACCTGCGGATGCGGCTGCACCTGACCGCCCGGCCCGGGGAATGAGGCACCGAAGGCGCGCGTTGAAAGGGGGCGCAGGGCACCCCCTGCGCCGTACGAATCTGGAGTGACCCCCATGCGCGTCGAGATCTGGTCCGACATAGCCTGCCCCTGGTGCTACGTCGGCAAGGCCCGCTTCGAGAAGGCGCTGGCCGCCTTCCCGCACCGTGACGGCGTCGAGGTGGTCCACCGCTCCTTCGAGCTCGACCCGACGCGCGCCAAGGGCGACAGCGGGCTCGTCATCCCGATGCTCGCGCAGAAGTACGGCATGACCGAGGACCAGGCGCAGGCCGCCGAGCGCAACCTCGGCGAGAACGCCGCCTCCGAGGGCCTCGCCTACCTCACCGAGGGCCGCGACCACGGCAACACCTTCGACATGCACCGCCTCCTCCACTTCGCGAAGGAGCAGGGCCGCCAGGACGAGCTGATCGGCCTCCTGTACCGGGCGAACTTCGCCGAGGAGCGGTCCGTCTTCGCCGACGCCGACGAGTACCTGACCGGCCTCGCCGCCGAGGCCGGTCTCGACGCCGACGAGGCCCGCGCCGTCCTCGCCGACCCCGCCCGGTACGCCGACGACGTGCGCGCCGACGAGCGCGAGGCCGCCGAGCTCGGCGCGAACGGCGTGCCCTTCTTCGTCCTCGACCGCAAGTACGGCGTCTCCGGCGCCCAGCCCGCCGAGGTCTTCGCCCAGGCCCTGGAGCAGGCGTGGGACAGCCGCCCGCCGCTCCAGGTCATCGACAGCGGCGACGCCGAGGCGTGTGGCCCGGACGGATGTGCGGTCCCGCAGAACTGACACATACCGCGGGAGCGGCAGTGAACCGCGGGAGCAGCACTTATAAGAGACGCTTAGGGGTACTGCTCAACAACTCGCAATGGACCGACAGTTGGCGAGGCGGCACAGTGGACTCATGGAGACTCTCGATCACGCGCTCGTGCGCGCCGAGTTCGCACCCGTCACCACCTATCTGAACACCGCGAGCACCGGGCTGCTCCCGTCCCGCGCGGTGGCGGCCATGAGCGACGCGGTCGCCTCCGTCGCGGCCGGCCGGCCCGCCGACATGTTCGCGGACGTCGAGGCCGCCCGCGCCGCCTTCGCCCGGATCGCCGGCGTCCCGGCGGCCCGGGTGGCGGCCGGCGCCTCGGTCGCCGTCTACACCGGACTCATCGCCGCCTCGCTCCCGTCGGGCGCCGAGGTCCTCACCGCGCAGAACGACTTCAGCTCCACCGTGAACCCCTTCCACGTACGCGGCGACCTCAAGGTCCGCACCGCGCCCCTGGAGGCGATCGCCGACGCCGTGCGCCCCGGCACGGCGCTGGTCGCCGTCAGCGCGGCCCAGTCCGCCGACGGACGCGTCGCCGACCTGCCCGCGATCCGCGAGGCGGCCCGCGCCCACGGCGCCCGCACCTACATCGACTGCTCCCAGGCGGCGGGCTGGCTGCCCGTCGACGCGGACGCGCAGGACTACACGTCCGCCGTCGCCTTCAAGTGGCTGCTGTGCCCGCGCGGCGTGACCTTCTTCGTCGTCCCCGAGGACCTGGGCTCGCTCAGCGCGGTCTTCGCGGGCTGGGTCGCGGGCGAGCGCCCTTGGGACAGCTGCTACGGGCCCGTAGAGGAGCTCGCGCACTCCGCACGGAGGTTCGACGAGAGCCCCAGCCTGTTCTCGTACGCGGGCGCGCGGCACTCCCTGGCGCTCGTCGAGGAACTCGGCGTCGACGCGATCCGCGCCCATGACCTCACCCTGGCCGACCGCTTCCGCGCGGGCCTGGCCACGCTCGGCCACGCGCCCGTGCCGGCGCCGGGTTCACCCGTGGTCTCCGTCCCGGGGCTCGGCGTACGGCAGCCGGAACTGAGCCGGGCCGGCATCGAGGTCTCCGACCGCGCGGGCAACCTGCGGGCGGCCTTCCACCTGTACAACACGGAGTCCGACGTCGACCGGCTCCTTGAGGCGCTTTCGGGCTGAACCGTTGGGCTGAGCCCTTCAGACCGGCCCGGCCCGCCCGCTAGGGCGAGATCACCCGTCGACCGGGTCCGCCTCCGGGCAGCTCGCCGGATCGGCGCACAGGTTCGCCTCGACCTTGGCGAGCAGCCGCAGGAGTTCGGTCCGCTCCTCCTTGTCGAGGCCGCGCAGCGTGTGGTCCTCCAGGTCGCCCCACTTGCCCTGGACGTCGCCGAGCAGGCCGCAGCTGGCGTCCGTCGTCTCCACGAGCACGGCCCGCCGGTCGCGCGGGTCGGGGGACCGGCGTACGTGGCCGGCCTGTTCGAGCCGCTGGAGCATCTTCGTCACCGTGGACGGGTCCAGGTCGACCGCCTTGATGAGCTCCGACTGACGCACGGGCCCCTTGTCCCACAGGTGCATCATCAGGAACTCCTGCCCCGGGTAGAGGCCCAGCCCGCGCAGCAGCTTGCCCGCGGTGATCCGGTGCAGCCGCGCCACGCGGGAGAGCGCATGGCTGACGGGACCGCAGCGGGCGGCTTCGGGCAGGTGCTCACTACAAGGCGGCTCGTCCGTCATGGCGACTCCTGATCGGTTCCGGCCTCGCCGTGGAGTCCGGTCTCTCCACGGGGGTTCGGTCTCTTCACGTAGAGATTACCTTGGTCGGCCAATGAATGGGTTACAGTGGCACGCGGCTCGATTAATTGGCCGACCACATATTGGTCGGCATTGCCTTGCCCGCCCTTGGATGGAGTAGCCATGACCACCGCCTTCGACCCGATCGACCTCTCCGGCGTCCAGCTCGCCAACCGCATCGCCATGGCCCCGATGACCCGCAGCCGGGCCGGCGAGGGCGGCACCGCCACCGACCTGACCACCGAGTACTACGCGCAGCGCGCCTCGGCCGGCCTGATCATCACGGAGGGCATCCAGCCGTCCGCCGTCGGGCAGGGCTACGCGTGGACCCCGGGACTGCACAGCGACGAGCAGATCGCCTCCTGGCGCAAGGTCACCGACGCCGTGCACGCCGAGGGCGGCACGATCTACGCCCAGATCATGCACGCGGGCCGGATCAGTCACCCGGTGCTGCTGCCCGAGGGGGAGACCCCGGTCGCCCCGTCCCCGGTCGCCCCGGCGGGCCAGGGCTTCACGCATGAGGGCATGAAGGACTTCACCACGCCGCGGGCACTGGCCGGCGACGAGATCCGCGCCACCATCGCCGACTACGCCACCGCCGCCCGCAACGCGATCGAGGCCGGCTTCGACGGCGTCGAGTTGCACGGTGCCAACGGCTACCTCATCCACCAGTTCCTCGCGCCCAACACCAATCTGCGTGACGACGAGTGGGGCGGCAGCGTGGAGAACCGCATCCGTTTCGCCGTCGAGGTCGTCAAGGCCGTCGTCGCCGAGATCGGTGCCGAGCGGACCGGGCTGCGGATCTCGCCCGGGAACCCGTACAACTCCATCGAGGAGAGCGACCCGGCGCCGACGTATACCGCGCTGGTCAAGGAGATCGAGCCGCTCGGCATCTCCTACCTGCACGTCCTCGAGAGCTCCGACATCCGCGAGCTGACGCTGGCGCTGCGCAAGCAGTTCTCGGGCACCTTCGTCCTTAACGTCCTCAGTGACGGGCCCACCGGGCACGGCGACCTCTCCGTGATCGAGGACGGCATCGCCGACATCATCACGTTCGGCGCGCTGTTCCTCGCCAACCCCGACCTGCCCGCCCGCCTGAAGACGCAGGGCCCTTACAACACCCCGGACCCGGCCACGTTCTTCGGCGGCGACGCGAAGGGTTACACGGACTACCCGGCGCTGACCGCCTGACCCCCTCCGGATTCGCGAGTCAAGGCGGCTCCCGACAGGAAGCCGCCCCGACTACGCGTGTACGAAGGTCACTTCACCGGACTGAAGTCCCTCGCCCCGATGAACTCCGGCCGCCGCACCGGAGCCGCGAACGGCTCCACCGCGGCGTTCTCCACGCTGTTGAACACGACGAAGACGTTCGAGCGCGGGTACGGGGTGATGTTGTCCCCGGAGCCGTGCATGGCGTTGCAGTCGAACCACGTCGCCGAGCCCGCGCTGCCCGTGAACAGGCGGATGCCGTGCCGGTCGGCGAACTTGGTCAGCGCCTCGTCCGACGGCGTGCCCGCGTCCTGCATCTGGAGGGACTTCTTGTAGTTGTCCCGCGGCGTCTCGCCCGCGCAGCCCAAGAACGTCCTGTGCGACCCCGGCATGATCATCAAGCCGCCGTTGGTGTCGTAGTTCTCGGTCAGCGCGATCGAGACGGACACGGTCCGCATGTTCGGCAGGCCGTCCTCCGCGTGCCAGGTCTCGAAGTCCGAGTGCCAGTAGAAGCCACTCGCCCCGAAGCCCGGCTTCACGTTGATCCGCGACTGGTGGACGTACACGTCCGAGCCGAGGATCTGCCGTGCCCGGCCCACGACCCGCTCGTCGTGCACCAGTTGCGCGAACACCTCGCTGATCCTGTGGACCTCGAAGACGGACCGCACGTCCTGCGACGTGGGCTCGACGATGGAACGCTCGTCGGCCTTGACCGCCGGATCCGTGATCAGCCGGTTCAACTCGGCCTGGTACGTGCCGATCTCGTCCGGACCGATCAGCTCCTCGATCGCGAGGAAGCCGTCCCGCTCGAAGCCCTCGAGGTCCGACTGGCGGATCGGACCGCGTGCGCCCGGCGGGGACCAGACGACGGGGTCGACGCGGGGCGTCGCCACCTCGGAGACGCCGCGGGTCGGGTAGAGGTCGGTACGTGTCTCCGTGCTCATAAGGGTCAGGCCTCCTCGGTCAGCAGCGGGTAGACGCCGTTCTCGTCGTGGTCCTCCCGTCCGGTCACGGGAGGGTTGAACACGCACACGCAGCGGAAGTCGGTCTTGGGGCGCAGGGTGTGGCGCTCATGGCCGTTCAGGAGGTACATCGTGCCCGGCTCGATCCAGTGCTTCTCGCCGGTCTCCTTGTTGGTGAGCTCGGCCTCGCCCTCGACGCACAGCACGGCCTCGATGTGGTTGGCGTACCACATGTCGGTCTCCGTGCCCGCGTAGAGGATCGTCTCGTGCAGTGAGAAGCCGACCTTCTCCTTGGCAAGGACGATGCGCTTGCTCTCCCAGGTGCCGGTCGCCGACTTCACATGCCGGTCGGTGTTCTCGATCTCCTTGAACGAACGGACGATCACGGTGAGTTGCTGCCTTTCTCTTCTACGTGGTGAGGGGGCGCCTGCCCGCTTGAGCGGAAGTCAGGCGGTCTCGCGCACGGCCCGGGTGAGCGTGCGCAGTCCCTCTTCCAGCTCCTCGGGCGTGATCGTCAGCGCCGGAAGCAGCTTGACGACCTCGCTCTCGGGGCCGGAGGTCTCGATGAGCAGACCGAGCTCGAAGGCGCGCTTGGCGACCTTGTTCGCCCGGTCCTTGTCGCGGAATTCCAGGCCCCACACCAGGCCGCGTCCGCGGTACTCGACGGTGTCGTCGCGGAACTCGTCGCGAAGAGCGCCGAGGGCCTCCTCGATCTGCTGGCCGCGGGCGAGCGTCTGCTTCTCCATGGCGGGGCCGTCGGTCCAGTACGCCTCGAGGGCGGCGGCGGCCGTCACGAACGCGGGGTTGTTGCCGCGGAACGTGCCGTTGTGCTCGCCCGGCTCCCAGACGTCGAGCTCCGGCTTGAACAGGCACAGGGACATGGGGAGCCCGTACCCGCTGATGGACTTCGAAACGGTCACGATGTCCGGTGTGATGCCCGCCTCCTCGAAGGAGAAGAACGCACCGGTGCGGCCGCAGCCCATCTGGATGTCGTCGACGATCAGGAGCATGTCCCAGCGCTCGCAGACATCGGCCAGCTTGCGCAGCCACTCCGTGCGGGCGACGTTGATGCCGCCTTCGCCCTGCACCGTCTCGACGATCACGGCGGCGGGCGTGTTCAGGCCCGAGCCGGAGTCCTCCAGGAGGCGCTCGAACCAGATGAAGTCCGGGGTCTGCCCGTCGAGGTAGTTGTCGAACGGCATCGGGGTGCCGTGCACCAGCGGGATGCCGGCGCCCGCGCGTTTGAAGGCGTTGCCGGTCACCGCGAGCGAGCCGAGCGACATGCCGTGGAAGGCGTTCGTGAACGACACGATCGACTCGCGGCCCTTGACCTTGCGGGCCAGCTTCAGCGCCGACTCGACGGCGTTGGTGCCCGTCGGGCCCGGGAACATGACCTTGTACGGCAGGTCACGCGGGCGCAGGATGATGTTCTGGAACGACTCCAGGAAGGCGCGCTTCGCCGTCGTCGACATGTCGAGCCCGTGCGTGACGCCGTCCCGCTCCAGGTAGTCGATCAGGGCGCGTTTGAGGACCGGGTTGTTGTGCCCGTAGTTGAGCGATCCCGCGCCCGCGAAGAAGTCGAGGTACTCGTGGCCGTCCTCGTCGAACATACGGCTGCCCTGCGCCCGGTCGAAGATGGTGGGCCAACCGCGGCAGTAGCTGCGCACCTCCGACTCAAGGGTCTCGAAGACGCTCAGGTCCGGCTGGGTGATGGTCACAGCGAATCTCCTGGGAGATGGGAGTGGGGGATGGCGTGGAAGAGGTCAAGCAGTCGTGCGGTCTGCGGTCTTGCGCTGCAGAGAAGTGATGGGGGGCCGGTCGTGGGTCAGACGATCGGCCCGATGCGGTGGAGCACCTCGGGCTCGTGCCCGTCGTCCGGGAAGAGGCCCGCGTCGAACAGCACCGTCTGTGCGACCTCCGCGCCGTTGCGGCGCGCGAACGAGGCGAACAGGCGTTGCGAGGCGGTGTTGTCGGGCGAGATCGTCGTCTCGAGCACGGTCGTCGCGCGGTCGGCGGCGACCTTCGCCCAGAGGCCGTCGAGCAGTGCCCCGGCCAGACCGCGCCCCCGGTGCGCATGGTCGACGGCCACCTGCCACACCACGAGGGTGCGCGGGTTCTCCGGCCGGATGTACCCGGTGATGAATCCGGCGACGGAGCCGGCGGAGTCCCGCGCCACGACGGACGTGGCGGCGAAGTCCCGGCACCACAGCAGATAGCTGTACGAGGAGTTGAGGTCGAGCACCTTCGAGTCGCGGGCGATGCGCCAGATTGCGGCTCCGTCGGCCACCTCGGGCCGGTCGATCCGCAGGCTCTCGGGCATTTCCAGGAATTGCGCGGTCATGTGAATTCAATTTACCGAGCAATTTCTGGGATTGCATCGCGAGCAAGGGTTACGTAAACGCTCCTTCTGTGTTATCGCGCGGGTGGGGGCGCGCACGCGAAATCTCGGCGCTATCTTCCGATTTGACCGGGATGAAGTGCGCAAATCACCTTCGGTGTGGAGTGCGTCACAAGCGCGAAACCCGCGCGAGACGCGTCCGAATTACGCCGTTTCCCGTTGTTGAAATCTTAGTGTTTACGTCCTCGGAAAGCGGGCAGAAGAATATGGGAAGCTGTGCTGAGAAATGCGCGAGAATTGACTCGGAAAACAAAAGAAGGCGCCACCCCATTGAAGGGGCGGCGCCTCACTTTGTGAAGTCGCGGGACTACAGGGGTTACACCCAGGCCGCGGCGACGGCCCTGCGCGCGCCCTCCAGGTCCACCGGCGCGCCGGACCCCTCCATCTCGGCGAGCGCACCGCCGAGCGCCGCGAGCGAGGACTGCACGACGCCCCGGGTGGCCTGCGGGCCGTAGTGGTTGACGCGGATCATCTCCTTGGCGAGTGGCCCGCCCCCGGCCACCAGCGGCAGCACCGGGTCCACCGCAAGCGCTCGCGCGACCAGCTCCGAGGCGTCGATCCCCGCCGGGGCGCGCAGCGTCGTCGCCACCGGGGCCGCGTCCCGCGCCTCGTACACGTACGGCTCGATGCCGCCGCCCAGCGCGAGCGCGCCCGCCCGCGTGGCCGCGGCCGCACCGGCGTGACGGGCCATCAGGGCGTCGAGGCCCTCCGCCTCGATGCGCTCGACGCACGCCTCCAGGGCGAGCATCTCCAGCTGTGCGGGCGCGTGCAGCAGCGCCTTGCGCCCGCCGTCGATCCAGCGGTGCTTCCAGTCGAGCAGCGACAGGTAGGAGTGGCGCGGCGCCTGCGGGTTGGACTCCATCCGCTCCCACGCCCGCGCGCTGACGGACACCGCGGAGACGCCCGCCGGGCCGCCCATGGCCTTCTGCGCGCCGATCACGCACAGGTCCACGCCCCAGGCGTCGGGAAGGACCGGCTCGGCGGCGATCGACGCGACCGCGTCCAGGTAGAAGAGCGCGCCGTGCTCCCGCACCACCTCGCCGATCTCGGCGACCGGGTTCGTGTTGCCCGTCGCGGCCTCCGCGTGCACGAGCGAGACGAAGTCGGTCTCGGGGTGCTCGGCGAGCGCGTCGCGCACCTGCTCGGCCGTCACGGCAGTGTGGAAGGGGACTGCCAGGTCGTACACCGTCGCCCCGCTGTCCCGCAGCCAGTCGCCGAAGGTCTGGCCGTAGGGGCCGGTGACGATGTTCAGGGCCACGGTGCCGGGGCGGGCGGTGCCGCGGATCGCGCCCTCGAGGGGCAGCAGCGCCTCGCCTTGCATGATCACGACGTCCTGCGAGGTGTCGAGCAGCCCGGCCACGCGCCGCTCGATGGAGGCGAAGTGCTCGGCGCTCAGGGGGGCCAGGTCAAGAAAAGGGTGGGTCACGATCGTGCTCTCTTCGCTCTCTGCGCTCACGTCGCCCGTGATCTTCGTTCACGAGTTCGTACGGCGGGCTGCCGTTCCGAGCGTACCCACCGGCCTCATAGGCTTCCGACATGAGTGAGCGCACGGTGCTGCACGTGAAGGGGCGGGTTCTCGTCGGGCCCGACGACGTCCGGGACGAGCTGTGGGTCGTCGGCGGGCGGGTGGCGTACGACCGGCCGGCCGGGCCCGGCCTCGACATCACCACCGTCGACGGGTGGGCCATGCCCGGACTCGTCGACGCGCACTGCCATGTCGGCCTGGACACGCACGGCCCGGTGCCCGCCGACGTCGCCGAGAAGCAGGCCCTCACCGACCGCGAGGCCGGCACGCTCCTGATCCGCGACGCGGGCTCTCCCTCGGACACCCGCTGGATCGACGACCGCGAGGACCTGCCCAGGATCATCCGGGCCGGGCGGCACATCGCCCGCACCCGCCGGTACATCCGCAACTACGCCCACGAGATCGAGCCGCCCGAGCTGGTCGCCTACGTGGCCCGGGAGGCGAAGCGCGGCGACGGCTGGGTGAAGCTGGTCGGCGACTGGATCGACCGGGACGCGGGCGATCTGACCGCGTGCTGGCCCCGCGAGGAGGTCGAGGCCGCCATCGCGGAGGCGCACCGGCTGGGCGCCCGCGTCACGGCCCACTGCTTCGCCGAGGACTCGCTGCGCGACCTCGTCGAGGCGGGCATCGACTGCATCGAGCACGCGACGGGCCTCACCGAGGACACCATCCCGCTGTTCGCCGAGCGCGGCGTCGCGATCGTCCCGACCCTCGTCAACATCGCCACGTTCCCGCAGATCGCCGCGGCCGGCGAGAGCAAGTTCCCCCGCTGGTCCGCCCATCTGAACCGCCTGCACGAGCGTCGCTACGACACCGTGCGAGCGGCGTACGACGCGGGGGTGCCGGTCTACGTCGGCACCGACGCGGGCGGTTCGCTCGCGCACGGCCTGGTCGCCGGGGAGGTCGCCGAACTGCTCAAGGCCGGACTCCCGGCCGTGGACGCGCTCTCCGCGACGGCGTGGGGCGCCCGCGCCTGGCTCGGCCGCCCCGGCCTGGAGGAGGGCGCCTCGGCCGACCTCGTGGTCTACGAGTCGGACCCCCGCGCCGACGTACGGGTGCTCGCCTCGCCCCGGCGCGTGGTGCTGCGCGGCCGCATCGTGGGCTGAACCGGCCGCGGGCGGAGGCGGGTTGACGGAACGTGACGCGGCGGCCCGCCCGCTCGTTACGCATCATTCGTGTGCGCCCGCGCGGCCGACCGGCGCGTTCGACACGCGGCGGTCGCCGGGTGACAACAGAGGGGCAGCAGAGGGAAAACAGAGGAACAGGCGAACAACCGAGCTCAAAGATTCGAAGACCAGCTCGGAAACCTCACTTTGGAGTGAACTCACGTCAGGTTGCTGACCGTTCACTCTCGGTGCGTAAAGATCCCTTCATCGAGGCCGACGGCGCAAGCCCCAGCGATGTCCCCCATGGCGGGGCGGGGCCGACGGCTCCATTTCTCTCGTGGGGGTCCCATCAGCATGCCCAGCACCACCTTCCGCACGCCCGGACGCCGCCTCGCCGCGTCGGCCGCCGCCACGGCCCTGGCCGTCGCTCCGGCGCTGCTCGCCACCGCGGGCACCGCGCACGCGACGGGCGGCCACGGCGGCAAGTCCGGCGCCGTCGTCCTGCGCACCGGACTGAATGTCTCCCTGCTCAACAAGACCGTGAACGTCCCGCTCACGGCCACGCTCAACGAGGTGCAGGCCCCCGCCAGTGCCGAGAAGACCGCCCTCACCGTCAAGCTGGACGGCGTCGACGGCGGGCAGCCGTTCAGCGTCCTGCGGGCGGACGTGGCCACCGCGAAGGCCACCGTCGACGACCACAAGGCGGAGGGGTACAGCAACCTCGCCCACGCCAAGGTCCACATCCCGGGCCTGCCGCTGCTCTCGCTCATCGAGGTCGGCCAGGTCACGTCGAAGGCGGTCTGCGAGACGGGCAAGCGGCCCGTCGCCGAGTCGAACGTCCTGGGCGCCGTCACGGTCCTCGGCAAGAAGGTGACCCTCTCGGCGGGCGGCACCACCGAGGTGAAGGTCCCGGGTGTCGGCGAGGTCCGGCTCGACCTCTCGAAGACGCACACCACATCCCGTACGGCTGCTGCCTCGGCGCTCGAACTGAAGGTGTCCGTCAACCCGCTCAAGCTGAACGTGGCGGAGGTGGAGGGCACTGTGACCCTCGCCGGCGCGACCTGCGAGACGCCCGAAGCGGCGCCCGCACAGAAGCCCCCGGCCAAGGCGGCCGACGACGTCAAGCCCCAGGGCGGCGCCGCGAAGCCGATCTCCGAGCCCGCCGCCAAGGCGGACCTCGCGGAGACCGGGGGGAACTCGATGACGCCGTACATCGCGGGCGGTGCCATCGTGCTGCTGGTCGCCGGCGGCGGAGCCGTCGCCGTCGCCCGGCGCGGGCGCTCCTGACCCGAGGGCCCGAGGGGGGACCGGAGGGGAGCGGGGGGGGGGGGGGCGGGGGGGCCCCCCCCCCCCCCCCGGGGCGGGAAGCGCGCCGCCCCGCCCGGGGGGGGGGCGGGGGGGAACCGCCCCGGGGGGTTTAAAAAAAAGAA
>NZ_JBSGTG010000001.1:38173-56518 GCF_053607285.1 Streptomyces sp. NPDC055140 | reverse complement strand
TCGGGGGGCGTTCACTGCTGCCGGCTGCCCCCGGGGGCGGCCGCCCCCGCCGCCGCCCGCGGGGGCCCCACCTCACCCCCGGGCCCGTCGGGGGCCGGGGGGGGGGGGGGGGGGGGGTAGCCGGGGACTCCCGCCCACCCGCATGTGTCCGTCAGGCGCTCGTCAGCGCCTGGTCGAGGGCCTGGAGGAACCGGCCCGTCGTCGCCCTGTCCCGCACCGCGAGACGCAGCCAGTCCGCGCCCAGACCCGGGAAGGTGTCGCCGCGCCGCACCGCGAAACCCCGCTCCCGCAGCCGCGCGCGCAGCGCCGCCGCCCCAGGGGCCCGCACCAGCACGAACGGTCCCTCCGCGGGACCCGCCACCGACACGCCCTCCGCCGCGAACTCCGCGAGCCCCGCCACCAGATGGGTCCGGTCGGCCGCGATCCGGTGCGCCGCGTGCGCCGCCTCCGCGAGGGCGCGCGGCGACACACACGCCTCGGCCGCGGCCAGCGCCGGCGTGGACACCGGCCACAGCGGCTGGGCCCGCTCCAGCTCCGCGACGGTGTCCGGCTCCGCCAGTACGTAGCCGATCCGGAGCCCCGCAAGACCCCACGTCTTCGTCAGGCTGCGCAGCACCACGAGCCCCGGCACGTCGCTCCGGCCCGCGAGGGCCTCCCGCTCGCCGGGGACCGCGTCCATGAACGCCTCGTCCACCACCAACACCCGCCCGGGGCGGGCCAGTTGAGCGATGAGAGCGGCCGGGTGCAGGACCGAAGTCGGGTTCGTCGGGTTGCCGATCACCACGAGGTCCGCGTCCTCGGGCACGGCCGCCGGATCGAGCCGGAAGCCGTCCTCCTCGCGCAGCAGCACCCGGTCCACGGCATGCCCCGCGTCCCGCAGCGCCGCCTCCGGCTCCGTGAACTGCGGGTGCACGACCACCGGGTGACGGACCTTCAGGGCGCGGGCGAGCAGCACGAACGCCTCCGCCGCCCCCGCCGTGAGCAGCACCCGCTCCACGGGAAGCCCGTGCCGGCGGGCCACCGCCTCGCGGGCCGCCCGCCCGTCCGGATACGTGGCGAGCCCGCCGAGCGAGTCCGCGATGTGCTCGCGCAGCCACACCGGGGGAGTGCCCGAGCGGACGTTCACCGCGAGATCGGTGAGGTCCGCACCCGTGCCACGGACCTCCGCGTCGCCGTGGTGGCGCAGATCGTGACCGTCGTCAGTGCGCATGCGAGTGGGAGTGCCCGTGTCCGTGCGAGTGCCCGTGGCCGTGGTGGTCGCCGTCGTCGTCCGGGTGGAAGTGCGGCTGCTGCGGAAGCCCCACCTTGTCCTCGAAGCCCGGCAGCGCGATCCGGTACACGCAGGTGTCGCAGTTCATCCGCAGATCGCCGCGGACGGCCTCCTCGTACCGCTCCAAGACCAGGTCGATCAGCTCCGGCTCCGGGCCGATCACGTCGGCGGAGAGCACCTCGACGTCCGGGTGGGCCGACGCCCAGCCCTCCGTCTGCTGCCGCACGCGGTCCGGCAGGATCCCCGTGAACAGGAAGTACGGCAGGACGACGATGCGCCGCGCGCCGAGCTTCACGCACCGGTCGAGGCCCGACGGCACGTCCGGCGCGGCCAGCGACACGAACGCCGTCTCCACGCCCGCGTAACCGCGGCCCTCCCACAGAAGTCGCGCCGCCTTGTGCACCTCGGAGTTGGCGTCCGGGTCCGTCGAACCGCGGCCGACCAGCAGGACCGTCACATCGGCCCGGTCCTCCGGCGTGCGCGCGCCGCCGCCCAGCGCCTCGTCGAGACGCCGCTCGAGCACCTGGAGCAGCGACGGGTGCGGACCCAGCGGACGCCCGTACGTGTACGAGATCCCCGGGTGCCGCTCCTTCTCGCGGGCCAGCGCCGCCGGGATGTCGCCCTTGGCGTGCCCCGCCGACACCAGCATCAGCGGCACCGCCGCGAACCGGCGCACCCCGCGCTCCACGAGCTCGCCCACCGCCTCCGCCAGCGGCGGCGGCGACAGCTCGATGAAGCCGCCCGCCACGGGCAGGTCGGGACGGCGGCGGCCGAGCTCCCTGACGAAGTCGCGGAAGGCTTCGGCGCCGGCCTCGTCGCGGGTGCCGTGTCCGGCGATGAGCAGAGCGGGCGGGGTGGTCACGAGGACTCCTTACGGGTGGTGCCGGTGGTGGTGTCGGGAGAGCCGGAAGTGGCAGTGGCGGCCGGCTGCTGCCAGCGGTAGCCGCGCGGGGTGACCATGCGGCCCGCGATCCGCCGCGTGGCCGTGTTGCCGACGGTCACGACGGTCATCATGTCGACCCAGGCCGGGTCGAGTTCGCCGAGCGTGGTCAGCCTGCTCGACTCGTCGGCGCGGGACGCGTTGCGCACCACACCCACGGGCGTGCCCGGCTCGCGGTGCTCGGCGAGGATGCCGAGGGCCTTGGGCAGCTGCCAGTCACGGCCCCGGCTGCGCGGGTTGTAGAACGTGACCACGATGTCCGCCTCCGCGGCGGCCCGCACGCGGCGCTCGATGACCTCCCACGGCGTGTGCAGGTCGGACAGGCTGATCGAGACATGGTCGTGGCCGAGCGGCGCGCCCAGGATCGCGGCCGCCGCGAGCGCGGCCGTCACGCCCGGTACGCCCACCACGTCGATGTCGTCGGACGCCTCGGCGAGCGCGGGCGACGCCATCGCGTACACGCCCGCGTCCCCGCTGCCGATCAGTGCCACGGCCTGCCCCTTGCGGGCCTCGGCGACCGCCGTGCGGGCCCGCTCCTCCTCGGCGCCGAGCCCGGACTCCAGGATCCGGGTGCCGGGCCGCAGCAGGTCCCGGATCTGGTCGACGTACTGGTCGAGGCCGACGAGGACGGACGCGGCGCGCAGCTCGTCGCGGGCGCGCGGAGTCACGAGGTCACGGGCGCCGGGGCCGAGCCCGACGACGGCGAGCCGGCCGCGCGGCGCGGTGCGCACGACGGCGCACGTCGCCATCGCGGGCTGCCCGTCGGCGCGCACCGACTTCCGCTTCGGTACGAGGAGTTCACCACCGGCGACCAGCGCGGCGGCCTCCGCCACCGAGGGCGTACCGACGGCGTCGAGCGGCGCGTCGGACGGGTTCGGCACGGTGACCCCGGCGAGGGTCTCCGCGCCGTACGTCACGACGGGCACGCCCAACTGCTCGGCGGCCTCGACGATGCCCGGCTCACCGGCCTTGGCGTCGACGGTCGCGAGCCGCGCCACGGACAGCGGCGAGAGCCCCGCGTCCCGCAGCGTGTCGCGCACGAGCCCGAGCACCTCGTCCACGGGCGCGCCCCTGCTGGCGCCGACCCCCACGACGAGGGACGGGGGCCGCACGACGACCTCGCGGTCGGCGGGCTCCACGGCGCGGTCGCTGACGCGGATCGTGTGATCGGCCACCTGGTCCGGTGCGACATTCCCCGGAAGCGCGGGCAGCGGATACGCCAACTCGGCGTGCAGAGCGACCGGTTCACCGTCGAGGACCGCCCGGGTGACCCCGGCGACGTCCCCCTCGACGGGCAGGCCGAGCGTGTCGAGCCCGGGCACGTCCACGGCGTCCGTCGCCGTGGTCACCACCGGCTCGGCCTCCAGGACGGCGGCCACCTCACGCGCGAGCGCGTTCGCCCCGCCCTCGTGCCCCCCGAGCAGCGACACCGCGAACCGCCCGGCCTCGTCGACGCACACCACGCCCGGGTCCACGTGCTTGTCCCGCAGCAGCGGCGCGACGAGCCGGACCACGGCCCCTGTCGCCAGGAAGCACACCACCTGCTCGCACTCCGTGAACGCGCGCCGCACGGCGTCCCCCACGGAACCCTCGTACACCCGCGTACGAGACGGCCACGCCGACGCGAGCCGGTCGCGGGCCACCGCCCCGGCCGCCGTGGCTGAAATCAGGCCGATCACTCAACTACTCCTTCGTTCAAGGAAGTCCACGGAAGTGGCGCTCTCCGTATCGGGCCGTACGCCCCACACCAGGAACACCGGATTGGCCGCGGCGAGCCGCGACACGTCGCCCGGCAGCGGCGCGAGCCGGGACGACTGCAGCAGCACGCCGTCGCTGACGAACCCGGCCGCGCCCAGTGCGTCCCGCACCGCGCCCACCCGGTCCACCGCCGCCACCGCGACCACCACGGACCGCCGCGTGCGTCGCGCGCACGCCGTCACGATCGCGGTCAGCTCACGCCCGCCCCCGCCGATGAACACCGCGTCGGGGTCGGCGAGATCGGACAGGACGGTGGGCGCCGCGCCGTGCACGACGCGTACGTCGACACCGTGGGCGGCGGCGTTGTCCCGGATCCGGGCCACGCCGTCCACGGTCTTCTCGACGGCCACGGCCGCGGCGCCGAACCGCGCGCACTCCACGGCGACCGAGCCGGACCCCGCCCCGATGTCCCACACCAGGTCGCCCGGGCGCGGCCCGAGCCGCGCGAGCGCGAGCGCCCGCACCTCGAACTTGGTGATCATCGAGTCGCGGTGCGCGAACTCGCTCTCGTCCAGGGCCCACCGGGCCGGCGGGCGGCCGGGACCGGCGAGGGTGCGCACCGGTGCGAGCACCCGTCTCTCGTCCAGGCAGAGCACCACGCTCACCGCGTCGCCCCAGTCACGGGCGGCGGCCTCCGACGGCGTGACCCGCTCAAGACTCTCGTGCTCGGGGTCGCCGAGGCGGGACGCGACGACGAGGACGCGGTCGGTGCTGCGGTGCGCGAGTTCGGCGCCCAGCTCGGCAGGGCCCGCGCCGGGACCCGTGAGCACGGCGGTCTTCGGGTACGCGCGGCACACGTTGACCGCGGTCCGAAGGTCACGGCCGTGCGCGCTGACCACCGCCGCGTCGTCCCACGGAAGGCCGACGCGGGCGAACGCCGTCGCCACCGACGACACCCCCGGCCGCACGTCGAGCGCCGCGGGCCCGAACCGCTCGGCGAGCGCCCGCACGATCCCGAAGAACCCGGGGTCGCCGGACGCCAGCACGGCGACGCCCTGATCCTTCTCGTTCTCGATGTATCGCTCGACCGAGTCCAGCGCCGCAGCCAGCGGCCCCAGCACGACCCGCTCCGCCCCGGGCGCCAGCAGCGCCTCGGCCGCGTCGAGATGACGCCGTCCGCCGACCACCACGGCCGCGGACGACAGGGCCGGATCCGGGGACAGCGGCGCCCCCGTCCCCGTACCGAAGACCGTGATCACGACTGGGCCTGCGCGGATTTCCCGGCCCGCAGCGCCGCCCGCGCCTCGGGGTCGGCCTTGCGGAAACCGTGGAAGTGGCCCGGGTGGTAGAGGTGCGAACGCGTGCCCTCCGCGTCCAGCGCCGGGCCGACCAGGAACAGCGTGTGCTTCCACAGCTTGTGCTGCTTCACGGTCTCCTCCAGCGTGCTGATCGTGCACTTCACGATCAGCTCCTCCGGCCAGGTCGCCTGGTACGCGACGACGACCGGCGTCGACGTCGGGTAGCCGCCTTCCAGAAGCTCACGCACCAACTGGCCGCTGCGCGCCGCCGAAAGGAACAGCGCCATCGTCGTGCCGTGCCGCGCGAACTCCCGCACCTCCTCGCCGGGAGGCATCGGCGTCTTGCCGCCGCCGAGCCGCGTCAGGATCACGGACTGCGCGACCTCGGGGATCGTCAGTTCGCGCTGCGCGAGCGCGGCCACCGCCGAGAACGACGAGACACCCGGGATCACCTCCGTCGCGATGCCCAGCCGCGCGCACCGGTCGACCTGTTCCTGCGTGCCGCCCCACAGCGCCGGGTCCCCGGAGTGGATGCGCGCGACCCGCAGACCGTCGCGGTGCGCCCGCTCGTACACGGCGACGACGTCCTCCAGCGACATCGTCGCCGAATCCAGGATCTCCGCGCCCTCGCGCGCGTGGTCGAGGACCTCCTCCTGCACCAGGCTGGCCGCCCAGATGACGACATCGGCGTCCGCGATGGCGCGCGCGGCGCGGAACGTGAGCAGATCGGCGGCGCCGGGCCCGGCACCGACGAAGGTCACCTTGCCGGTGGTTGCTTCGGGCATGACTGGGGTCCTCTCGGGGATGCAGCGTTGGGTCGTACGGGTTCGTACGCGGTTCGGTCGTACGGAGGTACGGGAGCGGTATCGGACGGGTCGGAAGGTGCGGCTCAGCCGGTCCCGGGCGTGCGCGGCCGGTGCCGATCCGCTAGCAAGGGACCATGGCCGTCCTCGTCGCCCTTGGCTCGTTCGTGATGACACTCGTCGGCGGCTGGACCGCCCACCACGTCACCGACCGGCGCCACTTGGTGCTCGGATTCGCCGGCGGCCTGATGCTCGGCGTGGTCGGCTTCGACCTGCTCCCGGAAGCCCTGCACGGCGCCGGCAACGAGATCTACGGAGTGCCCGCCGCGCTGCTCCTGTTCGTCGCGGGCTTCCTCGTCGCCCACATCGTCGAGCGGCTGCTCGCGATGCGCCAGGCCGCGCACGGGGCGCAGGAGGGCGAGGAGCAGGTGCCCCAGGTCGGCCTCGGCGCCGCCTCCGCGATGGTCGGGCACAGCGTCGCGGACGGCGTCGCGATCGGCGCCTCGTTCCAGGTGAGCAGCACCATGGGGTACACCGTCGCGCTCGCCGTGATCACCCACGACTTCGCCGACGGCTTCAACACGTACACGATCACGCGCGCCTACGGGAACGCCCGCCGCAAGGCACTCGCGATGGTCGGCGCGGACGCGCTCGCCCCGGTGGTGGGCGCCGCGTCGACGCTGCTGTTCACCATCCCGGCGCAGGCCCTCGCCTGCTACCTCGGGTTCTTCGGCGGCGTTCTGCTCTACATCGCGGCCGCGGAGATCCTGCCCGAGGCCGGCCACCACCACCCGGCGCGCTCCACGCTGCTGTGCACGATCGCGGGCGCCGCCCTGATGTGGCTGGTGATCGGCACGGCGGGGGAGTAGCGCCGGGCCCGCCCCCCGGCGGGTCACAGTTTCCCGCCCCGTCCGCCGTCGCGCCGCGCGGGCGCGATCAGCGTCGACAGGTACGGCAGCGCGGCGTCGGCGCCCAGTTCGGCGGCGGGCCTGATGGACTCCTCGGGCAGCCCGAGCGCGGACCCCCACACGGCGTCCTGCGTCCGCCCCGTCTCGCGCAGCGCCGCGGCGACCTCGCCGGCGAGCCGCCCGAACTTGTACGCGACGACGGTGCCGGGCCCCGCGAGCGCCTCCTTGAGCACGGCCGAACCGGCGGTCACCGGCACGAGCGTCAGCGGCTCGGTGCCCTCGGTGAGCACGGCGCCGGACCGCGCGGCGAGGTCCTGCATGGCGGTGATGCCGGGCACGGTCTCGACGACGGTCCCCGGCACGAGCTCCCCGACGGTCAGGGCGAGATACGTGAACGTGGAGTACACGTTCGGGTCGCCGATCGTCGCGAACGCGACGGAGCCGTGCTCCCGCAGGAGCGCCGCGACGCGCTCACCGGCCGCGTCCCAGGCGGCCTCGCGCCGGGCCCGGTCCGAGCGCTCGTTGAGCGCGAAGACGACGCGGACGACCTTGTCGGCGGGCACGTAGTGCAGGACGGTCGCCTCGGCGCGGCCGGGCTCTCCGCCGTCCGTCCCGTCGGCGGCGGCCATCACCGGCACGACGACGACGGCGGCCTCGCGCAGGGCGTTCACGCCCTTCACGGTCACGAGCTCGGGGTCACCGGGACCCACGCCGACGCCGGTCAGCCGGTGCGTGGTGTTGTCGGTCATGACGGGGTGACTCCTTCGGTTGCCCGCGCGACTTCGGTTGCCTGCGCGACTTCGGTTGCCTGCGCGACGATGCGCCGCGCCGCCTGGGGCACGGAGGCCCAGTGCACATGCAGATACGAGGCGTGCACCCCGCCCTGCACAAACCCTTCGACGCGCCGCTCGGGACGCGTGATGCCCCACGCGGGGGTGGCGCCGGCCCCGGGTTCGACGACGGTGCGATGGAACTCGTGGCCGCGCACCCGCGTCCCGTTCGCGGCCAGCATGCTGTCGGACACGGCCACGGCGTCCCGGTACCCGAGCGTCAGCCGCTCCGACATCCGTGCGTCGGCGTCCAGGACCCCGCACATGGGCTGCCCGTCCAGGGAGCGCGCCAGATACAGCAGCCCCGCACACTCGGCGACGACGGGCGCACCGGACCGCGCGAGCTCACCGACGGCCTTGCGCAGCGGCTCATTGGCGGACAGCTCGGAGGCGTACATCTCCGGAAAACCCCCACCGATGACCAACGCCCGTGTCCCGTCGGGGAGTTGCTCGTCCCGAAGCGGATCGAAGGCCACAACCTCGGCCCCGGCGGCGGCAAGCAGCTCACTGTGCTCGGCATAGGAGAAGGTGAAGGCGGCGCCACCGGCCACGGCAACGCGAGGCTTGTCATTCACGGTGCGGTCCGGCACATCCAGCCCGTCCGGCGTTCGAGGGCCGGGGGCCGGTGCAGAGACCCGGTTCCGGGAAGGGCCGGGCTGGGGGAGAGAACCCAAAACCTCAGCCGCATCCCAGGCCGCACAGTCCAACGGCCCCGCACCACGAGCCACCGCATACAGCGCGTCCAGGTCACACCCGGCCCGAACCATCTCCCCCATGGCGGCAACGGCCGCAACGGCCTCGGCCCCCCGCTCAGCCACCGGCACAAGCCCCAGGTGCCGCGAGGGAGTCAGCACTTCCCCACCCCGGTGCAGGGCGCCGAACACCGGCACCCCCGACTCGTCCAGCGCCTCGCGCAGGATCGCCTCGTGCCGGTCGGACCCGACCTTGTTGAGGATCACCCCGGCGAGCCGCACCTCGGGATCGAACGACGCAAAACCGTGCACGAGCGCGGCCACGGACCGGGCCTGCGACGACGCGTCGACGACGAGCACGACCGGCGCCCGAAGGAGCTTCGCGACGTGCGCGGTCGACGCCAGCTCCCCCTGACCGGAGACCCCGTCGAAAAGCCCCATCACGCCCTCGACGACGGCGAGATCGCACCCCCGCGCCCCGTGCGCGAAGAGCGGCGCCACGAGCTCGGGCCCGCACAGGTACGCGTCGAGGTTGCGCCCCGGCCGCCCCGTGGCGAGCGCGTGGTATCCGGGGTCGATGTAGTCGGGCCCGACCTTGTGCGGCGACACGGCGAGCCCGCGCCCGGCGAACGCCGCCATCAGACCCGTCGCGACGGTCGTCTTGCCGCTGCCCGAGGAGGGCGCGGCAATGACGAGCCGAGGCATGGACGTACTCACCACTCGATGCCCCTCTGGCCCTTCTGGCCCGCGTCCATGGGGTGCTTGACCTTGGACATGTCGGTGACGAGGTCCGCGAAGTCCACCAGGTCCTCAGGGGCGTTGCGCCCGGTGATCACCACATGCTGGGTCCCGGGCCGGTCCCGCAGCACGGAGATGACCTCGTCCGTGTCGATCCAGCCCCAGTGCATCGGGTAGGCGAACTCGTCGAGCACGTACAGCTGGTACGTCTCGGCGGCGAGGTCGCGCTTGACCTGCTCCCAGCCCTCGCGGGCCTTCTCCTCGTTGTCCATCTGCGCGTCGCGCTGGACCCAGGACCAGCCCTCGCCCATCTTGTGCCAGTCGACGGTCCCGCCCTCGCCGCTCGCGCCGAGGACGCGCAGCGCGTTCTCCTCGCCGACCTTCCACTTCGCCGACTTGACGAACTGGAACACCCCGATCGGCCAGCCCTGGTTCCAGGCGCGCAGGGCCAGCCCGAAGGCCGCCGTCGACTTGCCCTTGCCGATGCCGGTGTGGACGACGACAAGCGGCCGGTTGCGCCGCTGCCGCGTCGTGAGCCCGTCGTCCGGCACGACGCTCGGCTGTCCCTGAGGCATTACGCGACCCTCCTGCTGTTCGACTGCAGACCCTGCATCTGTCGGACGTCCTTCACGAGCCCGGCGATCGAGTCGGCCCGCAACTCGTCGAGCGTCACCGCCGTCCCGCCCAGCTCGCCCGCCAGCTGACCGGCGAGCCCGAGCCGCACCGGACCCGACTCGCAGTCCACGACGACCGACGCCGTTCCCTCGGCGGCGAGCAGCCGCGCCGCACGCCCCGCGAGCGCCACCGGCTCCGGCCCGCCCGTCGCGCGCCCGTCGGTCACCACGACGACGAGCGGCCGGCGCGCCGGGTCCCGCAGCCGCTCCACGCGCAGCACGTCGTGCGCCTTGAGGAGCCCGGCGGACAGCGGCGTACGTCCACCGGTGGGCAGCGACTCCAGCCGTACGGCTGCCGCGTCCACGGAGGACGTCGGCGGGAGCGCCACGTCGGCCGAGGAGCCGCGGAACGTCACGAGTCCCACCTTGTCGCGCCGCTGGTACGCGTCGAGGAGCAGCGACAGGACAGCGCCCTTGACGGCGCTCATCCGCTGCCGCGCCGCCATCGACCCGGAGGCGTCGACCACGAACAGCACGAGGTTGCCCTCGCGGCCCTCCCGGGTCGCCTGCCGCAGATCGTCACGCCGCACCACGAGCCCAGGGCCGGAACGGCCCCGCGCCCGCTGGTGAGGGGCCGCGGCCTGCACGGTCGCCGCCAGGTGCAGCTTGGTGAGCGCGCCACGCGGACGCCGCGCACCCGTCGTACGCCCGTGTTCCGTGCGGGCCCGCGAGCGCCGCCCGGCGGCCCCCTCACCGAGTCCGGGCACGCTCAGCATCTTCGTACGGAAGGGCTCGGAGGCCCGTGCGGCCGCCTGCTCGCCGCCGCCCGCGGGAGCCTTCTGCTCGCCGCTGTCGGAGGGCTCGCCCTGCGCGGGGATGTCGGCGGCCTGGTCGCCGCCCGCGTCGGGGCCGTTGCCCTCGGGCGCGTCCTGCGGCGGCTGCCCGCCACCGCCACCGGGCCCGTCCCCGCCGCCGTCGTCATCACCGTCACCGTCCGGATCCGCTTCTGCATCCTGACCGTCCTGCCCGCCGAACTCCTCCAGGGTGTCGTCGAGCTTGTCCTCGTCGAGCCCCGGCGCGTCGAACGGGTTGCGGCGCCTGCGGTGCGGCAGAGCCAGGAGCGCGGCCTGCCGCACGTCCTCGGCCAGCACGTCCGTGCGGCCCGCCCACGCGGCGAGCGCCGTCGCCGTACGCGCCATCACGATGTCCGCGCGCATCCCGTCGACCTCGAACGCGGCGCACGTCGCGGCGATCTGGCGCAGCGCGGCGTCACCGAGCCGCACCGACGGCAGCAGGTCACGGGCCGCGACGATCCGCGCCCGTACGGCGGACTCCTCCTGCTCCCACTTCCCGGCGAAGCCCTCGGGGTCGTCGTCGTAGGCGAGGCGCCGCTTGACGACCTCGACGCGCTGGTCGGGCTCGCGGGAGGCGGCGACCTCCACGGTGAGCCCGAACCGGTCGAGCAACTGAGGGCGCAGCTCCCCCTCTTCGGGGTTCATGGTGCCCACGAGCAGGAAGCGCGCGGCATGCCGTACGGATACGCCCTCGCGCTCCACGTACGAGGCGCCCATCGCGGCCGCGTCGAGCAGCAGGTCCACCAAGTGGTCGTGCAGCAGGTTCACTTCGTCGACGTACAGGATGCCGCGGTGCGCGTCGGCGAGGAGTCCCGGTTCGAAGGCCTTGACGCCCTCGGCGAGCGCCCGCTCGATGTCGAGCGCGCCGACGAGCCGGTCCTCGGACGCGCCGACGGGCAGCTCGACCATGCGGGCGGCACGTGAGGTGCCGGGTCCGGTCTCGTGCGGCCCGTCCGGGCACGCCGGGTCCGGGGCGCCCGGCACGCACGAGAAGCGGCACCCGGCGACGACCTCGACCTCCGGCATGAGCGCCGAAAGAGCGCGTACGGCCGTCGACTTGGCCGTGCCTTTCTCGCCGCGCACGAGCACACCGCCGACAGCGGGCGACACGGCGTTGAGCAGCAGCGCCAGTCGCAGGTCGTCCTGCCCGACGAGCGCGGTGAACGGATAGGGGGTACTCACTGGTCGTCGCCCTCCAAGTCGCCCTCAAGTTCCAGATACGTGGCCCGCAGGCGTTCCAGCGTCTGCGCGTCGGGCTCGGCCCACAGCCCGCGCTCGGCCGCTTCGAGCAGCCGCTCGGTGATGCCGCGCAGGGCCCACGGGTTGGACTTCTTCATGAAGTCCTGGTTCTCCGCGTCGAAGACGTACTCGGCCGACAGCTTCTCGTACATCCAGTCGTCGACCACGCCGGCCGTCGCGTCGTACCCGAAGAGGTAGTCGACGGTGGCGGCCATCTCGAAGGCGCCCTTGTAGCCGTGGCGGCGCATCGCGGCCATCCAGCGCGGGTTGACCACACGCGCGCGGAACACCCGGTGGGTCTCCTCGCCGAGCGTGCGGGTCTTCACCTGGTCGGGTACGGCGGAGTCGCCGACGTACGCCTCGGGGGAGGCCCCCGTCAGATGCCGCACCATGGCGACCATGCCGCCGTGGTACTGGAAGTAGTCGTCGGCGTCGACGAGGTCGTGCTCGCGGGTGTCGACGTTCTTCGCCGCCACGTTGATGCGCCGGAACGCCGTCTCCATGTCGCCGCGCGCGGCCCGCCCGTCGAGCCCGCGCCCGTACGCGTAGCCGCCCCACACCGCGTACACCTCGGCGAGGTCCGCGTCGGACTGCCAGTTGCGGGCGTCGATCAGCGGCAGCAGACCCGCCCCGTACGCCCCCGGCTTCGACCCGAAGATCCGGGCCGTGGCCCGCCGCCGGTCGCCGTGCTCGACGGCGTCCTGTTCGACATGCGCCCGTACGTAGTTCTGCTCGGGGCTCTCGTCGAGCGCGGCGACGGCCTGCACGGCGTCGTCGATCAGACCGACGACATGCGGGAACGCGTCGCGGAAGAAGCCGGAGATACGGACCGTCACATCGATGCGCGGGCGCCCGAGTTCGGCGGCCGGCACGACCTCGAAGCCGGTGACACGGCGCGAGGCGTCGTCCCACACCGGGCGGCAGCCGAGCAGCGCGAGGATCTCCGCGATGTCGTCGCCCTGCGTACGCATCGCCGAGGTGCCCCACACCGTCAGGCCCACGGACTTGGGGTACTCGCCGGTGTCGGCGAGGTAGCGCGCCACCAGCGAGTCGGCGAGCGCCTGCCCGACCTCCCAGCTCAGCCGCGACGGGATCGCCTTCGGGTCGACGGAGTAGAAGTTGCGGCCCGTCGGCAGCACGTTGACCAGGCCGCGCGTCGGCGAACCGGACGGTCCCGCGGGCACGTATCCGCCGTCGAGCGCGCGCAGAATGTGCCCGATCTCGTCCGTGGTGCGCGCGAGCCGGGGCACGACCTCACGGCACGCGAACTCCAACACCGCGACGGCGTCCGCGAGTTCGGTCCCGACAACGTCCCGGACGAGCGCCGGGACGGCCGTGGCGTCCCAGCCGCGCTCCTCCATGCCCTCGGCCGCGCGCCGGCACAGCTGCTCCAGGAGGTCGATCGCGTCGGCGGCGCTGCGGGCGGGACCGTCGACGAGGTCCGTCAGCCCGCCCGGCACCTTCACCGGCGCGCCGGGCTCGCCGAGCAGCTCCTTCTCGACCAGGCCGAAGTGCTCGGCCAGGCAGGCCCGCAGGCCGGGCAGCGCGTTGGCGGTGCCGCCCCACACCTGCGAGGCGCGCAGTACGGCGAGTACGAGGTTCACGCGCGGCTCGCCGACCGGGCCGCCGCCCAGGATGTGCAGACCGTCGCGGATCTGCACGTCCTTGATCTCGCACAGATAGCCGTCGATGTGCATCACGAACTCGTCGAAGTCGCCGTCGTCCGGCTGCTCGTCGACATGCAGGTCGTGGTGGAGCTCGGCGGCCTTCACCAGCGTCCAGATCTGGGCGCGTACGGCCGGGGCCTTCGTCGGGTCCAGGTCGGAGACGAGCGCGTACTCGTCGAGGAGCTGTTCCAGCTTCGCGAGGTCGCCGTACGTGTCGGCGCGCGCCATCGGCGGCACCAGGTGGTCGACGACCGTGGCGTGCCCGCGGCGCTTGGCCTGCGTGCCCTCGCCCGGGTCGTTCACGATGAACGGGTAGATCAGCGGCAGCTCGCCCAGGACCGCGTCGGGCGCACAACTCCCGCTCAGACCGAGGCCCTTGCCGGGCAGCCACTCCATCGTGCCGTGCTTGCCCATGTGGATGACGGCGTCCGCGCCGAAGCTGTTCTCCAGCCAGCGGTACGCGGCCATGTAGTGGTGCGACGGCGGCATGTCCGGGTCGTGGTAGATCGCGATGGGGTTCTCGCCGAAGCCGCGCGGCGGCTGGATCATCACGACGACGTTGCCGAACTGGAGGGACGCGAGCACGATGTCGTCGCCGTCGACGTAGAGGGAGCCCGGCGGCTCGCCCCACGCCTCCAGCATCCTGTCGCGCAGCTCGGGCGCCAGCTTGTCGAACCAGGCGCGGTAGTCGGCGAGCGGCACCCGCGCGGGCGCCGACGCCAGCTGGTCCTCGGTGAGCCACTCGACGTCGTGGCCGCCCGCCTCGATGAGGCGGTGGATCAGCTCGTCCCCGTTGTCCGGGTAGCCGTCGACGCCGTAACCGGCCTCGCGCAGCGCGTCCAGGACACGGACTGCGGAGGCGGGCGTGTCGAGGCCCACCGCGTTGCCGACCCGCGAGTGCTTGGTCGGATAGGCGGTGAAGACGACGGCGAGCCTCTTCTCGCCGTTCGGCTTGTGGCCGAGACGGGCGTGGCGCACGGCGATTCCGGCGACGCGCGCGGCCCGCTCGGGGTCGGCCGTGTACACGGGGACGCCGTCGGGGCCCTCCTCCTTGAAGGAGAACGGCACGGTCACGATCCGGCCGTCGAACTCGGGGATCGCGACCTGCATCGCCGCGTCCATCGGCGACAGGGCGGCGTCCGACGCCTCCCAGGCCGCCTTCGACGACGTGAGGCAAAGACCCTGCAGGACGGGGATGTCGAGGTCGGCGAGCGCGCCGATGTCCCAGGCCTCCTCGTCGCCGCCCGCGGACGCCTGCGAGGCGTGCGTGCCGCCCGCCGCGAGCACGGTCGCGACCAGGGTGTCGGCCTCGCCGAGAAGCTCGTACAGGCCGGGGTCGGCGCCGCGCAGCGAACCGCAGTACACCGGAAGGGAGTTGACGCCGCGCGCCTCGATCGCGTCGCACAGCGTGTCCACGAAAGCGGTGTTCCCGGACAGCTCGTGGGCGCGGTAGAAGAGCACACCGACCGTCGGACGGCCCTCGACGCGCGCACGGCGGCCGTGCGCCCCGTACTCGGGCATCTTCTGCGGCTCGGCGCTGTGCCGCTCCTGCGTACTCCCGGCCCGGCCGTGCCCGCCCCGCAGCACGTCCTGGACGAGGAAGCGGGCCAGCTCGACGAGGTTGCCCGGTCCGCCCTCGACGAGATAGCGCAGCGCCTCGGCCACGGCGCCCGCGTGCACGGTCGACTCGGCCATCAGCTCCGCGTCCGGGACGCTCTCGCCGCCGAGCAGGACCGTCGGCACGCCGGACGCCTTCAGCGCCGCGAGCCCGTCCTCCCAGGCGCGCTTGCCGCCGAGGAGCCGGACGACGGCGACGTCCACGCCGTCGAGCAGCTCCGGCAGCTCGCTCTGCACGTCGACGCGGGTCGGGTTCCCGATCCGGTAGGGGGCGCCGGAGGCGCGGGCCGCCAGCAGATCGGTGTCTGCGGTCGACAACAACAACACTGTGCTCATGCGGGCGCTCCCGGTGGAATGAAAGGCAGTCCTGACGGAGCGCCGGACTCGATGAGCCGCCACAGCGCGTCCGTGTCCGCGTGTTCTTCGATCAGATCGCCGAGCCGGTCGAGCTGCTCCTCGCGCAGCGCGCCGAACGACGTGTCGGGCGCCGGCACGAAACGGCGGCCCGCGGCGGCCGCGACCTCGCGCAGGAACGCCCGGCGGAAGCCGTCCGCCTCCAGCGAGCCGTGCCAGTGCGTGCCCCAGACGGAACCGACGCGGCACCCGTCCAAGAAGGCTTCTCCGCCGGCGACCTCGGCGACCCCGTGATGGATCTCGTAACCCTCGACACGCTCGCCGAGCGCCTCGCCGACGGGCCGGGCGAGGGTCTTCTCGCGCTCGAACCGCACCCGTACGGGCAGCAGTCCGAGCCCGTCCACGGTGCCCGCGCGCGACTCGACGTCGTCCTCGATGTGCTCGCCGAGCACCTGGAAACCGCCGCAGATCCCGAGGACCGGGCGCCCCTCGGCGGCCCGGCGCGCGAGGGCGTCGGCGAGGCCGCGCTCGCGCAGCCACTGAAGTGCCTTGACGGTGCCGCGCGTTCCCGGCACGACGACCAGGTCCGCGTCGACGAGCTCCTCGGCCCGGTCGACGAACCGCACGACGACTCCCGGCTCCGCGGCCAGCGCGTCCACGTCGGTGAAGTTCGACATCAGCGGCACGGCGCACACGGCTACGCGCAGCACGTCCTCGCCGACGGGGGCCGTCGTCCGTGAGTCGCGCACGGAGCCGCGCAGCGACACGCGCAGCCCGTCCTCCTCGTCGATGCCGAGGCCGTGCTGGAACGGAAGCACTCCGTACGTGGCGCGCCCGGTCAGGTCCTTGAGCATGTCGAGGCCGGGCTCGAGGAGGGAGACGTCCCCGCGGAACTTGTTCACCAGATAGCCGGCCAGCAGCTCCTGGTCCTCGGGCGCGAGCAGCGCCGTCGTGCCGAAGAACGACGCGAAGACGCCGCCGCGGTCGATGTCGCCGACCACGAGCACGGGCAGCCGCGCGGCCCGCGCGATCCCCATGTTGACGATGTCGGTGCGGCGCAGGTTGATCTCGGCGGGAGAGCCCGCCCCTTCACAGATCACGGCGTCATAGCTGCCCCGGAGTTCCTCCAGGCATCCCACGACGGTGTCGAGGAGTGCGGCCTGGCGTCCTCCGTGCAGTGCCTTCCCGGGGGACACAGCACCTGACAGCGGCTTCGCCGCGGGCCCGGACTCCCCGAAGAACCCGCGAGCGCTCAACTCGCCGACCGGCTTGCCCATGAGCACCACCTGGCTGCTCCGGTCGCTGCCCGGCTTCAGCAGTACGGGGTTCATCAGGGCGCTCGGCTCCACGCGGGCGGCCTGCGCCTGCATGGCCTGCGCACGGCCGATCTCGGCGCCCTCGCGCGTCACAAAGGAGTTGAGGGACATGTTCTGCCCCTTGAACGGCGCGACCTTCACCCCCTGCCGCACCAGCCACCGGCAGATGCCCGCGGTGACGACGCTCTTCCCGGCATCGGACGTGGTCCCTGCCACCAGCAGTCCGCCACCACTCACGACTTCCCCCTCCGCAACAGTGCCCGCCCTGCGACACACACGCCGAGGGCCAGCCAGCTCACGCGCCGCGAAAGCCGCGCCGCCCGCTCGACGTCGGCGGTCTCCACGGACCGGCCCGACGCGTTCAGTACGGGCCGGTGCTCGACCCGCCCGCCGTACGACAACGTGCCCCCGAGCCGCACTCCGAGCGCCCCCGCGAACGAGGCCTCGACGACACCGGCGTTGGGGCTCGGGTGCAGCCGCGCGTCCTCGCGCCACGCGGTGAGCGCGCCGCGCGGACTGCCGCCCGCGACCGCGGCGAGCACGCCGGTCAGCCGCGCCCCCGGCCAGCCGGCCACGTCGTCGAGGCGCGCCGAGGCCCAGCCGTAACGGCGGTACCTGGCCGACTTGTGCCCGACCATGGCGTCCAGCGTGTTCACGGCGCGGAAGGCGACGAGCCCGGGGACCCCGGCGACGGCGCCCCACACGAGCGCGCCCACGACGGCGTCGGAGGTGTTCTCGGCGACGGACTCGACGACGGCCCGCGCGATCCCGTCCACGTCCAGGGCCTGCGGGTCGCGCCCGCACAGATGTGGCAGCCGCTCGCGCGCCGCGTCCACGTCGCCGGCGGCCAGCGCGCCCCCGATGGCGCGCGCCTCGCGCGCCAGCGACGTACCGCCGACGACAGCCCAGGTGGCGGCGGCGGTCAGTGCGATGGAGGCGGCGGGGGAGCGGCGCACGGCGCGCGCGGCGAGACCACCGGCGACGGCTGCGCCCCCGGCGCACACGGCGGTGTGCAGCGCGCCCCACCCGCGGTGGTCACTCCACAGCACTCGCTCGACGGCGCCCGCGGCCCGCCCGAACGCGGCGACCGGATGCCCGCGGCGCGGATCGCCGAACAGGAGGTCACCGAGGAGTCCGGCGGCGCTGCCGTACGCGAAGACGCGCTCGGCTCGCACGGTCAGCCCGCCGCTACGGCGAACGGAACCCTTGTACTCGTTCTCGGCGGGAGCACCCGCAACTGGCAGCCGCGCATGGCGATATGTCCTCACTCAGGGTGTCCACGCCCTGATTGGAAGAGACCGGCGGCGAGAGTTCCTGGCTCGCGGGGATCACTCCCCGGTGACAGTGGCGGGACCGCGCCGGATTCGCACCGGCTTCCTCTCCTGCTGCCGTAGATGGCCCCGGAAGTCCACCACGCTCCGCGAACGCCCGTCAACTTGCCGTTGACCTGCGAAGGGAGAGTGTGCTGAGGCACACACGAAGCGGGGTGCGGGACGCCTTCGCGTCC
>NZ_JBSGTG010000001.1:0-38163 GCF_053607285.1 Streptomyces sp. NPDC055140 | reverse complement strand
TCTTCTTGTGGGTTTTGGCCCTTTCCCCCCTCGTGGGGGGGGGCGCCGCCGCCCGCCCCCCCCCCCACCCCGCACTCCTGCCGGTTACCTCCGGTCAGGCGACGATCAGGAAGATCCCGTACCCGACGGCCGCCGCGCACAGGGCGAAGCAGGCGTACGCGCCGGAGACGGCCAGCGCCGCCGAGTTGCCCTGGGCCGCCGCCGACTCCCGCTTGGTGAGGCCGACGATGCCGAGGGTGAACAGGCCCACGAGGGCCACCGTGATCACGAGGCTGACTCCGAACACGGAGCCGAGTGCTGCCCAGTCGATGTGCATAGCGCTGCTGCTTCCTTAGACCGTGGCCGGTCGCGCGGGCTCCGCCGAGGGCGGGGCGGGCGAGGCGGGGATGGTGGTCTTCACGTCGGTGTCCAGGTCGGCGACCGTGCCGGCGGGCGGCGGGGTGACGGCCGCGATCGCGGTGGTCACCACGCCGGCGGGCTCGGCCGTGACGTCGGTGACGTCGTCGTCCGTGACGTTCGTGTGGTCGACCGAGTTGCGCCGGGACAGCGCCCAGATGGTTCCCGCGCCGGCGATCAGGAGCAGCGCGGTGACGGCGACGCCCCACGAGCCCTGCTTGGTGAGGAACTCGGCGCCCGCGCCGACCAGACCGGCGGCCGGCAGGGTCAGGCCCCAGGCGATGAACATGCGGGTCGCGGTCGACCAGCGGACGACGCCGCCCTTGCGGCCGAGGCCCGAGCCCATCACGGCGCCGGAGCAGACCTGCGTCGTGGAGAGCGAGAAGCCGATGTGCGAGGAGGCGAGGATCGCGGTCGCGGCGCTGGTCTGGGCGGCGAAGCCCTGCTGCGGCGCGAGGTCCGTGAGGCCCTTGCCCATGGTGCGGATGATGCGCCAGCCGCCGAGGTAGGTGCCGAGCGCGATGGCCGTACCGGCCGAGACGATGACCCACATCGGAGGGTTCGCGCCGGGGTTCAGGACGCCGCCCGTGATCAGGGCGAGCGTGATGATGCCCATCGTCTTCTGCGCGTCGTTCGTGCCGTGCGCCAGCGAGACCAGGCCCGCGGAGGCGATCTGCCCGGCGCGGTAGCCCTTGGCGGTCGCCTTCTGGTCGGTCTTGCTGCCTATCCGGTACGTGAGCCGGGTGGCCAGCATCGCGGCGGCGCCCGCCACGAGCGGCGCGGCGACGGCCGGGAGAAGGATCTTGGTGACGACGGTGCCGCCGTCGATCGACGACCAGCCCATCGACATCACGGCGGCGCCGATGAGGCCGCCGAAGAGAGCGTGGGAGGAGCTGGAGGGGAGCCCCACCAACCAGGTCAGGAGATTCCAGAGGATGGCGCCCACCAGCGCCGCGAAGATGACCTCGGTCTTGAGTCCGTCCTCGTTGATGATGCCGCCGGAGATCGTCTTGGCGACCTCCACGGAGAGGAAGGCTCCGACGAGGTTCAGCACGGCGGACATGGCCACCGCCGTCTTGGGCTTGAGAGCGCCGGTCGAGATGGTGGTGGCCATCGCGTTGGCTGTGTCGTGGAAACCGTTCGTGAAATCGAACACGAGAGCGGTAACGATCACGATCCCGAGGAGAAGCGTGATGTGTTCCATTTACCCAGGCTTCTGTTGGACGTCAGTGGCTCGGCGACCGTAGGCAATCTGAGTGAACGGAAGATGAACTGGGGCGGGCGGTGCGGTGACCCGAAGCGGAGTGCCGCCACTCCGTTGAGAGCGGGGCGGCGGCACGGGGCCGTCCGTGAAGCGGAACGGTGGCCGAATCAAGCGGAAGCAGGCCCTCCGCTAGCCGCGGGCGAACCTCCGCAACTGGGCCTGCGAACCGTTGAAGAGATTCTGGTCACCCGGCAGTTCGCCGCTGTTGTCGTACTGCCAGAACGTCCAGTACGACCAGCCCGAGGGCAGCGCCCCGGCGGACTCGTCGTAGCGGGCGAGCCACAGCGCGTGGTTGCCCGCGAAGGCCGTGCTGTTACCCGTGCAGTTCTTCCACCAGTGGTAGTTGGTGTAGATCACCGGCCGGCGGCCCGTCCTGCGGCGCACCTCGTCGCTGAACGCCCTGATCCAGGAGATCATCTTCGCCTTGCTCAGCCCGTAGCACTTCTTCGAGCTGTACGGGTTGTACTCGATGTCGAGGGCCGGCGGCAGCGTCCAGCCGTCCGCCCGCCACGCGCCCCCGTTGCGCACGAAGTAGGAGGCCTGCGTCCGTCCGGACGACTTGTTCGGGAGCGCGAAGTGGTACGCGCCGCGGACGATGCCCGCGCTCCGCGCTCCTTCGTACTGCTGGTTGAAATAGGGATTGCGGTAGGTGGTGGACTCGGTCGCCTTGACGTAGACGAACCGTGCGCCCTTGCTCTTGGCCTTCTGCCAGTTGACGTTCTTCTGGTGCGACGAGACGTCGTGTCCCTCGGTGCCGCCCGCCGCGGACGCCGGAGCCTGAGTGAGGGCGGTCCCCCCGAACGTCAGAGCGGCCAGTGATGTCGCGGTCGCGATGTGCGCACGGCGACGGGACGGTTTGTGACCACGAGCCATATTTCCCCCCGGAATGGCGACGTGCATGACAAATCCCGCCGGAGGCTACCGGAAGATCCCTCTATGCCCGTCGATCTCCAGCCAATCGTTTCCAGGCGGGCATTCATGCCCATTCGTGCGCTTCCGGACTCCTGGGCTCCGCACTAAAGTGCCCCGGCCCCACGATCCGCGCGGGCCGGCCGTACGGCTGGCAGGATGCGGGCATGACGGAGGAACCGCGCAGTGCGGGGCAGGGGGCGGAAGGGCTCGCGCAGGCATGGAGCGCGCTCGTGGCGACGGCCCGGCGCACCGTCGCCGACGGCCTCGTCGTCGGGACCTCGGGAAACGTCTCGGTGCGGATCGGCGACACCGTCCTCGTCACGCCCAGCGGGGTCCCCTATGACGAGCTCACCCCCGACGACCTCGTCGCCGTCGGCCTCGACGGCCGGCAGAGCGCCGGAACCCTGACCCCGACCAGCGAACTCCCGATGCATCTGGCGGTCTACCGCGCCACGCCCGCCCGCGCCGTCGTCCACACCCACGCGGTCCACGCCACCGCCGTCTCCACCCTCGTGCCCGAACTCCCGCTCATCCACTACATGGCCGCGGCCCTCGGCGGTCCCGTCCGGGTTGCCCCGTATGCGACGTACGGCACCGAGCGGTTGGCCGAGAACGTCCTCGACGCTCTCAAGGGGCGGACAGGCTGCCTGCTCCAGAACCACGGCACCCTCACCTACGGCGACACCCTCGCCGCCGCCTACGACCGCACGGCCCAGCTCGAATGGCTGTGCCGCGTGTGGCTCACCGCGAGCGCCCATCCGCACCACACCCCGACGCTCCTCACCCGCGACCAGGTGCGCGAGGTGGAGGAGAAGCTGCACGGGTACGGGCAGCAGGGCTGAACCGTCACCCGGCGCCCCCGCGGCCGCGCCCCACTGGCCGGTCGGAGCCCGGGCGCGGACACTGGGACGGTGCGCACCGCCAGAGCGACGGCCGCTGCCGTCACCGCAGTCATCGGTGTCGGCGCGGCCGCGGTCGCGGTCGGCCGGTTGGCCAGTAATGCCGCCCTCAAGGCGCCTGCGGGCCGACCGCTCCCCACCGAGCCACGCCTGACCGTCCACGCCACCGCCGCGGGCCAGATCACCCTCACCCGCGACCTGGCCTCCCTGCGCCCGGGCACCTACGGCCTGAGCGGCGACGGATTCCACGCCGTGGTCGGGCCCGTCCTCGAGTCCGCCCCGCACGCCGCGGACGCCGTCGTGCGCCGCCTGGAGCGTGTCACTCACGGCTCACTCGAACCCGGCGCCAAGGCCTGGCTCACGCCTCAGGTCCACATCGGCGACCCCAAGGCGGCGCTCGGCCTCGACCACGCCGACATCGACATCCCCGGCGAACTGGGCGCGCTCCCCGCCTGGTTCGTCCCCGGCGCCCGCGACACCTGGGTCATCGCCGTCCACGGCCTGGGCACCACACGCGAGCACCCCATGGTCCTCATGGACTTCCTGCACCGCCACCGCTTCCCCGTGCTCGACCTCGCCTACCGCGGCGACCTCGGCGCCCCCACCTCCCCGGACGGCCTCGGCCACCTCGGCGAGACGGAGTGGCGCGACCTGGACGCCGCGATCCGCTACGCCGTGCGCTACGGCGCGCAGCGCGTCATCGTGCACGGCTGGTCGACCGGCGCCGCCATGGCACTGCACGCGGCGGCCCATTCCGCTTTGCGGGACCGCATCTCCGGACTCGTCCTCGACTCCCCCGTCCTCGCGTGGGGCGTGACGCTGCGTGCCCTCGCCGGAGCCCGCGGCATCCCCGGCCCCCTGCTGCCCCTCGCGGTCCGCGCCGCCCAGGGCCGCACCGGGCTGCACGGCGACCGCCTCGACACCGCCGCCCACCCCGACGCGCTCAAGGTCCCCACGCTCGTGATGCACGGCCCCGACGACGAGATCGCCCCCTGGGCCCTGTCCCGCGAACTGGCCGCCCGGCGCCCCGGCTTGATCACCCTCCACGCCGTCGACGACGCCCCGCACGGAGCCATGTGGAACGCGGACCCGCAGACGTACGAGGAGACGCTCCGCCGCTTCCTCACCCCCCTCATGTAGCTCCGTCACTGCTCCGTCGGACGCACGGGAACCGCCCGCCGGCGGCACGGGACAGATGCGCAGGAAGGCCCGCGTAGACCCCCGGCGTGCGCCGGTCCGCGGACCCTCCCACGACGCCCGTAAAGAGCCCCGGAACCATTCCGTTTGGGTTTTCGGACCGTCAACCGGAAGACTGCCCCCGTGACGTCCCGTATCCCGCGCGACTCCAGGCTCCGACTCGTCCGCCCGCGCACCCTCGCCGCCGCCCCCGTGCGGGCCGACGGAGTGGTGACCCAGGCTCGCCCGCCCCGCCCGGCGCCCCGCCCGCCGGAGGGCACCCCACCACCGGCGGAACTGGCCCGCATGGCCCGCCGTGGCCTCGCCGACGCCGTCCGCGTGGCCCGCTGGGCCGACGCCGTCCTCAGCCCGGGCAGCGGCCACGGCACCCCCGACGGCAGGGGCGCCCTCTCCGTACCCACCGCCGAACGCGCGGCGGCCGACCTGGAGCTGACCCCGCGACAGGTCCGCGCCGACTGGGACACCGCACGCCTCGCGGGCCTCGTCGAGGTGCACGGCGACAGTGCGCGCCCCGGCTGGCGCCTGCGCGCCTGGGACCGCGACGACACCGCCGTGCTGCGCGGCTGGGTCGCCCTCTTCGACGCCTGGTCCCTGGCCCACCCCGCCGGCGGGAGTCTCGAGGCCGCCGCGGTCGCCGAGGTCGTCTCGGCGATGCCCCAGGTGCTCTCCCTCCTCCAGCTCTCGGCCGGCCCGGTCCCCGTCCCGCAACTCCTCGACCTGCTCGGCCAGCGCGTCGAGGAACTGCGCACGGAGCGCTGCGAGATCCCCTACGGCCCGCAGCCCGAGCACACCGGACCCGCGACCGGCACCACCGGCACCGACCTCCCCCCGCTCCTCGACTGGGCCCTGCACGGCCTCGCCGCCGTCGGCGCACTCACCTACGCCGGCGGCCAGGCCACCCTCACGCCGCTCGGCAGCTGGGCGGTCTGGGTCAAGCTGGAGCAGATCTGCGTGGCCGCCCAGTCCCCGGCGGGCAACATCGAGCAGTCCGCCGAGGACATGCTCAGAGGCTGCGCACGGCTGCGCCCGAACGCGGCCCGTGCCGAGTACCGCGCCTGGCTCGCCGCCCGCCCCGTCGGCAGCGCCGTCACCGAGCTGATCGCCGCCGCCCGCGGCGAGGACGCCCTGCTGCGCGGCCTCGCCTTCGAGGCGCTGCGCGTCGTAGGAGCCCCCGCCGAGCCCGTCGTCCGGTCCGTCGCCGACGAGCCGCCCCTGCGCCCGTACGCGCTGCTGTGGCTCGCCGAGTACGAAGGCGCCGATCCCGAGGACGTCCATATGGTGCTGACCCGCGAGGAGACGACCTGGCTGTGGGTGGACACCGCGGCGGCCGTCGCGGACCACGGCGAGGCCCAGCTCCTCGTGCGCCATCTGGAGTCCGCCGTGCAGCCCACCGTGCCGGCACTGCTCGACGAGGTCCGGGCGGCCGGGCATCCGCGCACCGTGCAGGTCCTCGTCGCGCTGGCCGCGGCGCACCCGGACCCGGCGCTCGCCAAGGCCGTCCGGCGGGCCGCCTTCCAGGTGCACACCGGAGGCGCGTGACACCGCGCCCCCGCGATCAGGCCGGTATCTCCGGCGCGTACGTCCCGAAGCTCCACACGTTGCCCTCGGCGTCCTTGGCCAGGTAGTCCCGGGAGCCGTAGTCCTGGTCCGTCGGGGGCATCAGGATCTCCACGCCGTGCTCGACGGCCCGGCGGTGATGGGCGTCGACATCGTCCACGACGACATAGATCCCGGTCGGTCCCGCGCCCTGCATGGCCTCGTCGAAGCGGCCGCCGCGGCCCTTCGAGCCGAGCATCACCGCGCCGTTCCCGTACGTCAGCTCGGCGTGCATCACCGAGCCGCCCTCGCCCTCGTGCACGGCCGTGGCGGTGAAGCCGAACGCCGAGGTCAGCTGCTCGATCGCGGCCTTCGCGTCGGCGTACAGCAAGGACGGGTAGAAACTCGCGCGCCCCTTCGTACCGCCCACTGCGCTCACTCCTTCTTCGCCGGTCCGGAATGTGCTGCCGGATCCAGCCTGGCACGCGGCACCGACAATCCGCCCCGTGATGCGGGCCCGCTCACCGGAACGTGTTGCACTGCGCCATGTCGCCGCTGCGGTAGCCCTCGTAGAACCACTGCTGCCGCTGCTGGGCCGAGCCGTGCGTCCAGGTCTCGGGCGTCACCCGGCCCTGGAACTTCTCCTGGATCCGGTCGTCGCCGACGGCGGCCGCCGCGTCCAGGCCGTCTCGGATGTCCGCGGCGGTGAGGTTCGTGATCAGCGGCTTGCCCGTCTTGTCGTCGGGCGTCGTCGTCGCGTGGTGCGCCCACACCCCGGCGTAGCAGTCCGCCTGGAGCTCGACCCGCACCGCGTTGCTGTTCTGGCCCGTACGCCCGTCCTGGGAGCGCTGGAGCGTCCCCATCAGGTTCTGCACGTGGTGCCCGTACTCGTGCGCCACCACGTACGCCTGCGCGAAGGGGCCGCCGCTGGAGCCGAACTTGGTGCGCAGCTCGTCGAAGAAGCCCAGGTCCAGATAGACCTTGCGGTCGCCCGGGCAGTAGAAGGGCCCGACCGCCGAGGTCGCCGTGCCGCACGCGGTGGCGACCTGGCCGGTGAAGAACACGGTCTGCGCGGGGGAGTAGGTGCCCCCGCGGTCGCGGAACTCCTGACGCCAGTAGTCCTGGACGCTGTTGACGACCGCCACGATGCGGCAGTCCTCCTTGTTGTTCGCGTCCTGGCCCGTACGGCAGTCCTGGCTGACCTGGGCCGCGGACGAGACGGTGGTGTCGGGTTCGTCACTGCCGGAGGAGAGGCCGAATTCGTTCGTGCCGAAGAAGAGGCCGACCAGGAGGGCGAGGAGGCCCGCGAGGCCGCCGCCGATGGTCCGCCGGCCGCCAGGGACCCGGCGCCTGTCCTGGACCTCGGAGGTGTCCAGGTCGGCGTCGTCGTCGAACTGCATGGCCGCACCGCCCTCTGCCGCACGTCAGGGGCGGCGGCCCGCCGCCCAACGCCCACTATCGAACAGTTCGTGGCGATCTGCCCCTCGGCCCGGGAACGGCAGGGCGGAAAACTGTTTGCATCGCCCCGTTAGACTTGGCCCATGGCCATTCTCCGCATGCACTAGACGGCTCATCGCCCTCAGTAGCCCTTCCGCCGTCCATATCCCTGCTCAGGAGTCTGTCCGTGATCACCGCTTCCGGCATCGAGCTGCGCGCCGGCGCCCGCATCCTCATCGAGAACGCCACCTTCCGTATCGCCAAGGGCGACCGCATCGGCCTGGTCGGACGCAATGGCGCGGGCAAGACGACGCTCACCAAGTGCCTCGCCGGTGAAGGCACCCCGGCCGGAGGCCAGATCGCCCGCTCCGGAGAGGTCGGCTACCTCCCGCAGGACCCCCGCACCGGCGACCTCGACATCCTGGCCCGCGACCGCATCCTGTCCGCGCGCGGCCTCGACACCCTGATCCAGAGGATGCGCGACAACGAGCAGCGCATCGCCAACGGCACGGGCGCCACGCGCGCGAAGGCGCTCAAGCAGTACGAGCGCCAGGAGACGGAGTTCCTCACCAAGGGTGGATACGCCGCCGAGGCCGAGGCCGCCACCATCGCCGCCGCGCTCAACCTGCCCGACCGCGTGCTCGGCCAGCCCCTGCACACGCTCTCCGGCGGTCAGCGCCGCCGTATCGAGCTGGCCCGCATCCTCTTCTCGGACGCCGACACCCTGCTCCTCGACGAGCCCACGAACCACCTCGACGCCGACTCCATCGTGTGGCTGCGCGACTACCTGAAGTCGTACCGCGGTGGCTTCATCGTGATCTCCCACGACGTCGACCTCGTCGAGACGGTCGTCAACAAGGTGTTCTACCTGGACGCGAACCGCTCCCAGATCGACGTCTACAACATGGGCTGGAAGCTCTACCAGCAGCAGCGCGAGGCCGACGAGAAGCGCCGCAAGCGCGAGCGCCAGAACGCCGAGAAGAAGGCCGCGGCCCTCAACTCCCAGGCCGACAAGATGCGAGCCAAGGCGACCAAGACCGTCGCCGCGCAGAACATGGCCAAGCGCGCCGACCGGCTGCTCGCCGGGCTCGACGCGGTCCGCGTCTCCGACAAGGTCGCCAAGCTGCGTTTCCCCGAGCCCTCCCCGTGCGGCAAGACGCCGCTGATGGCCGAGGGCCTGTCGAAGTCGTACGGCTCCCTGGAGATCTTCACCGACGTCGACCTGGCCATCGACAAGGGCTCACGCGTCGTCATCCTCGGCCTCAACGGCGCGGGCAAGACCACCTTGCTCAAGCTGCTCGGCGGAGCCGAGAAGCCCGACACCGGCGAGATCATCGAGGGCCACGGCCTCAAGCTCGGCTACTACGCGCAGGAGCACGAGACCCTCGACCCGGAGCGCACGGTCCTGGAGAACATGCGCTCCGCCGCCCCCGACCTGGACCTGGTCGAGGTGCGCAAGACGCTCGGCTCGTTCCTGTTCTCCGGGGACGACGTCGACAAGCCGGCCGGTGTCCTGTCCGGCGGTGAGAAGACCCGCCTCGCGCTCGCCACGCTCGTCGTGTCGTCCGCGAACGTCCTGCTCCTCGACGAGCCCACGAACAACCTCGACCCGGCCAGCCGCGAGGAGATCCTCGGGGCGCTGCGCACCTACAAGGGCGCCGTCGTCCTCGTCACCCACGACGAGGGCGCCGTGGACGCGCTCCAGCCGGAGCGGATCATCCTGCTGCCCGACGGCGTCGAGGACCTCTGGGGTCAGGACTACGCGGATCTGGTCAGCCTCGCCTGACCCTCCGGCGCCCGCGTTCGGGCCCGCACGATCACGGTCGGCCGTCAGCACGGCTTGATCGAAAGGCTGATCCACTCGGTATGGATCATTCGGCCGATCCGTGATCCATCATCTGAGTGAGATCTCCTCGTACCGCGGTGTGTCCTACACGGATTGCGTCGCCGCACCGGCGCCAGGACTCATGTGCCGGCTGGCAAGGCGCTGACCTGGCCCTTCGCGGAGAACGCCGTTTCCGGCCCCGCCCGGGTGCGCCCGGAACCCTCCGTTCCACTTGTGTCGACCGCTTCCCGACCGCACAAGCTCGTCGTACGGACCTTGCCGAATGGGTGGCCAGGAAGCCCAGGAGGGGTGATCATGAGAAGTCCAGAGCGCACTTCCCATGAGGAGGCACGGGTGGCCGAGACTCTGAAGAAGGGCAGCCGGGTAACCGGCGCCGCGCGTGACAAGCTCGCGGCAGACCTGAAGAAGAAGTACGACTCCGGTGCGAGCATCCGAGCGCTGGCCGAAGAAACCGGCCGCTCGTATGGGTTCGTGCACCGGATGCTCAGTGAGTCGGGAGTCACGCTGCGAGGTCGCGGCGGGGCTACACGCGGCAAGAAGGCGACCGCGGCCGGCTGACCCGGGCAGTGCACAGGCTTCGATGGTGACCACCCGGTCGGTCCGCCGACCGGCCGGTTGGTTACTGTGCAGTAGTTTCGAGGGCGTCGACACGTCCTCGACCGACTGCGCACACCATCGGAGGCACACATGGCTTCGCCCGACAGCGGATCCGGCTCGCTCGCGCCGGTACTCGACAAGGACGGGGTCCGCCTCACCGTCGACGGCTCCATCGCCACGGTGACGCTGACCAACCCGGACAAGCGCAACGCCCAAAGTCCTGCTCTGTGGCGGGCGTTGGCCGACGCCGGGAAGTCCCTGCCGGGAAGCGTGCGCGTCGTCGTACTGCGCGCGGAGGGACTCTCGTTCTCCGCGGGCCTCGACCGTCAGGCGTTCACGCCCGAGGGTTTCGACGGCGAGCCGTCCTTCATCGACCTGGCGCGCGGCTCCGACGACGTACTCGACGACACCATCGCCGAGTACCAGGAGGCGTTCACCTGGTGGCGGCGCAGCGACATCATCACCGTCGCCGCGGTGCAGGGACATGCGATCGGCGCGGGCTTCCAGCTCGCCCTCGCCTGCGATCTGCGGATCGCCGCCGAGGACGTGCAGTTCTCCATGCGCGAGACCAGCCTCGGTCTGGTGCCCGACCTCACCGGCACGCACCCCCTCGTCTCCCTCGTGGGATACGCACGCGCCCTGGAGATCTGCGTCACCGGCCGCTACGTCCACGCCGACGAGGCCGGCCGCATCGGCCTGGCCAACCTCGTGGTGCCCGCCGACCAGCTCGACGCCGCCGCGCGCGACCTCGCCGGAGCACTCGTCGCCGCGCCCCGGGACGCCGTCATCGAGACCAAGGCCCTGCTCCAGGGCGTCTCCGGACGCTCGTACGAGGAGCAGCGCACCGCCGAGCGCGCGGCACAGGGACGCCGGCTCCGGGACCTGGCGGGCCTCGGCGACTGACGCGACCCACACATGGCCGACGCATGACGCGGGCCGACCCAGCCGGACGGCCCTCAGTGGACGGCGGTCACCAGAACGGCCACTGACGGATCATCCGCCAGGGCCCCGGTGACCGCCGTCCGCACGTCCCGCGCCACATCGAGCACCCGCCGCCCGCCCGACACGGCCAGTTCGATCCGCACATGGCGGCGCGGCAGCGTGGCCGTGCCCTCGGAACGCTCCCCGATGTGCACCGCACGCCCCAGGCCGCCCAGCGAACCGGTCAGCCGCGCCACCCCCGGCACGGAGAGCGCGGCCTGCCCGGCCCGTTCCTCGTCGCTGTCACTCTTCGCCTGCCCGCCGTCCGCGATATCCGCCTCCGCGTCCCCCGAGGCGGGCTGCGCCTGCGCACTGTCGTCGAGCAGCGCCGTCACCCGCAGGTCCACCTCCGCCACCGTGAGCCCGAGCCTGTCGGACGCCGCGCCGTTCAGTGCCGCGCGCAGCCGGGACGCGGCCGTGGGCAGCGGTTCGTCCGGCGCCGCCGCGCACTCCGCGACGATTCTCAGCGGCCCCGGCGGCAGGGCACTCGGCGGCGCGGGCACCGCGGACTCGTAGGAGCCGTCGGGGTCGGCGAGCTCGATCCGCAGGCTTCCCAGCCGCACCCCCGGCACCGACTGGACTGCATGGCGCAACGCCGACCGCGCCGCCGATTCGGCCAGCCAGCACCCGTCACGCGGCCCTCCGAGCGGTACCAGCCTGCCGAGCCCGAGCTGGTGTCGAACTGCCTGCGTCCATCGGTCAGCGCTCATTGCCCCAGCCTGCCGCATCCCTGGCGCGCGGCCGGGCAACCGCACTTAGTGTGGTCGAAAGAGCAGTGACTCCCAGAGAACGACCTGAGAGAACCTCTTCGAAAGGGACGACCCGCGATGAGCGACACCGCAGAGAAGCCGGGCGAAGCGACCGGGGCCAGGACCAGTGTGACCAAGCGGGGCGGGGGATCCGCCGGGACACGAGGACGCACCACCATCGCCGACGGTGTCGTCGAGAAGATCGCCGGCCTCGCCGCGCGGGACGTCATGGGCGTGCACGCGATGGGCAGCGGCCTGTCCCGCACCTTCGGAGCCGTACGCGACCGGGTGCCCGGCGGCACCAAATCAGTGTCGCGAGGGGTGAAGGCAGAGGTCGGCGAGGTACAGACGGCGCTCGACCTGGAAATCGTCGTGGAGTACGGGGTGTCGATCGCCGACGTCGCCCGTGACGTGCGCGAGAACGTGGTCGCGGCCGTCGAGCGCATGACCGGCCTCGAGGTCGTCGAGGTCAACATCGCGGTGAGCGACGTGAAGCTGCCCGACGAAGAGGACGAGGAGCCGGAGTCCCGGCTTCAGTAACCACCCGCCCGCGAGCTTGCCCTTGAGGAGGAGCGCTCGATGAACCTGGCCGTGATCGGCATGATCGCCGGAATGGCTCTCGGATTCGCCGGATACTTCGGCGGCTTCGGGGCCTTCCTGCTGGTGGCGGCGCTCGGCGCCGTCGGCTTCGTCGCCGGCCGGTTCCTCGAGGGGGACCTGGAACCCGGCGACTTCTTCCGCACGCGCGGCGACCGGCGGCGGTGACCGGTGGCGACGCAGGTCGCGCCCGCCGATCGCGGCGCGACCCGGATCGCCGACCGGGTCGTCGCGAAGATCGCCGCACAAGCGGCGCGTGAGGCGCTCCCGGCCGTTCCGGCGGACGGCAGCGCCCCGCACGCCACCGTCTCCGTGCGCCACGACATCGCCCATGTGCGGATCAGTCTCGAACTGGACTACCCCGGCGACATCGGAACGCAGTGCGGCGCCGTGCGTCGCCAAGTCGCCGAGCGGGTAAAGGCGTTGGCGGGGATGGAGGTGCCCGAGGTGGCCGTCCAGGTGGAGCGGCTGCACTCGGAGCACGATCGCGGCGCGGCACAGCGGAGGATCCGATGAGCGAGCCCACACAGCCCCTGCCCGTAGTCGAACGCGGGCAGGGCGAGCTCGACCAGTTCGGCCAGTCGGGCTCTGCGGCCACCTACAAGGCGCTGCCCACGTCGGAGGGCGAGCACGGCACCGGCCGCTTCTGGTCGTCGCGCCGGATCCCCGCCGCACTGGTGGCGATCGTCCTCCTCGGCGGCGCCGGGATCCTGCTCTACGACATCGCTGCCGTGCGCGCGGGCCACTCCGCGATGCACTGGCGGCGCGCCCTCGCCCGCGAACTCGCCGACCGGCCCCTGGACAACGTGTGGGTGCTGGTCGGCGCCGGGGTGGCCGCCGCGCTCGGGCTGTGGCTGATCGTGCTCGCCGCTACGCCCGGCCTCCGCGCCGTCCTGCCGATGCGCCGCACCCACACCGACGTACGGGCCGGACTGCACCGCGACGCGGCCGCCATGGTCCTGCGTGACCGGGCCATGGAGGTGGCGGGCGTGCAGTCCGTACGCGTACGGATGAAGCGCTCCAAGGCCGAGGTGCGGGCCGTCTCGCACTTCCGTCAACTCGACGACGTACGCGCCGACCTGGATGCCGTGATCGGCGAGACCGTCAAGGGGCTTGGGCTCACCGCCCCGCCCGGTCTGTCCGTACAGGTGTCGCGGCCCGGAAAGAAGGGATGAGCCCCGTGCTCAGGACCGTGAACCGCGTCGTCGTCGGCCTTGTCGGACTGATCCTCGTCGTGTTCGGTGGGTCCGTACTCGCCGTCGGACTCGGCACGCCCCCGCCGTACTGGTGGATCTACGACGGGCGGCACGACGTGCTGCTGAGCAGGGCGGACCGCTACCGGTGGCGCGGCGACGGCTGGTGGTGGCCGGTCGTCATCGCCGTGCTCGCCGTCTGCGTGCTGCTCGCGCTGTGGTGGCTGGTCGCCCAGCTGCGCCGGCACCGGCTTGCCGAGGTCCTCGTCGACACCGGGGACGGCGAGGGCGCGCTGCTGCGCGGCCGGGCGCTCGAAGGGGTCCTCGTCAGCGAGGCGGAGTCGCTCGACGGCGTGGAGAGCGCCGGGGTCCTCCTGACCGGGCGGCGCTCCGCACCCCACGTACGCATGGGCCTGCTCCTCGAACCGCACGCGGAGCCCGGGGCCGCGCTTCAGCGGATCAGCGAGGAGGCCCTGGGCCACGCGCGGGACTCCGCCGGGCTCGCCGCTCTGCCGGCCGAGGTACGGCTCCGCGCGGTGAAGCACCGCGCGGAGCGCGTGAGCTGACCTGAAAGGCCCGCCGGCTCAGAAGCCGTGCCGGGAGCCGCCGTCCACCGGGAGCATCACGCCCGTGAGGTACGACGCGGCGGGCGAGAGGAAGAACGCGGCGGCGCGGCCGAACTCCTCCGGCCTGCCGTAGCGGCGCAGCGGGATGCGCGCCTCGTTGGCGACGCGGGTCGCCTCCGGGTCGGCGGAGAGGCCGTCGAGCTCACGGACCCGGTCCGTGTCGATCCGCGCCGGGAGGAGCCCGACGACGCGGATGCCGCGCGGGCCCAGCTCGTCCGCGAGGGACTTCGCGAACCCGGCGAGCCCGGGGCGCAGGCCGTTGGAGATGGTCAGGCCGGGGATCGGCTCGTGGACGGAGCCGGAGAGCACGAAGCCGATGACACCGCCCTCACCGAGTTCGGCCGCGGCCGAGCGGGCGAGCCGCACCGCGCCGAGGAAGACCGACTCGAAGGCCGACTCCCACTGCTCGTCGGTGTTGTCCGCGAGGAAGCCGGGGGCCGGCCCGCCGACGCTGATCAGTACGCCGTCGAAGCCGCCGAAGTTCTCGCGCGCGGCGTCGATCAGGCGCCGCGCGACGGTGGGGTCGGAGTTGTCGGCGGCGATGCCCACGGCGTTCTCGCCGAGCGCTTCGGCGGCCTCGGCCACCCGCTTCTCGTCCCGCCCGGTGATGATCACCTTCGCGCCGTCGGCGACGAGCTCACGCGCGGCGGCGTTGCCCAGGCCGCGGGTGGCGCCGGTGACGACGTAGACACGGTCCTTCAGTCCAAGATCCATGGGCCCTATCCTGCCTCGCCGGTCCCGAACAGTGTGAGGGCGGTCCCCACCAGGCCGATATGGCTGAAGGCCTGCGGGAAGTTCCCGAGCTGGCGCCCCGACACGGGGTCGTACTCCTCGGCGAGCAGCCCCACGTCGTTGCTGAGCGCGCAGAGCTGGTCGAACAGCTCGCGGGCCTCCTTCGTGTGCCCCGTCAGATGCAGTGCGTCCGCGAGCCAGAACGAGCAGACGAGGAACGTGCCCTCGCGGCCCGGGAGTCCGTCGACGCCGGTCGCCTCGGCGCTGTAGCGGCGCACGAAGCCGTTGTCGGAGAGCTCGTCGCGGACCGCCCGGACGGTGCCGAGGACGCGCGGGTCGTCCGGCGGCAGGAAGCCGACGCGGGGGATGATCAGCAGTGACGCGTCGAGCTCGGTCGAGCCGTAGTACTGGGTGAACGTGTTGCGTTCCGCGTCGTATCCGCGCTCCAGGACGTCACGGTGGATGTCGTCGCGCAGCCGCCTTATGGCGTCGAGATCGCCCGGCAGGCCGGGCTCGTCCTCAAGGGCCCCGACGATGCGGTCGGCGGCCACCCACGCCATCACCTTCGAGTGCACGAAGTGCCGGCGCGGCCCGCGGACCTCCCAGAGCCCCTGGTCGGGCCGGCGCCACGCGGTGCTCAGGAACTCCACGAGGGCCAGCTGGAGCCGCCACGCGTGCGGCTCGGACGGCATACCCGCGAGCCGTGCCAGGGCGAGCGAGTCGATCACCTCTCCGTACACGTCGAGCTGGAGCTGGTGCACGGCGTCGTTGCCCGCGCGTACGGGGACGGAGTGGCCGTATCCGGCGAGCCACGGGAGTTCGATCTCGGGCAGGCGGCGCTCGCCCGAGAGCCCGTACATGATCTGCAGGTCCGCCGGGTCGCCCGCGACCGCGCGCAGCAGCCAGTCCCGCCATGCCTCGGCCTCGTCGAGATAGCCGGCCGACACGAGCGCGCCGAGGGTGAGGGTCGAGTCGCGCAGCCAGCAGTACCGGTAGTCCCAGTTGCGCACGCCGCCGAGCTCCTCCGGCAGTGACGTGGTGGGCGCGGCGACGATCCCGCCGGTCGGTTCGAACGTGAGCGCCTTCAGGGTGAGCAGGGAGCGCAGGACCGCGTCCTTCTGCGGGCCCTCGTAGCGGCACTGCGCCGACCACTCCTCCCACGCCTCCTGGGAGCGGCGCAGGGACTCGAACGGGTCGATGAGGCCGGGGCGCGGCTCGTGCGACGGGTGCCAGGTCAGCACGAACGCGACGGACTCACCCTCCTCGACGGTGAACTCGGAGTGGGTGGTGAGGTCCTTGCCCCAGGTGCGTACGGGGGGTTCGCTGCGCAGCCACATCGAGTCGGGCCCCGCGACGGCCACGCGGTGGCCGTCGGACCTGCGCATCCACGGCACGATCGACCCGTAGTCGAAGCGCAGGCGCAGGGTGCCGCGCATCGTGACGCGGCCTCTGAGCCCCTCGACGATACGTACGAGGTCGGGGGCCTCGTCGCGCTGCGGCATCAGGTCGGTGACCCGGACGCTGCCCTCGTCGGTGTCCCACTCCGTGTCGAGGACGAGGGTGCCGGGGCGGTAGGAGCGGCGGGTGCAGTCGCCCGCGTCCTTCGGGGCGAGCTGCCAGTGGCCGTTCTCCTCCTTGCCCACGAGCGCGGCGAAACAGGCCGCCGAGTCGAAGCGTGGGAGGCAGAGCCAGTCGACGGATCCGGCACGGGAGACGAGGGCGGCCGTCTGCTGGTCGCCGATGAGCGCGTAGTCCTCAAGGGGTCGGTGCACGTGAGGCGGGTTCCCGGCGGACGGGGCCGCCAATCCCACCGAGGGCCGGGCGGGTGAGGGCGAACGCGCGTGCGGCGGTGGCTCCGGGTCCTACACCGTGGCGGGTTCGGGGCCCGCGGGGGCCTCCTCGGCCGCCGCCGCCTCGGCGCGGTCGCGGCGCTCGCGCCGGACCAGCACGACGAAGCCGACGGGCACGGCCGCGGCGAACAGCCACCACTGGACCGCGTACGCCATGTGCGGGCCGATGTCGCTGTGGTTGGGCGTGGGGATCAGCTGGGGGGTGTTGCCCTTGGGGTCGGGCGACGTCTGCTCGATGAATCCGCCGAGGACCTGTTTGCCGAGTGCCTTGGCCTGCTGGCCGCTGCTGATCAGCATGATCTGACGGTCCGGCAGGCCCTTGATGTCCTTGATGCCGCTCGCGGCGGTCGTCTCGTCGGCCAGGAGGCGGCCGGTGACGGTGATCTCGCCGCGCGCGGGCGCCGGGATCTTCGGAAACGCGGTCTGCGCGCCGTCGGCCGGGATCCAGCCGCGGTTGACCAGGAGCACCTTGCCGTCGTCGAGGACGAACGGGGTCAGGACGTGGAAGCCGACCTCGTCGTCGGTGTTCGTGCGGCGCCGCACGACGACCTCGTGCGCGGTGTCGAACGTCCCCTTCGCGGAGACCCTGCGGTGGATCTCGGCCTTGGGAACGGGCTTCCCGGGGGAGGTGAGCTGCTCGGCGGGCAGCGGCTTCGCGGCGAGCGCGGCACCGATCTGATCGTTCTGCGCGACGCGGTGCTCGTGACGGTGCAGCTGCCAGAAGCCCAGCTCGATCATCGTGGGGATGAGGAGGAGGGTGATGAGGGTGAGGATCACCCACTGCCGGGACAACAGGAAGCGGTACACCCCACGACCGTACAACTCGGTCGTGGGGCGACATCACGGGGGTGTGCCGGAGGGCTCAGACCTTGTCGACGATCCCCACCTTCCCCTCCGCGCGGGAGCAGTGCGCCCCGCAGTACCAGTGCCCGTCGACCTCTACTCCCTGGCCGACGATGCGGCACCGGCAGTGCTCGCAGATCGGTGCCATGCGGTGGATGGCGCAGGAGAAACAGTCGAAGACGTGCACCGCGCCCTGCGCGTGCACCTCGAAGGACATTCCGTAGTCGTTTCCGCAGACCTCACAACGTGCCATGCGCCACAGGGTGGGCGTCGAGGTCGCGCGGGGCGAGCGGCGAGTGGGCGAGTCGCCGCGCAATCACCCGTCTGACGCCGGGGCCACGTCCCGCAGGAGCTGCCCGAAGGCCGCCTCGTCGATGACCGGTGTCCCGTACTGCTTCGCCTTGACGGCCTTCGACGTGTACGAGTCGGGGTCGTTCGTGACGAGGACGCTGGTGAGCCGGGACAGGCTCGTCGCGATGTGCAGCCCGGCTTCGACGGCGCGGTCCTCCAGGAGTTCGCGGTCCACCGAGGTGTCTCCGGAGAACGCCACCCGCATGCCCTGCTTGAGCTGTTTGCCCGGTTCGTACCGCCCGGGGTTCGGGTACGGGCACGGCTGCCGCTTGCGCGACGGGCGCCACGTCCCGCCGCCCCCGTACGAGGACGACGACGGGGCCGAGCCCTGGCGACCGATGCGCGCCGCGCCGTCCGTCCACTCCGTGAGCGGCCTGCACTCGAGCAGGGGCAGCCGCACCCCGCCGCTCGCGGCGGCCCGCAGGCTCGGCCGGAACGCCTCGGCGAGCACGCGCGCGTCGTCGAGCGCGTGGTGCGCGTTGCGCTGGACGACGCCGAAGTGTGCGGCGAGGGACTCCAGCTTGTGGTTGGGCAGGGGAAGGCCGAGCTCCTTGGACAGCGCGATGGTGCACAGGCGCTGGCGGACGGGGGCGGTGCGCTCCGCGCGGGCGTACTCCCGGGCGATCATCGACCAGTCGAAGACCGCGTTGTGGGCGACGAGCACGCGGCCGTCGAGCCGGGTCGCGAACTCCTCGGCGATGTCCTTGAAGAGGGGTGCGCCTTCGAGTACGTCGTTCGTCAGTCCGTGGATCCAGACGGGGCCCGGGTCGCGCTCGGGGTTGACCAGCGTGTACCAGTGGTCCTCGACCTCGCCCCGCGCGTCGAGCCGGTAGACGGCTGCGGAGATTATCCGGTCGTCCCGGGAGAGGCCGGTGGTCTCCACGTCGACGACCGCGTATCCCTGCGGATACGCGGCCGGCCAAGGAGCGGCGGACGCGGCGGTCGTCTGGTCTTCGAGCATGGTCCATGAGGATACGGGCCACGACTGACACCTCCGTCGCCCGGTCCCGCGGCGACGTCCGTTATGTCCGCAACAGGCCTGACACCAGGGCCCTGACGGAGGCGTCGAACACCTTCTCCGGGTCGGCCGGAAGGCTGAGCGCGCGGGCCAGGGAGGCGTCGCCCTCCGCCGTCCGCGCGCCCCACAGCTCCTCCTCGCCGGGCCGCTGCACGGGCGCGCGCTCACGTTGACGCTCCACCAGGACATGGCCGACGACATGGAACTGCACCGCCCGTACGACCCCTGCGGCGCGGGTCCCGCGCAGGCCCGCGGCGTGCACCTCGCGCACGAGGACCTGTTGTGCGGGCAGGAACATCCGCTCGGTCAGGCCGCGTTCGTGGACCATCGCGACGAGGTGCGGATGGTCGCGCAGCTGCCGGCGCAGGGCGCGGGCGACGGAGGCGACGCGCTGCTCCGGTGTGGCGCCGCGGGGGCGGATCTCCGCGAGGTCGGCGACGGTGCGCTCGACCAGGGCCTCGAGCAGCGACTCGCGGTTGCCGACGTGCCAGTAGATCGAGGTGACGGCGGTGCCGAGCTCGGCGGCGAGCTTGCGCATCGTCAGGGACTGCGGGCCCTGCTGTTTCACCAGCTTCGCGGCGGCGGCGAGGACCTGTTCCCTGTCGAGATGTGTGCGCGTGTCTTTACCCTTCACGAAAGCTGTTGTAACTGTGTTACAGAGCATCCGCAAGTGCACGCCCGTCCACGCAAGTCCGCGCCGACGAAGGGTGGTACGACATGGCACGCATTCGATACGGAGCACGCACGGAGGCGGAGATCTCCGCCGCGCGCACCGCGAGCTCGAAGCTCCCCGACATCTGGTCCACGGGGGTGGTGGCCGTCTGGGAGAGCGACCCGGACGCGGTCGCCGCGGTACTTCCGCCCCCGCTCAAGCCCACCGAACGCCCTTTGGTGCGGGCCAACATCAGCAAGGTCGACCTGTCCGGCTACCCCCTGGGAGCCGGCTCGGTCTCCGTCGCCGCCGAGCACGGCGGCGTCGAGGGCTGGTATCCGCTCGTCATGCCGATGACGCACGAGCGCGCCCTGATCGGCGGCCGTGAGGTCTTCGGCGAGCCCAAGAAGCTCGGCGAGGTGAGCGTCGAGCGCGAGGGCCTCGTGGTGCGCGCGGCACTCGCCCGGCACGGCATCGCCTTCGTGGAGGTGCGCGGCGCGGTGAGCGGCGCCCTGCCCCTGCCGGAGCCGGCGCTCAAGACGGACTTCTACTTCAAGTTCCTCCCCGCGGTGGACGGTTCGGGCTTCGACATGGAGCCGGTGCTCGTGCACTGCCTGCGCAACGAGAAGGTCCGCAAGCTGGAGCGGATCACCGGGGACGTGGTCCTGCGGGAGTCGATGTACGACCCGGTTGCCGACCTTCCGGTGCGCGCCGTCGTCGAGCTCACCATCGGCGAGAAGACGACCGACCAGAAGGGCAGGGTCGTCGAACGCGTCAGCGCGCAGGCCCTGCTGCCGTACATCCACCAGCGCTACGACGACCCGCAGCAGATCCTCGACGGGCCGCCCGAGGGGAGCGTCTGATGCGGCTGGAGGCGGGACAGGTCGCCGTCGTCACGGGCGCGGCGAGCGGCATCGGCCTTGCGATGGCACGGCGGTTCGCGGCGGACGGCCTGAAGGTAGTGCTCGCGGACGTCGAGGAGTCCGCCCTGGAGAAGGCCGCCGCCGGCCTGCGCGAGGACGGTGCCACCGTGCACGCGCGCGTGGTCGACGTCGGCGACCGAGGGCAGGTCTTCGCCCTCGCGGACGCGGCGTACGACAAGTTCGGCGCCGTCCATGTCCTGTGCAACAACGCGGGCGTCGGCTCGGGCGCCGAGGGCCGCATGTGGCAGCACGAACCGAACGACTGGAAGTGGGCCTTCGAGGTCAACGTGTGGGGCGTCTTCCACGGCATCCAGGCCTTCGTGCCGCGCATGATCGAGGGCGGCGCGCCCGGCCACGTCGTCAACACGTCCTCCGGCGACGGCGGCATCGCTCCGCTGCCCACCGCCTCCGTGTACGCGGTCACCAAGGCTGCCGTCGTGACGATGACCGAGTCCCTGTACGCGCACCTGAAGGCGGAGCACGCGCGCGTGGGCGCCTCCGTGCTCTTCCCCGGACCCCACATGCTGCGCACCGGGCTGTGGGAGTCGCACCGCAACCGGCCCGAGCGGTACGCCAAGGAGAGGCCGCGCAGGACCCCGTACCGCAGCCTCGGCCAGTGGGAGTCCGCGATGAAGGAGGCGGGCCAGGAGGTGGAGTTCACGCCGGTCGAGGAGGTCGCGGACTTCGTGGCCGAGGGCATCGGTGCCGGCCGCTTCTGGCTGCTGCCGCAGAGCGAGCACAGCGACCGGCAGATCAAGGCCAGGTCCGCCTCGATGCTGGAGCGCGCGAACCCGGCGTACCTGGAGAGCTTCATTCTGGACTGAAGGGCATGTGATGACCGACCAGGATCCCTACCTGATCATCTCCTCCGACTGCCACGCCGGGCTGCCCACCGAGGAGTACCGGCCTTATCTGGACAGCCGTTTCCACCGCGCCTTCGACGAGTTCCTCGGCGAGCGGGGCGCTCGCCGCGAGGAGGCGACGCGGCTCGGCATCCGCAACGACGCCTTCGCCGCCCAATGGTTCGCCGACAACTCGGAAGGCCTGCGCGGTGGTTGGGACACCGCGCAGCGCCTCAAGGAGCTGGACGGCGACGGGGTGGCCGCCGAGGTCATTTTCCCCGACGCGGACGCCGTGGACAGCCGGACTGCCGCGCCCTTCGGTGTGGGGCTCGGGCTCTCCGGTGACCAGGACCCGGAGCTCGGCATGGCGGGTGCCCAGGCGCACAACCGCTGGCTCGCCGACTTCGTGTCCGAACACCCCGAACGGCACTGCGGAGTCGCCCTGTTGCCCATCACCGGTGAGGTGGACCGCGTCGTCGCCGAGGTCCACCGGGCCAAGGACTCGGGGCTCGGCGCGCTGATGATCCCCTCCATGTGGGTCGACAAGGCGCCCTACCACGACCGACGTTACGACCCCGTGTGGGCCGCGGCTGCGGAGTGCGCGATGCCCGTGGTCACGCACTCCGGGGCGGCGCCCCGCCACGAGTACGGCGACCATCTCGGGATCTATGTCTCCGAAGTGACGTGGTGGCCCGCGCGGCCGCTGTGGTTCATGCTCTGGTCGGGCGTCTTCGAGCGCCACCCGGGCCTGAAGTTCGGTGTCGCGGAGTCGGGCTGCTGGTGGCTGCCCAACCTGCTGTGGTTCATGGACCGCCTCTACCTGGGCGCGCACGGCGGCAAGAAGCTCTCGCCGTTCGCGGAGCTGAAACGCTCCCCGCACGAGTACCTGGACCGCCAGGTGTTCATCTGCGCCACCAACACCAAGCGCCGCGAACTCGCCCAGCGCTACGAGATCGGCGTCGACAACATCCTCTGGGGCAGCGACTTCCCGCACCCTGAGGGCACCTGGCCCGACACGCGCGCGTGGCTGAAGAAGACCTTCCACGACATCCCGGTGGCGGAGACCCGGCGCATGCTGGGGCTCGCCGCCGCCGAGGTCTTCGGCTTCGACACGGAGAAACTGGCCCCGCTGGCCGCCCGCATCGGCCCGGCCCCCGCCGAACTCGGCCAGGACGCCGACCAGCCGGCCGTCGAGGCCTCCTGGGCGCGCTCGCGCGAGGTGGGCCGCCACTGGCTGACCGATCACGACTTCCCCACCCTGGGGGTGACCCCATGAGCGAGCGCTACACCGTGATCTCCGCGGACTGCCACGCGGGAGCCGATCTCCTCGACTACCGGCCCTACTTGGAGTCCCGCCACCACGACGCGTTCGACGCGTGGGCGGCGAGCTACGTCAATCCGTACGCCGACCTGCTCGCGGACACCGCCGACCGGAACTGGAACTCGGACCGGCGTATCGCCGAGCTCGAACAGGACGGCATCGTCGCGGAGGTCGTCTTCCCTAACACGATCCCGCCGTTCTTCCCGTCCGCGTCCCTGATGGCCCCGGCCCCGACGCGCGAGGAGTTCACGCGGCGCTGGGCGGGGCTGCGCGCCCACAACCGCTGGCTCGCCGACTTCTGCGCCGCCGCCCCGGGGCGCAGGGCGGGCGTCTTCCAGATCCTCCTCAACGACGTCGACGAGGCCGTCAAGGAGATCAGGTGGGCCGCGGCCGCCGGTCTCACGGGCGGGCTGCTGCTGCCCGGCACACCGCCCGGCTCAGGCCTTCCCGAGCTGTACTCGGCCGCGTACGACCCGATCTGGGCGACCTGCGCCGAGCTCGGCGTGCCGGTCAACCACCACGCGGGCTCGGCGTCCCCGCCGCTCGGCGACGAACCGGCCGCGCGCGCCGTGTTCATGGTGGAGACGACGTGGTTCTCGCACCGGGCCCTGTGGCACCTGGTGTTCGGCGGCGCGTTCCGCCGTCACCCCGGCCTGAAGCTGGTCCTCACCGAACAGGGTTCGGGCTGGATCCCCGGGGTCCTGGACATGCTGGACTATTACCACGGGCGCCTGGTGGCCGCGGCGACGCGGGCGAACACGGCGGAGTCCAAGTTCGGTGCGGGGCTGGCCGATTCGATGGGCAAGGGGCCGTCCGAGGTGTGGCGCGAGAACTGCTACGTGGGGGCCAGCTTCATGCGCCCGCACGAGGTGCCGCTGCGCGACCGTATCGGCCTCGACAAGATCATGTGGGGCAGCGACTACCCGCACGACGAGGGCACCTACCCGTACACGCGCGAAGGGCTGCGGATCGCGTACGCGGGGCTGCCGCGCGACGAGGTCGCCGCGATGGTCGGCGGCAACACGGCCCGCGTCTACGGCTTCGACCTCGGCCTGCTCGACCCGATCGCGGCCCGCGTCGGACCGACCGTCCAGGAACTGGACGAACCCCTCGACGAGGCGCCGAAGGACGCGACAAGTCCGGTGTTCGCCCGGGGAGGGTCGGTCCGGATCTGGTGACCTACGGTGCGATGCTCGTCGGGTGACTGACGATGTGCAGGACGCACCGCACGAGGAGTCCCACGGCGGCGCGCTCGGAGCGAGGCTCAACTGGCTGCGCGCCGCCGTGCTCGGCGCCAACGACGGCGTGGTGTCCACCGCCGGGCTCGTCGTCGGCGTGGCCGGCGCCACCGAGGACCGCAGCACGCTCCTGACGGCGGGCCTCGCCGGGCTGCTCGCCGGCTCCATGTCGATGGCCGCGGGGGAGTACGTCTCCGTGTCCACGCAGCGCGACTCGGAGAAGGCGGCGCTCGCGCAGGAGAAGCGGGAGCTGCGCGAGTACCCGGAAGCCGAACTCGTGGAGCTGACGGGGCTGCTCGAGGACCGAGGGCTCAGCCCGGAAGTGGCGCGGGAGGCCGCAGAGCAGCTCACCTCGCGTGACGCGCTGCGGGCGCACGCGCGCGTGGAGCTCGGCATCGACCCCGACGACCTCACCAACCCGTGGCACGCCGCCTGGGCGAGCTTCCTCGCCTTCACCGCGGGCGCGCTGCTGCCGCTGCTCGCGATCGTCCTGCCGCCCAGCGCCTGGCGGCTGCCCGTCACCGTGGTCTCCGTGCTGGGGGCGCTCGCCCTCACCGGCTGGAGCAGCGCCCGGATGGGGGCGGCGGCGGTGCGGCCCGCGGTGTGGCGGAACATGGCGGGCGGGGCGCTCGCCATGGCCGTGACGTACGGGGCGGGGTCGCTCCTGGGGGCGGCCGGTGTCTGAGTGAACGCGCGGGAACCGGCGGAGATCAATGGGGGAAGGCACCAACAACAAGCGACGTACCGCAGGTAATACTTGTCGGTAACACCGTCTAGCCGTGGCCCGTCCGCGGCTTTACGGTGCAGGCATGTCGCCGAACCTGCCCGATGTCGTGCTCTGGTCGATCCCGGCCTTCGTGCTGCTCACCGTCGTCGAGATCGTGAGCGTACGCATCCATCCCGACGACGACGCCGCAGGCTACGAGACCAAGGACGCCGCGACGAGCATCGGCATGGGCCTCGGCAGCCTCGTCTTCGACTTCCTGTGGAAGATCCCGATCGTCGCGATCTACACGGCGGTCTACGAGCTGACGCCGCTGCGCGTGCCGATCCTGTGGTGGACGATCCCGCTGATGCTCCTCGCGCAGGACTTCTTCTACTACTGGTCGCACCGCGGGCACCACGTCATCCGCATCCTGTGGGCCTGCCACGTCGTGCACCACTCCAGCCGCAAGTTCAACCTGTCGACCGCGCTGCGCCAGCCGTGGACGAGCCTGACGGTGTGGCCCTTCTACCTGCCGCTCATCGCGTGCGGCGTGCACCCGGCCGCGCTCGCGTTCTGCTCGTCGGTGAACCTCGTCTACCAGTTCTGGATCCACACCGAGCGCATCGACAAACTGCCCCGCGCCTGGGAGTTCGTCCTCAACACGCCCTCCCACCACCGCGTCCACCACGCCTCCCAGGGCGGCTACCTGGACCGCAACTTCGGCGGCATCCTCATCGTCTGGGACCGCCTCTTCGGGTCCTTCGTGCCCGAGGTCGAGCGCCCGGTGTTCGGCCTGACCAAGAACATCGGCACGTACAACCCCCTGCGGGTCGCCACGCACGAGTACGCGGCCATCGCCAGGGACGTGAAGGCGGCCGGCAGCTGGCGCGAGCGCGGCGGCCGGGTGTTCGGCGGGCCGGGGTGGCAGCCGAAGGACGCGCCCACGCCGGTCCCGGCCCCCGCTGCGGGCCAGACCACCGAGAAGGCAGCCGAGGGCGCCGCGTGACGCCGACTCCGACTCCGGCCCCGGCGCCCGGAGGGGCGCCGGTCCCCACCCGTGAGCGCGCGGCACGCCTCCTGCTCGCCGCCTTCGCCCTGGCGTCCGCCGTCGACCTGATCGCCCTGCTCGCCGGGACCGACGCCGTGCACACCGCCGCCAAGCCGCTCCTCATGCCGCTGCTCGCCGCGTACGTCGCCGTCAGAGGCGGCCCCCGGCTCCTGACCGCCGCGCTGCTCCTCGGGTGGGGCGGCGACGTGCTGCTGCTCTTCGACGCCGACATCGCGTTCCTCGCGGGCATGGGGTCCTTCGCCGCCGGACACGTCTGTTACCTCGTGCTCTTCAAGCGCGCGGGCACGCCACGCGCGCGTGGCGCCCTCCTCGCGGCCGCGTACGGCATCGCGCTCGTGACGACCGTGGCGCTCCTGTGGCCCGATCTGCCGGCCGACATGCGCGGGCCCGTCGCCGGTTACAGCCTGCTCCTGACCGCCATGGCGTACGGCTCCTCGCGCCTGGGCGCCATGGCGGGATGGGGCGGCGCGCTCTTCCTGCTGTCGGACACCCTCATCGCGACCGGCGTCGCCGACTGGCCGCAGCTTCCTCGGCCCGACTTCTGGGTGATGCTCACCTACCTCGCCGCCCAGTACCTGCTGGCGCGCGGCGGGCTCGGACACCCCCTCGGCGCGCGGGCGGTACCGGTGGCGGCGTACCGTGAAAGGCGCACGACCACCACCTGAGGCGCCCCGCACGCGATCCGTCAGCGGCGCCTGTGACCAGCACGAAGGACCCCCACTCATGCGCGCCACCACCATCCATGCCCCGTTCGACATGCGCGTGGAGGACGTGCCGGAGCCCGTCGTCCAGCTCCCCACCGACGCCGTCGTCAGGGTCCTGCGGGCCTGCATCTGCGGCAGCGACCTGTGGGCGTACCGCGGCGAGGCGGCACGCCGGCCCGGCCAGCGCATCGGACACGAGTTCCTCGGCATCGTCGAGGAGACCGGCTCCGAGGTGACCGGCGTCCGGCGCGGCGACCTGGTCGTCGCCCCCTTCATGTGGTCGGACGGGGTCTGCGACTACTGCACCGAGGGCCTCACCACCTCCTGCGAGCACGGCGGCTTCTGGGGCGCGGTCGGTTACGACGGCGGCCAGGGCGAAGCGGTCCGCGTCCCGTACGCGGACGGCACCCTCGTCCAGCTGCCCGCCGACGCCGCCTCCGACGAGCACCTCCTGTCCGCGCTGCTCACGCTCTCCGACGTCATGGGCACCGGCCACCACGCCGCGCTCGGCGCGGGTGCGCGCGCGGGCGCCACGGTCGCCGTCGTCGGTGACGGCGCCGTCGGCCTGTGCGCGGTCCTCGCGGCCAAGCGGCTCGGCGCCGAGCGGATCATCGCGCTCGGCCGCCACCAGGTCCGTACCGACATCGCGCGCCGCTTCGGCGCCACCGACGTCGTCGCCGAGCGCGGTGACGCGGCGATCGAGGCCGTCCGTGAGCTGACCCGCGGCCAGGGCGCCCACGCCGTGATCGAGGCCGTCGGCACGGAGCAGTCCATGAGCACGGCCGTGAACATCACCCGCGACGGCGGCGCCATCGGCTTCGTCGGCGTGCCGCACGGCAGCGGCACCGGTCTCGACCTGAGCGTCATGTTCGACCGGAACATCGCCCTGCGTGGCGGCGTCGCGCCCGTGCGCACGTACATCCCGCAGTTGCTGCCCGACATCCTCGACGGCACGATCGACCCGTCGCCCGTCTTCGACCTGACCGTCGGCCTCGAAGGCGTCCCCGACGGCTACAAGGCGATGGACCAGCGCACCGCGCTCAAGGTGCTCGTCACGAACTGACCTTCTGCGCGCGGGGGTTCACGACCAGCGGATCGGGAGCGGCAGCGCGGTCAGGACGGCCGACACCGCGACCACCACGCCCAAGGCGGCCACCTCCGCGCGCGCGGGCACGTACGCGGCCCCCAGGTCGCCGTGGCGCAGCCGCCCCCGCGCGGCCAGCGCGAACACGGAGACGACGGCCACGAGGATCACCTTCGCCAACAGGGTGCGCCCGTAGGCTGTCGTCACCAACTGGTCGAGGACCGTGCCGACCGGCATCCGGCGCAGCGTGCTGCACACACCGGTCGCCGTGATGGCGGCGAGCAGGACGGCCGCCACGCGCGCGTAGAGCCCCAGCAGCGCGGCTCCCGCCTCAGGCGCCGTCGCCCGCCAGCGGCGCAACGTCCGCAGAACGTGCAACAGACCGCCCACCCACAGCGCGGCACACGTCAGATGGACGACGGTCAGGGCCGCGCCCAGATACGCCGTGTGCTCGGCCGGTGGGTGGGCGCGCAGCGCCTCGGCCACCACGACGGCGGCCAGCGGCGCCAGAGCGGTCGCCGGGCGGCGAGAACGAGCACACAGGGCCGCCACCACGAAGGCGTTGACCTCAAGGAGGGCGAGGGTGCCGTCCCTGGTCCCGTAGAGCCCGGCGATGTCCAGGTCGGAGAGTGCGTGCGGCACGAGGTTGCCGTTCGCCACGATCGACGCGAGCCCCAGCGCGGCCAGGAACCCCGCCCAGGGCGCGTACGCCGACCAGCCGCGCGGTGCGTCCACGGACGGCGCCCCGGGCACCCGCCGGGCCAGCCGCGCCGCGAACACCTCGCCCGCCTGTACGCACAGGGCGGCGAACAGGACCGTCCGAAGGAGCGCCACGCCGGTGACCCCGGGCGCCGCTGCCTCTCCCGTGCCGTCAAGGGCGGCGGAGGGCCCGAGCAGGGGGATCACCGCGGCCGCGGACACGAGGACGAGCACAAGGACGGCCCGCCCGGTCGCGGGCCGTCGGGCGGGAAGGGCGGAGTCGTCCCCGCCGGGGGCGGGCACCTCGGTGGTCGGTCGTATGGAACTCACCACATGATCTTCACCAGGTGTGACAGATCCGGGCAAGTCCAGGAAAACAACTGGCGCAGTGTCATTCCGCCTGAGCGGGCGGCTTCAGCCATGCCGCCACTCGGGCGAGTCGGCACCCCAAAGCCCTGGCGGGCGCGCCCAGTTGACGGGCCCTCCGGTGAATCCGGCCGGCGGCAGCGCGTGCCGCAGCCGTCCCGCGGGACTGTCGGTCTTCGTGAGCCAGCGCTCCGGGTTCTCGGCGTCGTACGTCTCCGTGGCCGCGCTGGGCCCGTGCGGGAGCTCCCGCGTCAGCCAGTGCGCGGTCCGGGCGAGCGCCGGCCGCAGCGCGCGCGTGCCGCCCTCGTCCAGCTGTTCGGTGACGGCGCGCAGGACGGCCGCCGCCAGGAGATAGCCCGTGCCGTGGTCCAGGGCCTGCGCGGGCAATGCCCCCGGCCGCTCCCCGGACCCCTCGACGGCCGCGATGCCCGTGGCCACCTGCACCACGCTGTCGAAGCCGCGCCGTTCGCCCCACGGCCCGTACGCACCCCACGCGGACAGCTGCGCCACGACGAGCCCGGGCCTGCGGGAGGCCAGCGCCTCGGGGGCGAGGCCGAACCGGTCGAGGGCGCCGGGCCGGTAGCCGGTCACGACGACGTCCGCGTCCGCGAGGAGGTCCTCGAAGGCGCGCCGGTCCGCCGCGCCCGTCAGATCGAGCCGCGTGGACCGCTTCCCGAACCCGGTGTCCGCGTGCGCCTCCGGATCCTCCGGCAGCTGCGGGGCGTCGACGCGCAGCACGTCCGCGCCGAACAGCGCGAGGGTGCGTGTGGCGACGGGACCGCCGGTGACCCGCGTCAGGTCGAGGACGCGAAGGCCGGACGCGGGCAGCAGCGGGTCGCCCGTGAGCGGGGGCAGCGACCGGGGCGCCGCCTTGTCGAGCCGCTCCCGGTCGAGCAGCGGCCGCCCGGCGATCGCCACTGCCTGAGGGTGCGCGGCCCATTCCTCCATGGTGCGCAGGGCGACGGCCAGGCCCCCGGCGGCGTACACGGTCTCCTCGACCTCGGCGGCCGACCGCTCCGCGAGCAGCGCGGCGACCCGCTCCACGGACGCGTCGTCGCCGAGCCCGAGGGCGGCCAGGAGCCGTGCCCGGTGGTGCGGATAGTTGGCGTGGGTGCGCAGCCACCCGTCCGCCGTGTGCCAGAACCGGGACAGCGGCGCGAAGTTGACCGTCGCGCGCCCGTCGATCAGCAGATGCCGCTCGCTGACGAACGCGGTGGCCAGGGCACCGTCGTCGACGACCACGCGGGGTACGGGCCGTCCGGTGCGCCGGGCGGCCAGCTCGGCCGCGGCCAGCGAGCACGCGCCCACGCACGCGCGTGCCAGGTCGATCACGGGCAGCCGCGCGGGCAGCGCCCCTTCCCTTACCACGGATGCGAGGTGCGAGGTCAGGGCCGGGTCGCCGCCGAGCGCTGCCCAGGCCGCCCGCGTTCCCTCACCCACCGGTGCATGTGTCATGCAGGCACTATCGCGCACGGCCTCCGGAACGACACAGGTGGGCCGGACGCAACCGCCCGGCCCACCTGAACTGCCATGCCTACGCGGTTACTTGGTCACCGCGTCCAGGGCGTCGGCGATGCCGTGCCCGTAGAAGCCGTTCTTGTTCTTGCCGCCCTCGCACACCGCGTCGACCTTGCCGTCGCCGTCGATGTCGTACGGGTCGGTGCACGGCGTGGCGTCGGCCTGTGCGTACAGGAGCGCCTTCACGGCCGCCGCGGAGGCGTGCGGGTGCGTCGACTTGATCAGCGCGGCGACGCCGGCGACGTGCGGGGACGCCATCGACGTACCGGCCATGTAGCCCCACTTGCCGCCGGGCAGCGGGCCGAGGATCAGGCCGCTCGTGGCGGGCGGCGCCGGCTTCTGGTACGCCGTCGAGTCGCCGCCGGGGGCCGCGATGTCGATGGTGCCCTGACCGTAGTTGGAGAACGACGACTTGAGGCCCTTGGCCCCGGTCGCCGCGGTCGTGACGACGCCCGGCAGCTGCGTCGGGATGTCGAAGCACTTGGACGGGTCGACGACCCGGTCGCCCGGGGTCGTGTCGTTCGGGCTCGACGGGTCGGTGATCTCGTCGGAGGCGAGGTCGTAGTTCTCGTTGCCCGCCGCCGCGACGTTCACGGCGCCCTTCTTCTCCGCGTACTGCGAGGCCCGCGCGACGGCCTTCACCAGGGCCTTCTGGTCCGGGTCGTCCGTGCAGTTGAAGTACCACGGGTCGGTGTAATAGCTGTTGTTGGTGACGTCGACGCCGTGCTCGGCCGCGAACACGAAGCCGCACACCACGGCCTCCGTGTAGAAGAAGCCGTCCGGGTTGCCCACCTTGATGCCCGAGACCTTCACGCCGGGCGCGACACCCGTGATGCCGACGCCGTTCTTGGCGCCCGCGATCTCACCCGCGACGTGCGTGCCGTGCGGGCTCTCCGAGGCGCTGGGACGCCAGGCGCCGTCCGTCGTGTCCGGCTTGCCCGACACACAGTTCGCGGACGCCCCGCGGTCGAAGTTCGGCGCGATGTCCGGGTGGGTGTCGTCGACGCCGGTGTCGATCACCGCGACGGTGACCTTCCTGCTGCCGAGGGACTTCTCGTGCGCCTTGTCCGCCTTGATGGCGGGCAGGTCCCACTGCAAGGGCTCCAGCGGGTCCTGCCCGGCGGCGGCCTGACCGGCCGTGGCCGCCAGCTGGGTGGCGGTCAGCGCCTTCGGGGTGCCGAGGTCGGTCGTGGACTGGGCGGGCAGCGGGGCGGTGCGCGTGGCACCCGCCGAGTCGACCCCGCGGGCCTTGCGGATGGTCTTCGCGAAGTCCGGGTTCGAGGAGTGCGCGACGATGACACCGATCTTGTCGTACGCGATGACGACGGTGCCGCCGGCCTTGGTGATCTCCTTCTGGACGGCGGCCGAAGTGCCGTGTCCGGAACGGACGTTGACCACATAGCTGAGCGAGGGGCCGTCCGTGGCGACCGGGGCCTGAGGGGCCTGACCCGCGGCCGACGCGGTCGCGTTCGGCAGGAACGCGAGCGCCGTGGCCATGGCCATCCCGGCCGGGATGGCTATCGAACGGCGGATGGAGCGGGAGCGCGCGAGGGGCGCCGTCATGGTGTCTCCTGGGTTCGTTGCGTTCGGGATGCGTGGAGCGGCAGGCGGCCGGAGCCACCCCGAGTGCCTCTGGTGCGGGGCTGCTCGGCGGGTCGCGTCCGCGTCACTTCTTGACGGCGTCGAGCGCGTCGACGATGCCGAAGCCGTAGAAGCCGTTGACGTGCTTCCCGCCCTCGCAGGTGGCGTCGACGACACCGTCGCCGTCCCCGTCGTACGGGTCCGAGGGGCAGCCCGGGTTGTCGGCCTCGGCCTTGAGCAGGGCCTGGAGCTGGGCCGGAGTGGCTTTCGGGTGCGCCGACTTGAGCAGCGCGGCGACACCGGCGGCGTGCGGCGACGCCATCGACGTGCCCTGGAGGAAGCCGTACTGGCCGCCCGGCATCGTCGACAGGATGCGGCCGTTCTTCGACGGGGTGTCCGGGAACTGGAACTTGTCGCCGCCCGGCGCCGCGATGTCGATGACACCCTTGCCGTAGCTGGAGTAGTACGCCTTGGCACCCGTCGGACCCGAGGCGCTGACGGTGACGACGCCCGGCAGCTGCGTCGGGATGTCGAAGCACTTGTGCGGGTCGATCGTGCGGTGGACCGGCGTCGAGTCGTCGGGGCTGGAGTCGTCGACGAGTGCGTCCGAGTCCAGGTCGTCGTTGGAGTTGCCGGCCGACGCCAGGTTGAGGGTGCCCTTCTTCTGGGCGTACAGCTGGGCCCGGTTGACCGCGTCGACGATGGCCTTCTGGTCCGGGTCGTCCATGCAGTTGTAGAGCCAAGGGTCCACGTAATAGCTGTTGTTGGTGACCTCGACGCCGTGGTCGGCGGCGAACACGAAGGCGCAGACCACGTTCTCCGGGTAGAAGAGGCCGTCGTTGGGGTCACTGACCTTGATGCCCGCGACCTTCACACCGGGAGCGACCCCGGCGACGCCTATGCCGTTGCGGGCCGCGGCTATCTCACCGGCGACGTGCGTGCCGTGGTAGTCCTCGGCCGGGTCGTAGGGGCGCCACGCGCCGGGCGACGTGTCCGCCTTGCCGCCGACACAGTTCGCGGACTGCGAGGCGGAGAAGTTCGGGGCGAGGTCGGGGTGGGTGTCGTCGACGCCGGTGTCGATGACGCCGACGGTGACGTCGCGGCTGCCCGGGTTGATCTTCGCGGCCTTGTCGGCGCCGATCGCCCGCAGGTCCCACTGGTCGGCCTCGAGCGGCTCGGCGCCCGAAGTGGCGTGCGCGGCAAGGGACTTGGCCTGTGCCTTCGACAGGACCTGGGCGGCTCCCTCGTCCGTGGTGCCGGCGGCGACCAGCGGGGACGTACGCGTGGCGCCCGCCGACTGCACCCCCTTGACGGCACGGATCTGCCGGCCGAAGTCCGGGTTCGACGTGTGGACGACGATCACGCCGATCCGGTCGTACGAGGCGACGAGGGTCCCGCCGGCGTCGGCGATCGCCTTCTTCACGGACGCGAGGGTGCGGTGGTCCGTCCTGGTGTTCACGACGTACGCGAGTGCCCCGGCGTCGGCGGTGGCCGAACCGGCCGTGGCGGCGGGGGGGTCGGCGGGTGCGGCCGACGCGGCGCCGGGCAGGAAGCCGAGGGACGCAGTGAGCGCGAGGCCGAGCGGCAGGGTGAGCGCCAGCCGGCGTCTGGAGCGCAGATGAGCCATGGGATCTCCACATCATCCGTCGTATATGGAAAAGCCCGAACACAGTTGGTGCCCGGGCAGGTGCATGACGCGTGGTGCTCGGGTGAACGTATCCCGGGTCCTCGCAGGCCAGCAATGAAATCCCAAAGAAAGCGCATGACTGGGCAACGCAGTTGAACCGGTGTGCGCGCGCCCCCGTGACGTTGAGCAGGGGGCATGCGCACGATCCCCGCCCCCTGTCGGATCACGCCGGGTAGCCCTACCATCGCCACCCGGCCCAGGTGATCCAGATCACTGTGAGGTCTGAGAACCACATGTCCGTTTCACCCGCCGCACCCGCACCGCGAGGAGACTCCGTGGCCACCGATGCACCGCCACCGCCGAAAGGCGGCTCCCGCAACCGACCCGCACCGCCCTCCACGGAGGAATTCATCGCGGAGCAGGAGGGCGCGGAGTTCGCCGAACTGCGCCACGCGCACCGCTCGTTCGCCTTCCCCCTGACGGTCGCCTTCATCGCCTGGTACCTGCTGTACGTACTGCTGTCGAACTACGCGGGCGACTTCATGGGCACCAAGCTCTTCGGCAACATCAATGTCGCGCTGGTCCTCGGCCTCGCCCAGTTCCTGACCACGTTCCTCATCGCCTGGTGGTACTCCCGCCACGCCGCCACCAAGCTCGACCCCAAGGCCGAGGCGATCAAGTCCCGGATGGAGGGCGGCGCATGAGCCCCGCAGTCACGCAGGTACTCGCCGCGGGTGAGGCGAGCGAGCACCGGCCGCTGATCATCTCCCTGTTCGCGGTGTTCGTCCTCGCCACCCTGGTGATCACCGTCTGGGCGGGTCGCCAGACCAGGAACGCCTCCGACTTCTACGCGGGCGGGCGCCAGTTCACCGGCTTCCAGAACGGACTCGCCGTCTCCGGCGACTACATGTCCGCGGCCTCGTTCCTCGGTATAGCCGGAGCCATCGCCCTCTTCGGTTACGACGGCTTCCTCTACTCCATCGGCTTCCTCGTCGCCTGGCTCGTCGCCCTGCTCCTGGTCGCCGAGCCGCTGCGCAACTCCGGCCGCTACACGATGGGTGACGTCCTCGCGTACCGGATGCGCCAGCGCCCGGTCCGCACCGCCGCCGGCACCTCCACGATCGTCGTCTCGATCTTCTACCTGCTCGCGCAGATGGCGGGCGCGGGCGTCCTCGTCTCGCTGCTCCTCGGCATCACGTCCGACGCGGGCAAGGTCGGTATCGTCGCCCTCGTCGGCCTTCTCATGATCGTTTACGTCACCATCGGCGGCATGAAGGGCACCACCTGGGTCCAGATGGTCAAGGCCGTGCTCCTGATCGCGGGCACGATCCTGCTCACCTTCCTGGTCCTGCTGAAGTTCAACTTCAACATCTCCGACCTGCTCGGCAAGGCGGCGTCCAACGGCGGGAAGGGCGCCTCGTTCCTGGAGCCCGGACTCAAGTACGGCGCCACGTCGACGTCGAAGATCGACTTCATCTCGCTCGGCATCGCGCTCGTCCTCGGCACCGCGGGACTGCCGCACATCCTGATCCGCTTCTACACGGTCCCCACCGCCAAGGCCGCCCGTAAGTCCGTGAACTGGGCTATCGGCATCATCGGCGCCTTCTACCTGATGACGATCGCGCTCGGCTTCGGCGCCGCCGCCCTCATCAAGCCGGAAGAGATCATCGCGTCCAACCCGGCGGGCAACACCGCGGCGCCGCTGCTCGCCCTCCACCTCGGCGGGGTCGACTCGACGTGGGGCGCGATCCTCCTCGCGACGATCTCGGCGGTCGCCTTCGCCACGATCCTCGCGGTCGTCGCGGGCCTGACCCTCGCCTCGTCCTCCTCGTTCGCGCACGACATCTACGCGAACGTCATCAAGAAGGGCAAGGCCTCCGAGAAGCAGGAGATGAAGGCGGCCCGCTGGGCGACCGTCTTCATCGGCATCGTCTCCATCGGCCTCGGCGCCCTCGCCCGCGACCTGAACGTGGCCGGCCTGGTCGCGCTCGCCTTCGCGGTCGCCGCCTCCGCGAACCTGCCGACGATCCTCTACAGCCTCTTCTGGAAGCGCTTCACCACCCAGGGTGCGCTCTGGTCGATCTACGGAGGCCTCTTCGCGGCGGTCTTCCTGGTGCTGTTCTCACCGGTCGTCTCCGGCAACCCGAAGACGTCCATGTTCAAGGGCGTCGACTTCCACTGGTTCCCGCTGGAGAACCCGGGCATCATCTCGATCCCGGTCGGCTTCCTGCTCGGCTGGCTCGGCACCGTCCTGTCCAAGGAGAAGGCGGACGCCGGCAAGTACGCGGAGCTCGAAGTCCGCTCCCTCACCGGTACGGGAGCCCACTGACCCCGGGATTCGGACGGCCGCTTCGCGGATCCTCGTACGGATCTACGATGCGGCCGTCCCGCTCCCGTGGGATCTGGAGACCGCTCATGCCAGACCCATCACGTAGGGTCGGACTATCAGATCCGCATCGGAGAGGGGGCCCACGTGCTGATCGACACTTATGGCCGAGTGGCTACCGACCTCCGGGTCTCACTGACCGACCGGTGCAATCTCCGGTGTACGTACTGCATGCCCGAAGAGGGCCTCCAGTGGCTGGCCAAGCCCGATCTGCTCACGGACGACGAGATCGTCCGGCTCATCCGGATCGCCGTCACCCAGCTTGGCATCACGGAGGTCAGGTTCACCGGCGGCGAGCCCTTGCTGCGCCCCGGCCTCGTCGGCATCGTGGAGCGCGTGGCCCAGTTGGAGCCCCGCCCCCAGATGTCCCTGACGACGAACGGGATCGGACTCAAGCGCACCGCCGCCGCCCTCGAGCAGGCCGGCCTCGACCGGGTCAACGTCTCGCTGGACACCCTGCGCCCCGACGTCTTCAAGACCCTCACCCGGCGCGACCGCCACAAGGACGTCATCGCCGGCCTCGAAGCCGCAAGCGAAGCCGGCCTCACCCCCGTCAAGGTCAACTCCGTGCTGATGCCGGGGCTGAACGACGACGAGGCACCCGAACTCCTGGCCTGGGCCGTCGAGCACGACTACGAGCTGCGCTTCATCGAGCAGATGCCGCTGGACGCCCAGCACGGCTGGAAGCGCGACGGCATGATCACCGCCGGTGACATCCTCGCGTCCCTGCGCACGCGCTTCGACCTCACGCCCGAAGGCTCCGGCGAGCGGGGCTCCGCCCCCGCCGAGCGCTGGCTGGTGGACGGCGGACCGCAGCGCGTCGGCGTCATCGCCTCCGTCACCCGCCCGTTCTGCTCGGCCTGCGACCGCACTCGGCTCACCGCCGACGGACAGGTGCGTACCTGTCTGTTCGCCAGCGAGGAGACGGACCTGCGCGCGGCGCTGCGCTCGGACAGCGGGGACGACGAGATCGCCCGTATCTGGAAGCTCGCCATGTGGGGCAAGAAGGCCGGTTCCGGCCTGGACGACCCGACGTTCCTCCAGCCCGAGCGCCCGATGTCCGCGATCGGCGGCTGACCCGGGGCCTCAGCCCTCGTGGTCCCCGGACTCCCAGTCCTTCAGTGTGACGACGTCCTTCAGGAAGCCGCGCACACCGAGGAACTGGGAGAGATGCTCGCGGTGTTCGTCGCACGCGAGCCACGTCTTGCGCCGCTCCGGCGTGTGCAGCTTCGGGTTGTTCCAGGCGAGCACCCAGACCGCGTCGACACGGCAGCCCTTGGCGGAACAGATCGGGTTTTCGTCACTCACAGGTACCGCCCCAAACACATACGCGCCCGAACAAAGGCGACGCCGAGCAGCCACGGGGGGAGCTGCCCGGCGTCGGTCCGTCGCTCCGACGGGGGATGCGGAGCGCGTACGAAGTATGTCATGGGGGACCGGCCGCCCGGCACCGGAACTACATGATTGATCTGAGCTTTTCTTGAGCTTTGCGGATCGTCGGTGGTCAGCCGCGGTCACCCAAGTGATCAAGCCGCTCCTCGTCGTGCGCTCCGGCGTTGTCCTCCGGATCGGATTCCGCCGGGCCGGTGGCCGCGGGCGGCGTGAGCATCGGCCGCACCGGCGGGGACACGAAGGTCGACGGCAGCGAAGGGACGTTCTCCCGGCCCGCGTTGGCGATCACCACGGCGACGTAGGGGAGCACCAGACCGAGCACCAGGGCCACGATCGCGACCGGGCGTTCGATGTTCCACAGGACCGCGCCGAGGATCACGGCGAGGGTGCGGACCGACATCGAGATGACATAGCGGCGCTGCCTGCCGCGGACGTCGTCGGCGAGACTCTGCCTCGCCCCGGTGATCCGGAAGACCTCGCCGCTGCTCTGCTTCCGCATCGCATTCCACCGCCTGCCTGCCATGCCGGACTCTCCCCGGTCCGGACTGTCTCCACGGTACGCCCGGCTTCCTCTGCGTTCGAGACCGGGGCGGGCCCGGCCTGTGCGTACTTGCCTGCGCCGTACCGCGTACGGGTGCGCCCGACATGCGCTGTATGGCGGACAAGCCGAGACTGGGCGCAGATGCGCACAGCGCGCCACAGAGGAGGCGACGACATGAGCTGGTTGTGGGCGATCATCGTGGGTCTGGTGCTCGGACTGATCGCAAAGGCGATCCTGCCGGGCAAGCAGCAGATCCCCCTGTGGCTGACCGTGATCTTCGGAATCATCGGCAGCGTGCTGGGCAACTCGGTCGCCACCTGGATCGGTGTCAACGACACCAAGGGCATCGACTGGACCCGTCACCTGCTCCAACTGGCCGGAGCCGTGCTCATCGTGTGGCTGGGAGACATGGCCTGGGTGGCCCTGCGACGCGACAAACAGCGCGTCTGAGACAGCCGGAAGGGCGGCCACGCACCAGGTGCGTGGCCTG